>PLPA01000106.1 GCA_003159355.1 Acidobacteriaceae bacterium | reverse complement strand
AGACCACCTTATGAATGGCGCGCGTGGCAATGTCACGGGGGACCAGGTTGCCGTATTTGGGATACCACTCCTCAAGAAAATAAAATCGCTCCGCCTCGGGAATCTGCTTGATGGGGCGCTTGTCGCCGACCGTGCGCGGCACCCAGACGCGGCCGCCCTCGCCGCGCGCCGACTCCGACATCAGGCGCAGTTTGTCTTCGCCGGGGATGCAGGTGGGATGGACCTGGATGCACTCGCCGTTCGCATAAGTTACTCCCTGCTGATAGACCGCCGATTGCGCCGAGCCGGTGCAGACCACGGAGTTAGTGCTCTTGCCGAAGATAGCTCCGATGCCGCCGGTAGCCAGGATAATCGCGTCGGCAGGGAAGCTGCGCAGTTCCATCGTGCGCAGGTCAAGCGCGGTAATTCCCCGCGCCACGCCCTTGGAATCGATCACTGCGGAGAGAAACTCCCAGCCTTCATACTTCTTTACTTTGCCCTCGGACTCATGCCGCCGCACCTGCTCGTCGAGCGCGTAGAGTAACTGCTGCCCGGTGGTTGCGCCGGCGAAGGCGGTGCGGTTGTAGAGCGTGCCGCCGAAGCGGCGAAAATCGAGCAGCCCCTCAGGTGTGCGGTTGAAGGTGACGCCCATGCGGTCTAAAAGATCAATAATCGCCGGAGCGGCCTCGCACATCGCCTTGACCGGCGTCTGGTTGGCCAGAAAGTCGCCGCCGTAGATGGAGTCGTCGAAGTGCTTCCAGGTGGTGTCGCCCTCGCCCTTGAGGTTCTTGGCCGCGTTGATGCCGCCCTGCGCGCAAACCGAGTGCGAGCGCTTGACCGGGACAATCGAGAATAAGTCCACGTTGCCGCCCGCCTCGGCGATCTTGATGACCGCCGCGAGACCGGCCAGGCCTCCGCCAACCACGATGATTCTGGGTGATGCCATGAATAACTTTCCTTTCGGATAGAAGCAGTGAACAGTGTTCAGCGATCAGCGGACGAAGGCCCAGATGCTCCAGAGGCCCATGACGGCGAGTCCCAGACCAAGCGCCACGCAGACGTAGCCAAATCGCTTGCGGGCGCGTGTGCCGGGCGTGATGCCCCACTTGGCCGCGAAGAGCCAGACGCCGTAGGAGAAGTGCCAGCAGATGGCGATCATCGCGATGACATAGACGGCCAGCATCCAGGGATTGGCCAGCTCGTGCTGCACCTTGGCGAAGGCTTCCATCGGATGATCGGGAAGGCTGACGCCCATGAAGCGCTGGCGAATCACGTGCTGCAAAATGTAAGCGAAGGCGACGAGGCCGGTGTAGCGCTGGGCGACGTAGAGCCAGTTCCCGGCCCAGGGGTAGTAGACGATATTCGACTTGCCGCGCAGCCAGATCCAGACGCCGTAGCCGGCGTGATAGAGGATGGGCAGAAAGATGAAGACCCACTCCAGCACGCGCACCAGCGGCAGGCTGTTGAGGAAGCGGACCTGTTCTCCGTATGCGATGGGCCCTTTGAGCGCCTCGAAGTTCGAGAGCATATGTTCCAGCAGGAAGGCGCCCAGCGGGATGATGCCGAGCAGCGAATGCAGTTTGCGCCAGAGAAAGGACGAGCCCTCACCAGCGCGCAGCGGCTGAACGCCGGAGCGGACAATTGGGCGTTGGGGAGTCGCGGCAGGGGATTGAGCGGTGACCATAGCGGTGTGAGCTCCTAAAGGCTTGCAGGCGCGGGTTCTGGCAGACAGCGGACTCGAATCAAGGAACGGGGATGCGCGGCCTGATTTTGATTCATTATTGGTGTTCTGCATCACATTCGTCAAGGACGCTCCGCGGGCTTTTTCACCCCTGAACAAGAAAACGGGAAGATTAGGCCTGAATCATCGCCAGCAGTGACGCAATGGCGCGCCCGCGATGGCTGAGCGAGTGCTTGGTTTCCAGGTCCACTTCGGCCATGGTGCGGTCGAGCGCGGGCAGATAAAACAGCGGGTCGTAGCCGAAGCCGCCCGTGCCGCGCGGCGATTCAAGAATCAGCCCTTCCACAGAGCCCTCGGCGGTGTGCAGGACCGTGCCGTCGCGAGCCGCCACCAGCACGCAGCGGTAGCGCGCCGTGCGTTCGACGGCGGGCACGCCGGCCAGCCGCAGCAGTAGCTCCATGTTGTTCCAAACGTCGGTGGTATGGTTGGCGCCAGGCGATCCGGCCAGACTCGATTCGATCAGTCCGGCGTCGGCGGCAAAGCGGGCCGAGCGCACGCCGGGAGCGCCGTCCAGTGCGTCCACCTCCAGGCCGGAGTCGTCCGCCAAGACCAACTCGCCGGGAGCAAAGCGGGAGTAGTAAACAGCCTTGAGCGTGGCGTTTGCGGCGAAGGTCAGGCCGTCCTCCTCCGGCGCGGGGATTTCTTTGATTCCCGGAAGAGGCGAAAGGTCGAGTGCGTGGGCTTCGGCGGCCGTGCGGAAGTCGCGCAGCTTGCCCTGGCTGGTGGTGGCGGCGTAAAGACGAAGGCTCATGAGGAAAGTGTAACGGGTAAACATTGCGATGCGGGCGTGACAGTGGAGAACTTTGTTCAACCCCGCAGGATTACCACGGAGTTGAACTACCACCGAAGGACCAGCGATGATGCGCCCAAAGGAGAGACTCCGGTGCCGCGAGTGAAGAACAATATCATAAAGCCAACCACTAGATCGGCTTGCCGGAACGCTCCTCAATAAACGCACCGACAATGCGCGCCGCTTCTTCAACGAATACGCGGTCAATCTCCGTGAAGGCGGCCGGCGTGTGGCTGTCAATGTCGATCTCGCCCACGACTTTGCCGTGCGCGCGGATGGGGACAACGATCTCGGACTTTGTCTTGATCGAGCATGAAAGATAGCGCGGGTCCGCGTTCACGTTGTCCACCACCACCGTCTCGCCCGCGGCCACCGCCGCGCCGCAGATGCCTTGCGAGACAGGAATGCGCACATGCGGCGTCGGCTCGCCCACAAAAGCGCCCAGGACCAGCGTCTCCGCATCGCCGGGGTCGAGCCAATAAAAGCCGGTCCAGTTGTAATGAGGGAGCCGCTCGGAGATGGCCTCGACGACGCCTCTCTCCAGCGCTTTCAGAGTCGGCGCATCCTCGGCCAGCTCGCGTATGCGGGAGAGCAGGGAAATCATCTCCAGGGTGAGTGCGGGCATCTTCATCTCCTTCAGGTGTAGCACAATAATCCCAGTGTTCAAAATCGTGATCACGGTCATCCGGTTCTCTTATACCCTAGAGTTGTATAATCCTCCCAAATGGCGAGAGCCAAGCGAAATAAAGACAGGGGCCTCTATACTCTTCAACAGGGAGTTCCAAAACCAATGTGCGCGAACTTAAATGCCGTGACGAACTTCAACCTTGCCCTGCCCTTCTACGAATCAACGCGCAGAAACCCGGGGAAATTGGGTCTCTGGGCTGATGGCAAGGAATACAGTTATGCTGAAATGCTCGAAGAGGTGCTCCGGATCGCTAACTGGTTGTGCAGCCGTGGCGCTACGCCGAAACGGGTTGGAATCCTTGCCTCCCGCAGTGCAGATGCCTGCATCGGGATATTGGCGACGACCTGGGTCGGGGCGGCCTATGTTCCGATCAACCTGGCGCTTCCCGAAGCAGGCCTTATTGGAATTCTGAATCGCAGTGGCCTGGATGCTCTAATTGCAGACAGCACTGGATCGAAGATATTAAGCGCGCGCGTATTGGATGCATGCCCCACCAAAGTACTTGCGCGGCAAGAACATATTCCTTACGCCACGACTTCGAGCACAACGGATTACCACGAATTACCATCCGCCGTAAGCTTCATGGAACCTGTCTTTTTGGACCATGCAGCACCTGGTTATATGATCTACACATCCGGGAGCACCGGCGTTCCCAAGGCCGTCGCGATCCCGGTCGGAGCTGTCGACCATTTTTTCCGGGCGCTCGATATAAAGTATCCACTCACTGAAAATGATCGCGCGGCGGAAACCAGCCCTACCAGCGGTGACATCTCGGTTTATAATATGTTTTCCACTTGGCGCGTTGGCGCATCTTTACATATCATTCCCGAGAGTCAGGTAATGGCTCCAGCTAAATTCATACAGGAGCACGGGATTACAACGTGGTATTCCGTGCCCTCCATTGCGGCTCTTATGGCTAAGATGAACTTTCTGAGACCCGGAGCGTTTCCCTCACTAAGACAGACACTGTTCTGCGGGGAACCACTTCTTTCCATTACTGCCGCGGCATGGCAGGCGGCAGCGCCGTTCTCGACGGTTACTAATATGTATGGCCCGACAGAGGCAACGGTTATGTGTCTCGGCGAAGACTACGGACCAGACTGCGCAGTGACGCGAGATTGGGTCGCGATCGGCCGACCATATCCCGGCATGAAGGCGGCTATTGCCACGCCAGAATTACTTTGGGTTGCCGACGGCGAAAGTGGAGAACTGCTCCTCTCCGGTCCGCAACTTGCGCTCGGCTATGTTGACAACGAAGAGAAGACCCGCTCAAGCTTTGTGGACATTGACGACGAGCGCTGGTACCGGACTGGAGACCTTGCATACAAGGACAGCAATGGGGTGTTTCACTTCCTAGGCCGGATCGATCATCAAGTAAAGGTACTTGGGTATCGCATAGAACTCGGTGAGGTGGAGTTCCATCTGCGCGACGTATCGGGTTGCGATTCAGTGGCCGCCGTTGCATGGCCGCAGTATGGAGGCAGTGCCTCGGGCATTGTGGCCTTCCTCGGCGGCTTCGCTGGTCCAACATCCCATATAAAGGCCGCAATGCAGCAACGTCTCCCCAACTACATGGTGCCTAGCCGTTTCCTCGTCCTGCCGGAGTTACCCCTGAACAGCAACAGAAAAGTGGACCGGAAGCAACTCCTTGATTTTTTGAACGAGAAATGTAACAAGACGAATCAATGATGCTTTCCTTAGAACTCCGCCGCGCTTCTGCGTAGTCATTAAAGGCCATTTCGCCTGGAACCCATCTGGTTCTAAGAACTCACCTGTCTATACCTCAGAAGAGCAATCGCCTCAACGGTTCAATTCGATGTTCTGGGCAGCATGTCCACGAGCGTGACATCGCGAGGGACCAAGTCAAGAGGCAAGTTCTGTCTGCAGTGCGTCAAGATACTTTCGATTAGTTGAGCACGATATTTCTCTTGTCCGGGCGCATTCGCGAAGCACAACAAATCAGCCGGCTCCGGTTTTGGCCAGAGGATCCGCCGAGTCGATTGAAATTGCGAAGGTCGCACAGGGGAAAAGACAGCGTCATAGCTCCCATCGGGGCGGCAAGCCGCCCAACTAAGCTGAATCTCAAAGCCTGACTCCTCTTTGGACAACTCGATCAGATCCTGTGGGTGGATTCCGGACATCACGTATTCCGCGCATTGGTGCTTGAACTCTGCCGTAGTCAGGGATGCGTCGGCCGGCCAGATCCTTTCGAAAGCATTCACATCCTTCTCCAGACGTCGATTTCTGATACGCATAATGCCGAAAGCCTCGGTGCGCTGACGCATCATCGTGCGGATGTCTTGAAGACTCAATTCGCGCTCGGTCCAATCTTCAAACGCAACCTCAAGCGCTGACTCATCACTATGTCCGACATGAATAATCGCATTGAATCGGTATCCCGTGACCTCGTTGGACGCGCGGCCAAGACGCGGTCGTATTTCCACCCGCGACACCTTGGAAAAACGATGGGGCAAGGAGAGAAAAAATGCTGGAGAAACGAATAGCCACGGTTGGAGTTTCACTCGCCGTCTGATCTGCTCGCGTAACCCTGCAACACTTAGTTCATCATCTCCCAAGAATAACTCGATCGAAGAAGCGAAGACCGGTAAAAGATGCAAGCTCAGCACATCTCCGACATAAACGTGGCCGCCAGGCTTTACGACATTGATTGCCTTCTCTAGAACATCACTCAGATAGGCCAAATTAGGAAAGTAGAAAATCACGGAGTTCATCACTACGGTGTCGAACGAATTGCAATCAAGGCTGCCAAAGTCGTCCGCCCGCCGCTCAATCACCTCCACTTTCCCTGCCAAAGAAGGGACTGACTGCAACTGTTCTCTAAGTTTTGCCAGAGTTGCGGGGGAGAAATCTACCCCGGCATAGCGGTCGCAGCTTGGGGCAATTTGCATTAAAAGCATCCCAGTACCGCAACCGATTTCGTAAAGCACCTTTGGTGCTAACCGGAGGATTTCGTCTGCAGATACCTGAAGCCATTCGCGCATCTCATTGCGGGGGATTTCCTGGCCCGTGTATGCGCTATTCCATCCCTGAGTATTAAGTCCGACGGGATAAGGAGCCGTCCCCTTCACGAACTGGGTCAGATCGACTGCTTTTTGCCATCTGTTGATGATCATGGATTCCGAATTCTTCCGGCCTAGAACATCGTCCAAATAATCGTCATTAGGCACGACAAAAGCAATGAATCCGTCGCGTGTATCAAATAAAACAGCCGCCTCAAGCACTCCGGGGTATGCGGATAATACCTTCAGTACATTTTCCGCATGGCCGGTTGCGAGCTGATTGTCACTTGCCCGTGCGACTCTCGAGTTGCCAGTGCGCTTGTCCATCCAGGAATTCATTCTTTCTTGCAGTTCATAGTAGTTTGGACCGTGGCATCGATAGCGTCGACGCTGTCGATCAACTCCTTGTCAAAACCGATCTGGGCAAAATCGATTCCGAAAGTCTGCTCGAGAAACATAATGATTTCCACTGCATCGATTGACTGCAGACGCCCACTGAGCAACAGAGAATCACCGTTTGCGAGCGGTTCATCATCGCCATAGTTGGTCAGGAGACCTTGTACAAACTCACGTATTTCTGCTTTTCCCTTCATATATCCTCCCTAAAATTTGATAAAGAACAAACTTGCTAGGTACCTCAAGTGTTCTGCCAGCGAATAACCCCGCTCATTCGTTACAAATACATTCAGTAAGCAGTAGAAAATCCCAACGCCCAAAGCGGGCAAGAAATGCCCCCGCACAAATCCGACAGGCATGGGTCCGCGCCTGCGCATTTGTGAAAGACTTAATGCGGCCGCAAGGACAATACAATAAAACAAAAACGTTTGATAATTTCTGATTGCCGTCCAAAGTCCATCATCCCGGATGATCTGCCAGTCCCGCGTGAAATGGTAGAACGCATTCCCAAAGCCGGCGGCAGCAAAGGTAGCGAAGGCCATCCGCAGGCGCCTATGCTTTTTCCAATAACGGAAAAAGGCAGGGTAGAAGTAGAAATCGACTAGCAATTCCTTGAAGTAGTAATAAAAGCGATTGAAAAACTCTATCAATGTTGTCGCAGACAGCGGCCGGTAGGTATTGCGAAGTGCGTTGTATCCCGCCATGCGGCAACTGGCGATGATTCTGTGTCCAAAAATCGAGAGAGTTAAAATGCTCTCAAAGAACGCGAGTATCTGGCACTCCCAGCACAAGTGCCAGGATGCGGGCGTCCCTCGCACGCTCATGGCCAGAGCTTGATCCGGTAGCGGAATCCGCAAATAACCGTGGAAAAATTGATTCCAGAAGACTTGAAAGACCGCCAGCAGAATAGCCCACAGAAGCAGCTTCAATCCCTTCAATTGCACAATTGCCTGTTGCTCCGGATTCTGCGCCTCGATGCGGCGAAGATAAGCAGCGCCTTTCGGGAATGGAGTGTTTGAAGACCCCCACACCGGGTGAAAGGACGCCAGCTCCATGGTAAGATCGCGCGCGGGCTGCGAGTTCCGGTCACTCACCGCATAAGCAATGAACCAAAGATAACTTGCCATGAGACCGACTAGATCCCATAGAATCGGGTACGCCAATGAATACGGCGCGGTCGCGCACGCCAGTAGGATCAGCGCGGAGAATCCGCCAAGGAGGAACGCAACCGGCCTTTGCCCAAACAGCGATTTAGGCCAGCGGATGGCGCACCAGTACAGGAAAATCCCAAACGCAATGACCGCCAAATTCAAGCCCAGGAGCAACGGTTTCTGGAAGGTTTGCAGAACAACCAAAAGTATGGGGGCGACGGCCAGAATCAAGCGCCGTCGCGCTGGCAAAAAAGTAATCAGTGTAACTCCCAGTACGAATGCCAGCCACGAGAGAGGATCGCGGATAAAGACAAGGATTCCGCCGCCGAACGCGGCCAGCATGGCCGCTTTGCCCAGCGTGGTCTGAGCGAAGGAAACTGTCCAGGGATCGGTTTCTATGCGCGGAATAAGGCGAAACTCAGCCAAGCGGCTGCTCATTGATTCATGGGATTTCGTCTGGGCAGCCATGTCGTTTCCTGACCAAGGGATGTTTGAAAAAGTCTAGCAGGACTAGGCAAATGTGTCGAACCGTTACCTGTCAGTATCCTTACCCATCGGAGATGAGAGAGAGGCGGACGATTCCGCAGGCGGGGGTCAGCCCTTTCCGAGGCGATGAAAAGCCTCCGCCCGCCGGGGAAGCGTGAACAGGGACTATAACGGTTCTCCAATTGCTGTACACCGAAACCACGCCGCAGAGTGGCTTTTTCCTCAAGAAAAAGCCACCTTCGATAGAATCAGTAAGGACATATGTATTGGAGAACCGCTCTAATACCCCTGCGAGAACTCCGGCTCGACCGGATTCTCGAAGAGCGAGGCGTCGCGGGTGACGATGGTCAGGCCCGACGGCGTGACGAAGTAGCGGCGCTTGTCCTCGACCGGATCGTAGCCGATGATGGTGCCCTCCGGAATGTGGACGTGGCGATCAATGATGGCTCTCCGGATGCGGCAGTGCCGCCCAATGTTCACGTGCGAGAAGATAATGCTGGCGTCCACGGTCGAGTAGGAGTTGACGCGCACATCCTGCGAGACCACGCAATTGGTCACCGATGCGCCGGAGATGATGACGCCGGCGGTGATCACCGAGTTGACCGCCATACCCGAGCGGCCGGGCTCGCCGAAGACGAACTTGGCCGGCGGATACTGGCGCACGCGGGTGCGGATCGGCCAGCTCTTGTCGTAGAGGTTGAAGGTCGGCGAAACCGAGCAAAGGTCCATGTTGGCGTCGTAGTAGGCGTCCAGCGTGCCCACGTCGCGCCAATAGAGCGCCTGCTGCTTGTTCTCGTCCACAAAGTTGTAAGCCATCATCTTCTTCTTGCCCAGCATGCTGGGAAGAATATCGTGGCCAAAGTCGTGCCTGGAAGCCGGGTCCTCGGCGTCGGCGATCAGCGCCTTCAGGAGCACTTCAGTATTGAAGATGTAGATGCCCATCGATGCATCCACGGAACCGGGATTGAAGGGTGAGCGGAAGCTGGTGGTGACGGGCTTTTCCTGGAAGCCCAGCACCTCGCCTGTCTTGGCCACCTCCACCACGCCGAAGCGCTTCGTTTCGTCCGGCGAGATCGGCAGCGTGGCCAGCGTGACCTCAGCCTTGGTCTCCTTGTGGTACTCCAGCATCCGGTTGTAGTTCATCTTGTAGATGGCGTCACCCTGGAGGATGATCATGTGCTTGGGTTGCTCGCTGCCGATCGAATAAATATTCTGATAAACCGCGTCGGCGGTGCCCATGTACCAATTGGCGCCGGTGCGCTGCATGGGCGGCAGCAGTTCGAAGAACTCGCCCAGCTCCTGGGCCACAATCCCCGTCCACCCTTCGCGGATGTGCCGGTTCAGCGAGAGCGCCTTGTACTGCGTAAGGATGAAGACCTTGCGCAGGCCGGAGTTGATGCAGTTGGAGAGAGTGATGTCGATGATGCGATAGTGGCCGCCAAAGGGCACGGCCGGTTTGGCGCGATCGCGGGTGAGGGGAAAGAGCCGTTCTCCCGCGCCGCCCGCTAGCAATACTCCAAGTGTGTCTCTCATTGCTGAACCCTGCCTTCGTGCTGATGCTCGCCGGGTGCATCCCCGCCGGGGGCGGAAGCGCCGATCTTCAATCCAGCATACCTTCCCGCAACAATATTTTCCAGGAATTGCCGGAGGATGGAGAATACCACAGCCCGGAGACTTCGGCTGCCCTTCACATATTACCGAAGCTGGGTGCCCCAAAGACAACTCCAGAGCCGCTGCGGACAAAGCTTCATCGAAGGAAACTCCGGAATGGGAAAATGCCGTTTGGGTGCGGCTGCTGCCGGCTCACTGGCCTGGGCGCCGATCTGCTAGCGCTTCGTCTTGAACTTGTACTCGACGCCAGCCGAGATCCCGAAGTTCCAGTTATTGTGCGGGCTTGAGGTCGTGGGAACGACGGGATAATTAAAGCCATAGCGGGTAAACAGCGCGTCGGGCGTGACGCGGAAAACCCAGCGTGACGTGCGGTTCAGGTCAATGTGGCCGCCGAAGACCGCGGCAGGAGCAAACTGATTGTCGTAGAAACCCACACTCGCAGGCGTCTGCGGCGAATCATGAGAATTAAAGTGCGCTCCGCCCGCAAGCACATGCAGCATCACATCGCCGTGCTTGTTGTGTGGCCCCAGCCATTCGGGTCCGGCAACGAAAAGGTACTGATCAACGAAGGGGCCCCTGACATCATTTAGCCCTGAATTGCTTCCCCCCACGCTGGCGACGCCGCTGGTGCCCAGATAGCTTCGGCCCGAGCCCTCGACGGCCCAGCGCTTGCTGAACCAATAGGAGGCGGTCAGATCGAGTCCGCCCAGGTTAGCGCCTTGCAGGGCAACAGGTCCGGCATGAATGTGGCCGTAGGCCGCGCCCAGCGATAGATCGAAACGGTTGTCGTAGCGCACATTCGCCAGCGGGTCGCTGGCGATGTAGGTACCATTGCCGGCCGTCGGAGAGGCGGTGCTTTGCGCCTGGGCGCGGGTTGCAAACGACAAAGCCAAAGCGGCTACGGCGGCAAGAGCGGCGGTATGACTTACGGAGAGACGCATCTTATTCAGCTTACTAGACGATGCCGATGGTGGACAATGCGAACCGGGCGGCATCTGCGGGCGTCTTCTAAAAAAATCCCGCCAACCTCCGCAGCTTGCCAGTCCCTCAGTCCCTAGTCCCCGGTCCTACGGCTCGCAGCGCTCGCTCCAGCGTGTCCAGACCAGGTAGCGCATCGTCTTCAGGTCTTCGACGGCCTCCGCAACCCATTGGTGAGCCGCAGACTCCGGTTCCAGCGGCGGCGCGGCGTGGGTGCACCAGGCAAGCGGCAGGCCGCTGAAGATGATGCCGGCGCGCGGCAGATGGCTGGCGCTGGAGACCACCTCCGCCGACCGCCAGCCGTGCGCCTTCATGATCCGCACCGCGTAACAGGCGTTCTGAATCGTATCCTTGGCCTCCGGCTCAACAAAAATGGCCGTCTCCGGAATGCCCTGCGCGTGGGCGGAGCGCGCCATCACCCGCGCCTCGACAAACTGGTTGCGCGCCGCCCCGCCGGTCAGGATCAGCCGTGGCGCCACGCCCCGCTCATACTCATGCACGCCCTCGGTCACGCGGGCCAACTGCGTAGGCGTAGGGTTGCCGTCGCTGTCCACCGGAGAGCCCAGCACAATGATGGCGTCAAAGCGGGTGAGCGCGGTGTTGGAGGCGGGCGCCAGCAAACGGGCAACCACTCCCCAGGCCAGCAGGCCAGCAACCAATACGAACGCGGCCAGCGTCAGCCGGCCCCGCCAGCTCATGCGCCGCCGACGCAAGGCCGTGCGCCGGGGCCTGAGCCGGCGTGCGGGCGTCTTGCGGATAGGGCGCGCGTTGGTCAAAGCAACCCTCAGCTACCACTGTAACGCCGCAGTCACACTGGGTGGCCCAGGTCTGGATTTTCAGACCTGGGAAACCAGAAACCCCGTCCGGTCTAGTTGGATTACCCCAGATTGTTGGGTGCCCCACCCTCGCCGCGTCTTTGTTTTTGCGGCTAGGGTGGGAGACCATGAACCCCAACCCGCCTAGCCGGATCAGCCCAGGTCAACCGATGTACCCCATTCTTCCAAGACGAACTCGCTCAAAGGCTTGCGGGTGCGCGGGGTGGTTTCCAGAGCAATCAGGTTCTCTTGGACCAGGGCCGAGGGTTCGCCCTGGTAGCCCAGCGCGATCACCGCGCCGAGATGGTAGTCGTCTGGAATTTGAAAGAGCTGGCGGGCGGCGGCATGGTCGAAGCCGGCCATCGAGTGAGACCTCAGGCCCAGCGCGCTGGCTTGCAGCGTCAGCGCCGCGGCGGCCGCCCCCAGATCATAGAGCGCGTACGCATTCGCAGAGCCGTTGTGGCTGAACGTGGCGCTCGCCGCCCCCAGAATCAGCACCGGCGCGACGCCGGCCCAATCCCGGTTGAAGCCGCCCAGCGTCGAGAAGATCTTCTTGTAGGTCGATGAGCCGCGCCGGCCAACGAGGAAGCGCCAGGGCTGATCGTTGTAGGCCGAGGCGGACCAGCGGGCGGCTTCAAAGACTTTGGCGAGGTCGGCAGGGCTGACCTCGCGGTCGGCGAAGGAGCGCGCGCTCCAGCGGCCGGCAATGACCGGCAACACGCCCTCGATCGTATGAGCTTGCTTCAAATGGTCGATTTCAATTGCAGATAAGGTCATGAATGTACGCTCCTCGGGAGCAGCCCGACTCGTTCTGCAAGTTACGCCGGCAATGAACCCGCTAACTTGCGAACTCGCTATCACCGCGAAGCGGTGGCTAACTTGCTAAATGGTTAACAAATCCCCACGTGTTTTGGCGAAAGGATGGATAAGACCCAACTCTCAACCAGCTTTGTTCATAGGAAGCTGGATACATCTCTTTGATTCGCACGGCGAGGCGAACGATTCCCCTTTCGGCGAAAAAGCTGTTGAAACGAATAATTCCCGCAGGCACCCTACTGGTAAACCTTCGGGATGAAGTTCTGCTCCTGGATCGGCGGGCGCACGTACTTCGACTTTTCCAGCTTGGGCAGTTCCAGCGGCTCCGGCGTCAGATCGCGATAGACGAACATCGACAGAAGATGGCGGATCACGTTCAGACGCGCGCACTTCTTGTTCTCCGCATTCACGACATACCACGGAGACATTTTGGTGTCAGTCACGGCGAACATCTCGTCCTTGGCGCGCGAGTACTCGGCCCAATGCTTGCGTGATTCGAGATCCATCGGACTCAGCTTCCAGCGCTTGGTGGGATTCTTCATGCGGTCCTGGAAGCGCCGCTCCTGCTCCTCGTCGCTCACCGAAAACCAGTACTTGATCAGCCGAATCCCCGAACGCTGCAATATGCGTTCAAACTCAGGGCAGCTCTGAAAGAACTCCTGATATTGCGCCTCGGTGCAGAAGCCCATCACGTGTTCGACGCCCGCCCGGTTATACCAACTGCGGTCGAAGAGCACCATCTCGCCGGCCGCGGGCAGGTGGGGAACATATCTCTGGAAGTACCACTGCGTTTTTTCGCGGTCGGTGGGCGTGCCCAGAGCCACCACCCGGCAGACGCGCGGATTCAGCGATTCGGTGATCCGCTTGATCGCCCCGCCCTTGCCTGCCGCGTCGCGGCCCTCAAACAGAATCACAACCCGCAGGCCTTCCTGCTTAACCCACTCCTGCAGCTTGACGAGTTCGACTTGCAAGCGGCTCAGCTCTTTGACGTAGTCGCAGTCTTTTCCGAGGTGCAGTATATCGGCATTGCCCAGCACGGGCGCCGGCAGGTCGCCGTGCTTCTGCTTGCCTTTTGAGTGCGTCGTCGCTTGATCAGCTTCCGGGTGCTTCTTCTTGGTCTTGTCTTTCATCGCTCTTCCTCCCGCTCTTTCGCAAACACACTTCCTATCGGCACGAATAGCCGCAAGAATCATATACCGCTTGAGCCCCGGAGAAAATGCTATGTCAGTTCGACCTTCAGCGTGATCGCGACATCGGAGATCTTTTCCGCGGGCATTTCAACCCTCAATCCGGCTTCGTCCTGCTTCCACTTGAGATCGCCCTTGCCGCCCAGCATTTCCACTCGTTGAATCTTGCCCGGATTCTGCGGACTGGCGAGTCCGAGCGCGTTGATCACTGCCGCTTTTTCTGGACAGCCCATCACGAAGGCGTAGAGCGTGCTGCCCTTGGTGGTGAAGCGAACGTCCTCGGCAGTGAGATCATTCTGTTTGTCCTCGTTGAAGTTGCCGGTCTCGATTTTATTCTTGGTCGAAGGGCCTTCGCCGTAAATCTTCCACGGGCGCGTCGCATAAATGCCTTCGCTGTTCACCGCCATCCACGCGGTGATGCCTTCGAGCACGTTCATCTCTTCCAAATCCAGTTGGCCGGAGTTGGGCAGCGGGAAATTCAGCAGCAGGTTGCCGTTCTTGCTCACAATGTCGGCCAGCAGATCGATGACTTTCTTGGCCGTCTTATATTGCTGGCCGCGCTTGTAATGCCATTGGCCGATGCAGGTGTCGGTTTGCCACGGGTTCTTGGCAATGCCGTCGCTGACGCCGCGCTCGTGATCCAGCAGGCAGGTGCCGATGGCGCAATCGGTCTCTTCCTTGCTGGTGTAGACCGCCTCGGTCCGGCCGCCGTGCGCCTGCGCGCTGACGTTGTAAAGGTGCGCCACCATCTTCAGTCCAACATCCTCGAAGGGAAGATGCCCGTCGGTGTACAGAAAATCGGGCTGATATTTGTCGATGAGGTCGGTCATGCGGTCAAGGTAATGCAGCTTCCATGAATTGGGAATTCCGTCGTCGTTCCAATCCAGCCTGTCGGCGAAGCGGGCGCAGTCGGCGTCATGATAGAGATCTGCGTACTGCGGGTCGGCGCCATCATACGGAACGCCCGCCAGCGGCCCGGTCTTGTCGGCGCCGTGGCTCACCGCCCACCACTTGTAACTGATCCAGAGATGCTCGCTGACGCCGAAGCGCAAACCCTGCTTGCGCGCCGCTTTTTGCCAGGTTCCGACGATGTCTCTCTTCGGTCCCATGTTGACGGCATTCCAGCGCGTGTACTTCGAGTCCCAAAGATCGAAGTTATCGTGGTGAACTCCCATGCTGACGAAGTACTTTGCCCCGGCCTTCTTGTACAGGCACATCAGGTGTTCCGGATCCCACTTGGCGGCCTTCCAGTCATTCACAAGATCCTTGTAGCCAACCTTGGATGGATGGCCGTATGTTTCCACATGGTAGTTGTATTGCTCCGATCCCTGAATATACATATTGCGGGCATACCAATCCCCATCTTCTATCGCCGACTGCGGGCCCCAATGCGACCAGATGCCGAACTTCGCATCGCGGAACCAGTCAGGAATCCGGTAGCCCTGCAAGGAAGATCTGGTTCCCAAAAAGTTATTGAATTGCGCTGCCTGGGCCTGGGCAAATCTTGACAGCGCCAGGGCGGAATACGCGCCGCCCAGTGATTTCAGTAAGTCACGTCTGTTCATAGCTATGTGGTTCCTCCACCTTCCGCAGAATACTCACGCCGCCGCGCCCCGTCAACGGAGAACTGATGATAGCGGTCGCGTATACTGAACTGAATATGCGGACAGTTCAACTGAAAGCCTGCCGCCCGCCGCTTCCAGCGCTGCATCTTGACATGCTGGATCGGAGAGCCGGATGAGCGCCGCCAGCCAAACGCTGAACCCGATCGAGGACGAACATCACGAATGGAAGCCTAAGGCAAACCCCTGGACCATTGCCGGGTCGGTCATGCTGGCCACCTTCATGGTGGTTCTGGATTCCTCGGTGGCCAACGTCGCGCTGCCGCACATCGCCGGCAGCCTATCCGCTTCGACCGACGAATCCACCTGGGTCCTGACCAGCTATCTGGTCGCGAATGCCATCATGCTGCCCGCCGCCGGATGGATCGCGCGCCGCATCGGCCGCAAAAAGCTCCTCTTGTTTTCCATTCTGCTCTTCACACTGGCCTCGCTGCTCTGCGGCGTGGCGCTGACCATGCCCATGCTGATTGTGGCGCGGGTTCTGCAAGGCATCGGCGGCGGCGGAATGCAGCCGCTGGC
>PLPA01000238.1 GCA_003159355.1 Acidobacteriaceae bacterium | reverse complement strand
GAACCTGAACGACAGCGACCGCAAGCTGCTGCTGGCCATGGTGAAGAAGTTCGCCGCCACGGCGACACGGTAAACGGCAGGCTTCGGCCAATAGAGCGGTTCTCCAATACATATGTCCTTACCGGTTTTGTCGAAGGTGGCTTTTTCTTGAGGAAAAAGCCACTCTACGGCATGATTCCTGTGTACAGCAATTGGAGAACCGCTATAGCCGCCCTACACGTCATTCCCCAGGTGGAAGATGGGCTCGGCGGCCTGCGCTCCGGCGAGCAAAGCCTGCTCCTCGGCCGCATCCAGCGGCTTGAAGTTTTGCGCCACATCCATCGCCAGGCGGAAGTAGCGTTCATCTCCCGGCGGGATAGCGGCGGTGATGGAATGTCCAAGGGTCCAGCGCAGGCCGAGCGAGGCTTCATCGGGAAAAGCCGCCGGCTGGTACCAGCACTTGGGAACGGGATGATTCTGCTTCTCGCCGGCGGGCCACACGCTCTTGGCCATGGCCTTGAGGGCCAGGATGCCGATCTTCTTTTCCTGGGCGCGCTGAAGAATCTGCGGGCCAAAGTTGGCCTGGGTGAAGAGAACCCAATTGATGGGAAAAAGAATCGTATCGAAGTGGTAACGGTCCATGGCCGCCAACGCGGTTTCCGCCGAATGAACGGAGAAGCCGATGAAGCGGATCTTGCCTTCCTTCTTTGCAGCTTCCATCGTTTCGATTGCGCCGCCGGGGCCGAGCGCCTTCTCCAGGTCCGCCATTTTGGTGAGTGCATGGAATTGGTAGAGGTCGAAATGATCGGTTTTGAGCAGTTTGAGGGAGTTTTCCAGGTCCGCGCGCGCGGCCTCCCTGGTGAGGCCGTCAGTCTTGCAGGCCAGGAAGCTTTTGTTGCGATAGGGCGCCAGCGCCGGTCCCAGCCGCTCCTGGGCGTTGCCGTAGCTGGGCGCGACATCGAAGTAGTTCACGCCGCGGTCCACGGCCTCGGCCACAATGTTGGAGGCCGCGCCCGTCTCTTCATTCATCACCACAATCCCGCCAAAGCCGATGATGGAGAGCTGCTCGCCGGTCTTGCCCAGCGGGCGGCGGGCGATGGGGCTGTGGGGCGTCGGGGCCGACGCGTTGATCTGGCTGGTGGATGCGACGGCCGCGGCGGTGATGGCGGCCTGCTTGAGAAATACGCGGCGTTCCATGGTCTGCCTCCAGGGGTTTACAACTGACGGCCAGCTTACGGAAGTTATTGTTGCACAGGATGCGCGCGGCGCGGCGAAGTTCTGTTAACGGGGCAACTGCGCCAGATAAAAGCCGAAGAGCACCAGGATTCCGACCACCAGGACCATGGCCATGCGCAGACGGAAGAGAAACAGATCGCGGGGCGAGCCAATCCGGGGCACCATCGGGGCCGCGAAGAGCAAGCCGCTACTGAATCCTCCCAGGTGGGCCATGTTGTCGATGCTGAGGCCGGAGTGCGCCACCATGGTGCCAAAGCTGATCGAGAGGCCCAGCACCAGGTTGATGGCGGCAAAGTAAATCACCGACTTGCGCAGCTTGTGCAGTTCCTGCGGCGGCACCGGCAGCCGATGCGATTTGAGCAGGATAATCAGCGCTCCGGCGATGCCAAAGACCGCGCCCGAAGCGCCCGCGCCGGCCGGAAAGACGCCCAGGTCGTGAAACTTCACCCAGTCCTGATTGAACCAAAACCAGTTCACACAGGTGGAGAGCAGGTTGCCCGCCGCGCCGGTTAGAATGTAGACCGCGAACACACCCGTCGAACCCATCAGCGGCTCGGCCAGCAGACCCAGGTTCCACAGGCACCACATATTCGTTGCCAGATGCAGAATACCCACATGCACGAACATGGCAGTGACGATGCGCCACCACTGGCCCTGGAGGAGCACATTGCCGGCGTTATCAGCGCCCCAGTAAAGCAGTTGATCGGAGGTGGGATTGCCCATGCTGACGTGGTGGGCCACCATGACCAGAAAAACCAGGCAGTTGATGCCCACCAGCACGTAGGTCGCCGGCGCGTAGGACCACGAGCGTCGCGGCCGGCGCACTGGAGGAGGCGGCGGATTGAAACTGCCTTCCGGACGCAGAAATTCAGGATCGGAAGTGAGGGGAGAACTTCCCATTACTCAACTCTAAAGCATTTCCGGCGGCAAGGCGGCCGGATGCTGCATTCGCAACAAACCAACGTGCGCTGTACCACGATGTGGTCTGCTCTCCAGCGTTCCCGCGAGAAAATCGTCCCGGAATTCCCGGCGGAAAGGTGTCTTCCCTGCCCTCAAATCCCGTATCCTTGAATCAATACAAAAAAATTGTTGGATCGAGGAGTGCAAAAGTGAGTGCGGAAAAGCGAATTCAGAGGGCGTTGCTGAGTGTGACCGACAAGACCGGCCTGGTGGAGTTTGCCCAGGCTCTGGCGGGTTATGGCGTGGAGCTGGTCTCCACCGGCGGAACGGCGCGTGCCCTGCGCGAGGCGGGCTTGATCGTGAAAGACATCAGCGAGCTGACCGGCTTTCCGGAGATGCTCGACGGCCGCGTGAAGACCCTGCACCCCAAGGTTCACGGCGGCCTGCTCTACATTCGCGGCAACCCGGAGCATGAGGCCGCGGTCGCGGCGCACGGCATCGATCCCATCGACATGGTGGTGGTGAACCTCTACGCCTTCGAGAAGACTGCCGCGCAGGCCGGAGTCGCCTTCGGCCATCTGATCGAAAACATCGACATCGGCGGCCCGTCGATGGTGCGCTCGGCAGCCAAGAACTTTGAAGACGTGGCCATCGTGACGCGCGTCTCGGATTACCCTGCTCTGATCGAAGAGATGAAAAGCGCCCACGGCGCCTCTCTCAGCCGCGAAACGCGCTGGCGGCTGGCGCGGCAGGCCTTCTCGCTGACCGCGGCCTACGACACAGCCATCGCCAACACGCTGGACAGGATCGCCGACGCGCCCGCGCCGGAGCTGGCCGCCGTGTTGGATGGGAGCAGCCTGCCCACGACGCTGCGCATCAACTTGCCGTTGGCGCAGTCGCTGCGCTACGGCGAAAATCCCCACCAGCGCGCCGCGCTTTATGCCGACGGCTCTGGCCTCGGAATCGCTGGCGCTCGGCAGTTGCAAGGCAAGGAACTCAGCTTCAACAATATCGTCGATCTGGACGCCTGCTGGGAGCTGGTGCAGGAGTTCGACGAGCCGGCCGCGATCATCATGAAGCACACCAACCCCTGCGGCGCGGCCACCGGCTCGACGATCCTTGAGGCTTACAACAAAGCCCTCGCCTGCGATCCAGTTTCGGCCTTCGGCGGGGTGATCGGCATCAACCGCGAGGTGGATGGCGACGCGGCGGCGGAGATCGCCAAGCTCTTCGTCGAGGCCATCGCCGCTCCCGGCTTCTCCGCCGAGGCCCGCGAGCGCTTCACATCCAAGAAGAATCTGCGCCTGGTCGAAGTGCGCTCTGCGCCGCCCAGGCCCGTGGTCAAGCACGTGTCTGGAGGTTTATTGATGCAAGACGCCGACACCGGCCGAGTCAACACCGCCGCGCTCGATCCCGGCCTGAAGGTGGTCACCTGGCGTCCGCCGACGGCCGAGGAGCTGCGCAGTCTGCTCTTCGCCTGGCGCGTCTGCAAGCACGTGAAATCGAACGCCATCGTCTATGCTAAGGACGGCCAGACCCTCGGCGTCGGCGCCGGCCAGATGAGCCGCGTGGATGCCGCCCGCTTTGGCGCAATGAAGGCCGTGCTGCCGCTCAAGGGCTGCGTCGCCGCCTCCGACGCCTTCTTTCCCTTCTCCGACGGGCTGGAAGCCGTCGCCGCTGCCGGAGCCACCGCCGTCATCCAGCCCGGCGGCTCGGTGCGCGACGAAGAAGTCATCGCCGCCGCCGACAAGCTGGGCATGGCCATGGTCTTCACCGGCATGCGGCACTTCCGGCACTGAGTTTCACTACCAGACTTTTTCGGAGCAGCAAGATGACATCACATTCCTGCGAACAACCCCCGGAGCTAATTAAAGCTCGAAAAATTTGCCAGGTTTGCATGGCTCGCAATCCTGGCAAGATACATTCGGGCGCTTCCTTTGAATTCGACCCAGATGTTATCAGCTATTGGTCTCAATGGCTCGGGCATCCGAGACCGCACATTCTTATGGTTGGCCAAGATTTCGGCGACGTGGGCTATTTTGAAAGGAATAGGGGCAAGGATAATGCGGAAAACAAGACGAACGATAATCTATACGAACTTCTTACACATATAGGTCTGAAGCCAACCAGACCACCAAGACCCGATCTGGAGACGCGTGTTTATCTGACAAATTCCATCCTTTGCCTGAAGAACCCTCCTATGGACAAAACAATTTCAGTTTCGTGGGTCCGAAATTGCGCTGTCACTCATCTTCGTCCGCTTGCAAAGGAATTAAAGCCTCATATTGTAGTTGCGATGGGCGCCAGCGGCTGGCTGGCTGCTTTACATGCTTTCGAAATCGAATGCGCGCCGAAGAAAATTACGGTTGCGGCCGGGGGAAGTTGGCTGACGCGAATCGGTATCCAAGTTTTTGCAGTCGGTCACTGTGGACCCAAGGGTAAGATCAATCGATCCTGGGATAAGCAACTGGAAGACTGGTCAAGAATTGGTAACGCGCTCAGGCTGGTTGAGCAGGTCTCAGACTGAGACGAGCAAGTAACCAACAGGCCCTAGACCACAACGTTGGTGTCCAGCACCAATCGCATCAGACGCAGGCCTTGGCGCGCCGTTCCGCACGCATCGCCTTGATCTCCTCGGCAACTTCCTCCGGCGACATATACGAAGGATCGTTCACGGCAGCCATGCGGTCCATGGCGGCAAACAACTGTTCGGCGGCCTTCGCCTTCAACTGCTTGCGCAGCCACTCCTCCAGCGATTCAGGCGAGAGCAGCCCGGCGCGCTCCGCCTCTTGCGCCAGTTGATCGGGTAGTGTGAGCTGGATTGTCGTCATTCCATCCTCCCCGGATGCTTCTCTAGCTCCTATCCTAACCCAATCCTCACTTCCGAGCGAGCCGCACCACTCGTTACTGCTACCGGTAATATGCCCCTTCGTACCCAACTTTAGTAAACTCACCGCAGAATGTTTTTCTTCTCCCGTCAGATTCGCCGCTTCCATTTTGTCCTCCGTCTCGCTGCGCTGGGCGCGGCCGTGATGGCCGTTGCCTCTCTCACCGCCTCAGCCCAAGGCACGCACCTGTGGACCCAGTCGCGCCTGGAGGAGTTTGAAAAGGGCACCCCGCAAGGCGTCGCGATCACCAGCGACGGCCACCTGCGCGAGGGGCCGGGCTTGAGTGAGCTGGCCACCACGCCCTCGACCTACGTCTGGTCAGTCGCTGTGGACAAAGCCGGCGTGGCCTTCGTTGGAACCGCTTCGCCGGCCACCGTGCTGCGCATCGCGCTGGACGGCAAGCCCTTCACGCTCTTCGAGACAAAAGACCTGGCCGTGCAAGTCGTGCGCCTTGGCCCGGATGGCGCGCTCTACGTGGCTACGCTGCCCAGCGGCAAGGTCTATCGCCTGAAAGCCGACGCCACCGCCAAGCAGGATGAGAGCAGCGCGACGGTCGTCTTCGATGCGGCCAAGCTCGACGATGCAACGGCTAACGACGGCAGGACGGCTGCGGAGAAAAGCGTAGACAAAGGCGCGGATAAATCCGAAGCCAAGACGCATTACATCTGGGAGATGAGCTTTGACGCGGCAGGCCGCCTGTACATCGCCACCGGCGGGCCGGGAGCGATCTATCGCGTGGATGTAACCAAGCCCGGCGCGAAGCCGGAACTCTTCTTCCGGAGCGACGAGGAGCACATCCGCTCGCTCGCGTGGGACGCGACGGGCAACCTGATCGCCGGTTCCGACGGAAGCGGCCTGGTCTATCGCATCAGCCTCGACGGTAAAAGGCCTGAGGGAAAAGGCTACGTCCTCTTTGAAGCGCCGCGCCGCGAGATTACCGCGGTGGCCGTGGCCGCCAACGGAACCATCTACGCGGCCAGCGTGGGCGATAAGAGCCGCAACCCGCTGCCGCCGCTGCCCGTGCAGGGAACCGCGTCGATGACGATAACCATCGTGCCGCCGGGATCGATGCAAGCGGCCAACACCAGCGCCGCGGTCCCCGAAGGCAGCGAGATCTATGCGCTGGCGGAGGGCCAAGCGCCGCGCAAGCTGTGGTCCGGCAAGGACGAGATCGTCTATGCGCTGGCCGCGCGGGCTGACGGCCTGTTCGCGCTTACCGGCAATCGCGGCCGCGTCTTCAAAATCAATGACGACGGCAGCTACGCCGACATCGCGCACCTGGATGCGCAGCAGGGGCTGAGTCTGGCCGTGGCGCAAGACGCTCGCGGCATCCTCATCGGCACCGGCAATACCGGCAAGCTGGTTGTTTTGGGTCGCACCGTGAAGCACGAGTACGCCAGCGACGTGCTGGACACGAGCGCAATGGCTCGCTTTGGCCGCGTTGAGGTCGAGCCTGGCTCGGCAAATTTTGATTTGCTCACCCGCTCCGGCAACGTCGAGCAGCCGGTCAGGGGCTGGTCGGAATGGCAGCCGCTCAACGGCGGCGCGGTGGCCTCGCCCGCCGGACGCTACCTGCAATGGAAGGCCGTGCTCGGCGCGCATGGAAGGCTGGGCAGCGTGGGCGTCAACTATTTGCCGGTGAACGCCGCTCCGGTGGTGGACGATCTGGTGGTGGTTCCCGGCGCGCGCTATAGTTCGCAGAACAATGCCGGGCAGCCGCCGACGGTCAACATCGCCTTTCCTTCAGCGGGCCAGAACGCTGGAATAAGTTTCGACGCCGGAGCCGCCGCGCCCTTGCAGGCCGCCAAGGACCGCACCGCGATCACCGTTCGCTGGGCGGCGCACGACGACAACGGCGACGAGCTGATTTACGCGCTCTACCTGCGCGGCGACGGCGAAACCGTTTGGCGGCTGCTCAAGGCTGACCTTACTGACAAGGCTTACACCTTTGACGCCGCGTTGATTCCCGATGGCGGCTACCAGATCAAGGTCGTCGCCTCCGACGCCCCCTCGCACACGCCCGGCGACGCGCTCAGTAGCGAAAAAGTCAGCGAGCGCTTCGAGGTGGACACTACGCCGCCGGTGATCTCCGCTCTTCATGCGGCTGTGACCAATTGCAAGCCTTCGCCCTGCGCGAAGCAGATTCATGTGACCTTCGACGCGGAGGATGCGGCGTCGCCCGTCGCTCACGCCGAGTACTCGCTCGATGCAGGCCCCTGGCAGTACATTGAGCCGGTTGGCGGGCTCTCCGATGCGCGGCGCGAGCACTATGACGTTCTGATTCCCTCGCCCGCGGAGGCCAAGGCCAGCGAGCATCTGATCGCCGTGCGCGTCTATGACCGGTATGACAACGTGGGCGTGGCCAAGACGGTGATTCCCGCCCCGGAGAAGTAGACTCGAATCAGGGAAGATTCCAGAAGACTCATGCGATTCGAGCTTTACATAGCGGCGCGGTACCTGAGGGCCAAGCGGCGGCAAGCCGTGGTGGGCGTGGTCACCACCATTTCCATCGCCGGGGTGGCCGCGGGCGTGGCCGCGCTGATTATCGCGCTGGCTATCACCAACGGCATGAGGAGCGACCTGCAGGGCCGCCTGCTGGGCGCCTCGGCGCATGTGGACCTGATGCGCGTGCAGTCGGACGGCATTCGCAACTGGCAGCCGCTCGTCGAACGCCTGCGCCATGTTCCCCACGTCACCGCCGCCGCGCCGGGAATCTACGGACAAGTGCTGGTCTCGCGCGGCCCACGCGCCGGCTTCGCGCTGATCAAAGGCATCGTTCCCGCCGAGGAGCGCACGGTCAGCAGTCTGCTCGACACCATCACCACCGGCTCGGCGCGCGACCTTGATCCGGAGGCAGCCACTGAGCAGCCGCTTCCCGGCCAGAGCCAGATCAACGTGCCTTACCCGCCGCTGGTGCTGGGCAAAGACATCGCCGAAACCATCGGCGCGCAGGTCGGCGACAGTGTGCTCGTCACCAGCCCGCAGGGCGAACTGACGCCGCTCGGCCTCGCGCCCAAGTATCAGCGCTTCCGCGTGGTGGCCATCTTCCATTCAGGTTTTTATCAATACGATGCGGCGATGGCCTTCATGCGCCTCAGCGACGCGCAGCGCCTCTTCAGCGAGCCTGATTTATTGTCTGTCATCAGCTTCAAAGTGGATGACTTATACCGCGCGCCAGAGATCGGCAAGGCCATCGAGCAGGCTGCGGGCAAGGGCTACATGACCACCAACTGGATGGAGACGAACCGCGAACTCTTCCGCGCGCTCAAGCTGGAGCAGGTGGTCACCTTCATCATCATCGCGCTGATCGTGATCGTCGCCGCGCTCAACATTCTCATCGCGCTCACCATGATGGTAATGGAGAAGACGCGGGACATCGCCGTGATGATGAGCTTCGGCGTCGAGCCGGCGCAGGTGCGGCGCATCTTCCTGCTGCAAGGCTTCCTCATCAGCGTGATCGGGACGGTTCTTGGGTTGGCGCTCGGCTACCTCGCCGCCTGGGCCGGCGGGCATTATCACTTCATCCATTTATCCGCCGAAGTCTACTCGATTGACACGCTGCCCTTTGCGCCGCGCCCGCTTGATGGCCTGATTGTCTCCGTCGTCTCGATTGGAATTTCGCTGCTGGCTACGCTGTATCCGTCGTCGGCTGCCTCGCGCATCCTGCCTGCCGAGGCGTTACGATATGAATAGAGAATAAGAGGGAAATACTTTGTCAATCTCAGACAAGACGAGGAAGATTCTTTGGGGGAAGTCCGGTAATAGATGTGCTTTGTGCAGACATGAATTAGTGATTGAGGCTACTGATGTAGACGATGATTCGATTGTTGGAGATGAGTGTCATGTGGTTTCTAGAAAGGGGCAAGGACCAAGGTATGACCCAAACTATCCCACCGATTGTCTTGATGAGCCAGAAAATCTAATCCTTCTTTGTCGAGTGCACCACAAGATGATCGATGACCAGTGTGAAACCTACACGGTCGATATTCTGTCAAAGCTAAAGACAAATCATGAGGAATGGGTCTCTACATCTTTAAGCGATGAGCCAAAGGTTCCGCCTATCAGAATCAAGAGGATTAAGGAAAATATCCCTCTGTTTCTTGTTCGACTGATTTCTGGACGGGATATTATGAATGTTGCTGGAGGGGCTTTACAGTTTTCGTTCGATCACGATGAACCGAGATCAGCGGAGGAGGCTGATCTTCTCGGCCAATTCCTCCAAGAGGTACAGGATTGTGCAGAATTCTGGAATGATACCGAGGCTGGTGAACGTGTGAAAGCGACATTCGGTTTGAGCGAGCGCATCAAAGGACTTGAGAACGCTGGATTCTGGGTATTCGGGGTGAGTGAAATACGTCGCATTGAGGGAGGGATAGGGTCACCTTCGCCTTGGCCGATTGCAATTCTCAAAGTAGTTCGCTCTAATAGCGAGGAAATTAATACCTTAACATCTGAAAGTTGATAGTAGGGCCATGTGCTGGTTGCCCCAGGTCCGGATTATCGGAACTGGGATTCTTTCCGATGAGGCACCCACTGGCATATCGTCAAATCGGGAAAGGCCAATTCAAAGAGGCAGAATATCTATTGCGGTGCAACCCATTCTGTGTCAGAGTACATCCATGCCGTCGATTACTCTCAGCCAGTTGCGCAACACCCGCCTGATATGGGCTTTGCTCAAGGCTGGAGAGACGATTGAACTGTGCGAACGCAAACGCGTTATTGCGCACATTATTCCTGCCCGTCCATGGCCGTTTCCCGACGAGGATTACGATCCGAAGAAGAAAGACAAAGAATAGCCTGTCAAGCTTGGCAAGCCTCACTGCGGAGTAATGATTCCGCCCAGGGCATGACGGCGGGGCAGGATGATGCCGCGATGATCAACCTCTGCGGGCACTGCGTGCGGCAGAGCGGGTTGAAGTTCAGTGCGTTCAACAAGCGCGCCTCCGCAGGCGGGACACCAATCCGCCATCGTCTCTTCTGCTAGCATGGCGCGGCACTGGTTGCAAATACGTTCCATACTTCCAAGATTACCGGATTGGGCCGCAATATCCCAGCAGCTACACTAGAGATATGCACCCTGCGGTTCGGCTGGTGGCAATCGATATGGATGGAACGCTGCTGCCTACCTTTGCGCAGGCGTTGACGGTGCGCACGGCGCGGGCGCTCAAAAGCGCGCAGGAGGCGGGTATCACGGTGGCCATCGCCACGGGCCGGCGCGCGGCTTATACGACGCCGCTGCTCACGGGTCACGGCCTGCGAGCGGATACGCCGCTGATTACATCCAATGGAGCGGTGATGCGCACGCTGGGCGGCGAGAATCTCTCCCGCTGCTCAATGGAATCGCGGGTGGCGCGCGGGTTGTGCGGGCTGCTGCGGCCGTTTGGGGCTGTGGTCTTCACCTTTGACCGCCCGGGGCGCGGCGAGTTGGTGCTTGAGGATCTGGAACAGGCGCATGGGCGGATCGCTTTGTGGGTCGAGGCCAACCGCAATGCAATCGAAGTGGTCAAGCCGCTGGAGGATGCGCTCATGGACGGCGACGACCCCATTCAGGGCATGTCGGCGGGCAGCCTGAGCCGGATGCGCGCGGCCGAGCAGGCGGTCAGGGCCAGCGAATGGGCCGGCGATTGCGCGTGCGTGCGGACTGAGTATCCGGCGCGCGATCTGTCGATTCTGGACCTGTTGCCGCGAGGCGTTTCGAAGGGCGCGGCGCTCAAGAAACTGGCGGCTCACCTGGGCGTGGAGCGCAACGAGGTGATGGCCATCGGCGACAACTGGAACGATGTGGAGATGCTGGAGTGGGCTGGGCAAGGCGTGCTGATGGGCAATGCGGCGGCCGAGTTGCGGGCGATGGCTAAAGCGCGCGGCTGGAAGCTGGCGCCGCCCAACGACGAGGACGGCGTGGCCGTGGTGCTGGAAGCCGCGGTGGCCAAACGCGGAGCGGCAGGAGTTGGATTGAGTTGAGCAAACGATCGATGCGCGGAAGTCTCTTGATCACGGCGGGGATGATGGCGGCTCTGGCTGCCTTGTCCCCATTCGCTGGCGCAGCCGAGCGCATCACGCTGCGCAACGGCTTCGAGATGCGCTGCGATCATCACGCCGAAGTCGAGGGCCGCACCCGGCTTTACCTGAGCGCCGGCGAGGACAGCTACATCGAGTTTCGCCCGGAAGAGATTGCCGAGATTGAGAAACTGCCCGATCCGCCGGCTGCGCCGAAAACCGCGGAGAACTCGTCCGGACCGACCTCCGCGGCTGGTCCCAAACCAAGCGCGAATTCCCGCCGAGAGGCCAAGCTCTCTGCGGCGGACCTGGGCGAGATGCTCACCCAGGCCGGCCATGCGCACAACCTGGACGTGGACCTGCTGGCCAGCCTGGTGAAGGCCGAGAGCAATGGCGACGCGCGAGCCGTCAGCCGCGCCGGGGCCAAGGGGCTGACGCAACTGATGCCCGCAACGGCCAAGGACCTGGGCGTCGCGGACAGCTTCAAGCCGGAGGAGAACGTGCGCGGCGGGGCGACCTACCTGGACGCGCTGCTCACCCACTACCATGACAACCTGGCGCTGGCGCTGGCCGCCTACAACGCCGGCCCGGAGGCGGTAGCGAAGTACCACGGCATTCCTCCCTATCGCGAGACGCAAGCCTATGTGGCGCGGGTGATTCACGAGTTCAACCGGCGCGTTCTTGCGCGGGAGGCGGAGGCTCGCCGGGCGGCGCGGGTGGCGGTCCATCAGGGAAACGCATCCCGCTAGGGTGTTCTTCGCGAACAGGTGAGAAACTAGACTCTGGGCATACCCATAGCACTGCGGAACGGAGAACGTTTGAAGAAGCAATGGATTGCGGGTTTGGTGGGGCTGGCGGCGCTGGCCGCTCTGGTAGTGTGGGGACGCGACAGGATTCACTTCGACTTTGGCGTATTCCGGTCGCAACTGGCGCAGGCCGACTGGCGCAAGATCGCCATTGCCCTGGGCTGCATTTACGTCTGCTACGTGATCCGCTCGGTGCGCTGGGCGCTGCTGCTGCGGCACAACAAAAAGGTGCCTCTGCTTTCTCTGCTGGGCACGCAGGTCATCGGCTTCACCGCTGTCGCGCTGATCGGCAGGATCGCCGATCCGGTGCGGCCTTACCTGGTGGCCAAGAAGACCGGCCTGCCGCTCAGCAATCAGGTCGCCGTCTACATCGTCGAGCGGCTTTTCGACCTTGCATCGATGGCGTTGATCTTCTGCTCGATGATCCTGCTGGCTCCGGCGGGCGCTCTGCCCCATCCTGAAGTCCTTAAAAAAGTCTGCTACGGGGCGCTGGCCGCCACCGTCGGCGGCGCATTCTTTCTGGTTGCCGTGCGTCTGGCGGGCGAGATGGTCGCTTCGTTCCTCGACGGGCTCTTCGGCATGGCCTCCAAGAAACTGGGCCACGCCGTCGGGCACAAGATTCGCACCTTTCGCGCCGGCCTGGACACCATGCGCACCTTCACAGATTTTGCCGTTATCCTGGCGCTGTCACTGGCCATGTGGGGGCTGATTTCGCTGGCTTATCTGGAGATCACCACGGCCTTTTCCGCCAGCCCGCAACTGGCCCATCTCACGCTGGCCAAGTGCATGCTGCTGATGGCTTCGAGCCTGGCGGTCAGCGGATTTCAATTGCCGGTGATCGGCTGGTTCACGCAAATCGGCGCCGTGGCCGCGGCGATGTCCGGCTTCTTCGGCGTGGCGGCAGAGCCGGCCACCGCCTGCGCCGCCACGCTGCTGCTGGTGGGCTTTCTGGGCATTGCGCCCATCGGCCTGATCTGGGCGCGCTTCGAGCATGTCAGCCTGCGCAAGATCGCCGCCGAAAGCGAGCACGCGGAAGAGGCGCTGGCGGTGGACGAACCGGGCAGCCTGAATGTGCTCTAATAACGCTTGCCATTCTTAACGAATAGCGTTATCATCTTGCTGTGATCAGGAGCTTCGCGGACGCCGATACGGAGTTGTTGTGGGATACCGGCAAAAGCCGCCGCATCCCTGCGAGCCTCCGTACTTCGGCTCTGAAGAAGCTCTTTATCCTGCGTCGCGCGACGCAATTGCACGATTTGACCATCCCGCCCGGCAATCGCCTGGAAGCATTGACCGGCGACCGCAAGGGCCAACACAGCGTCCGCATCAACGATCAGTTCCGGATTTGCTTCAGATGGGTTGATCGGGACGCATACGACGTGGAGATCGTCGATTACCACTAGGAGACGCGATGAAGAAGATTCCCTTTGCCTACTCAATTCATCCCGGCGAGATTCTCAAGACGGAGTTCATGGAGCCGTTGGGGCTTTCCAGCTACCGGCTGGCCAAGGATCTGCACGTCTCCGCGCCGCGGGTGAACGATATTGTTCTCGGCAAGCGTTCTATTTCAGCCGATACTGCCTTGCGCCTCAGCGCCTACTTCGGCAACTCCGCCGAGTTCTGGCTTGGATTGCAGATGGACCATGATCTGTGGGTTGCGGCAAATGACGAGCTTCCCGATCCTCCTTACGCCAAGGTCATGCCGAGAATGCAGGCGGCATAGGCGGCTTCTCTGCCTCCAGCGCGGGTTGAGAGAAGCGGATCGTCTCCGGCCCCACGGCGCCGCCGGTCATGATCATGCTCAT
>PLPA01000143.1 GCA_003159355.1 Acidobacteriaceae bacterium | reverse complement strand
TTCTCAATTGACGCCAAATCGCCGATTCACTCAGCGAGTATCTGTCCATCTGCCAGGGCTGGATTTTGCCGTCAGTCAAAACATCTCCGGAATGGTGTGGAAGGCGATGCGCGTGGGCGCGGCCTTGAAGGCGGTCAGCATGGTCGCGGGGGCCAGCGTGCTCAGGCCGTACTTGTTGTTGATCGCGTCCATCGCGGCCACGAGGCTCGCGCGGTGCTGCTCCTGCTCCGATCCGTCAAAGAGGTTCAGCGAATGCAGAGTTCCGGGCACCAGGCCGTTCAGATGCACGCCGATGAAGTACGGGCGGTCGTACTGCGCTCCGGTGGGCCGCGAAGCCCACAAACGGCTCAGCGCGGCAATCAGCGTCAGATTGTCCTGGCACTCGCTCAGCCGCACTTCGCTCTTCCATCCCCGCGTGGGAACGCCGAAACTGCTCACCGGCTTCTTTTCACTGCGTGGCACCGCAAAGCCGATGGCCAGGCCAATGCTGCTGGCCCATAAATCGCTCGCGCGCAGCCGCATCGCCGCCTTGTGCAGCAGCTTGTGCGCTACCGCCCAGGCCTTCTCCGGCGTGCGCATCTCCGGGGCGAGCACGTGCTGGTGGCTCATCGACTTCAGGTGCTCAACCTCGTCCATGTCGAAGTCCTCGCCATGCAGCCAGTGCCACAGCCGCTCGCCCAGAACCGATCCCCACACCTGCCCGGAGTTGTCGCAATCGAGCGCCAGCAGATCGTCCATGGTGCGGATGCCCTTCGCGTTCAGCCGCTTCTCCATGCGCGCGCCAATGCCCGGCAGGTCGCGCAGCGCCAGTTGCCGCAACGCTCCAGGCAAAATGTCCGGAGTCAGCGCCACCAGCCCATCGGGCTTCTCCATGTCGCTGGCGATCTTGGCGAGATACCGATTCGTAGCCAGACCGACCGAGCTGCGGATCATCGGGCCAACGCGCTCCAGAATGCGCTCCTTCACCTGGCGGCCCAGCTTCATCGCCGCCAGCAGCGGCCGTTCCCGGCCCATCAGCCGGCAGGCCATCTCGTCCACCGAGAGCACCGCCGTCACCGGCAGGCAACTCTCCACGGCCTTGACGATGCGGTGATGGTACGCGACATACAGCTCGTGCCGCGCCTCCACCAGCACCAGGCCGGGGCACATCCGCTTGGCATCGGCCACCATGGTTCCGGTCTTCACGCCAAAGGCTTTGGCCTCGTAACTGGCGGCAATGCAACAGGTTGTGTCGGCCATCATGGGCACAATGCCCACCGGGCGGCCGCGCAGCTCGGGGCGCGCATCCTGCTCCACCGAGGCAAAGAAGGAGTTCATATCGACGAAGAGCCAGTTCAGCAGCGGACCGCTCTGGGGGCGGTCTTCCGGCTGTCGCGGAGCAGGCGCGGCCTCTGGCCCATCGGTTTGAAGCTCATCCAGCCGCTTCCCGGCAGCAAGGGCCGGCGTCGAATTGGGACCGATGACCATCCTGCCCCTATCTTCGCCTTTTCTTCTCTTACAATCAAGAGGGAGCTGTGTAAATCGCCGATAAAACCCTTGACGCGCGAGGATTCCGCCTAAAAAATAATCAGAATATGTGAGCCGAAGAGTCCATTCAACGTCAAACGTTTTAGGATATCTTGTTCTTGGGGTATGACGATGGATAGCCTGATTCATTGGTTCACGGTCGACGGAAACGCCATCGCCGTTCTGGTCACAATGGGCATAGCCGTGCTGCTGGTCTGCTGCCTGGAGTGCTCCGACTGCCCCAGCCGCGACAAAGACGACATCTTCCGCCACCACGCGCTCTAGCTGGTCGTGAGCTTGATTTCCGTCAGTTCATGCGAACGGTATGGCTGTGCGACCAAAAGGGCCACGCACTCATTGCACCGGCGGCTTCAAGTACTCCTCAAAGTGCGCCAGAATGCGGTTGTACAGATGCGTGCGCACATCCGCGCCGGCAATCGAGTGCGTCTTGCGCGGATAGAGTTGCAGGTCGTAAGGGATCTCCGCCTCAATCAGCTTCTGCACAAATTGTACGGAATTTTCCATATGCACATTGTCGTCGCCGGTTCCATGCGCCAGCAGCAGCCGTCCCTTCAGGCGAGCCGCCGAGTTGACCACCGAAAAATCCTTGTAACCTGAGGCAAACTCCGACGGCTGGCTCATATAGCGCTCGGTATAGATCGAGTCATAGTTGCGCCAGTCGGTCACCGGCGCCACCGCAACCCCGGCGCGGAAGCGCTCCGAGTGCGTCATGGCATAGAGCGTGAAGGTCCCGCCCCAGCTCCATCCCCACCAGCCCAGCCGCTTGGGGTCCAGTTGCGCGTGCTGCGCCAGCGCCGCGCCCACCACGGTCAGTTGATCCTCCAACTGTACCGGGCCGAAGTCATGATAAGCGGCCTGAGCAAAGGCGCGTCCCCGTCCGCCCATGCCACGATTGTCAGTGTGCAGCACCGCAAAACCGTGCTCAGCCAGCAACTCGTCGAAGAGCAGGCTGTCGTGCCAGCGGTTGACGACCGTCGGCGCGCCCGGCCCGCCGTAGGGATTCACAATCAGTGGCACGCTCGCCGGAGTGGTTGCGCCCTGGGGCAGCAGCAGCGTGGCGTAGAGAGTTGTCCCGTCGTGGGCCTTGACCGTGAGCTGTTCCGGCACGCGCAAATGGTAAGGCTCCAGCGCCCGCGTTGCCCAGATCACGCCGCACTTGCCCGCCTCCGTGCACAGCCGCACCGTCGGCGGCTCCATGCGCGCCGATTGCTTGTCCACAAACGCACCGCCAACGGGCGCAAAATTGCCTTCATGCCAGCCCGCGCCCGCGCTCAACTGCTTCCGTTCGCCCGCGAAGTTGACCTGCCACAGTTGCTGATCGAGCGGACTGCCTTCGTTCGAGCCATAGTCCACCAGCTTGCCCGTGGTGTCCACGCGCAAAACCTCGCCCACATCGAAGCCGCCCTGCGTCAGTTGCCGCTCCAGTCTGGCTGTGGCGTGGGCCGGATCGGCCTGGTCATAGCTGTAAAGGTAAAGGTGATTGTGCCCGTCGCTCCAATTCGTCAGCACAATCGCCCCGTTGCCCACCGCAACATTGTATTTATCATCGAAAAACTTGTCGTCGGCGAGTTGCAGCACCGCGTGCGCCTGACCCGTCGCGGCGTCGGCAAAGTAGAGGTCGCGATGCTTCTGGTCGCGGGTCAGCGTCTCCACCCACAGCGTCTGCGCGTCCACCCAGCCGAAGCGCGGAATATAGTCCTGCCCGGCGCGAATCGGCAAACTCACCCACACCGTATTTCCCCCGCTCGCGCTCACCACACCCACGCGGACAGATGGGTTGGCGTCGCCCGGCTGCGGATAGCGCTGCTCCTCCACCGTTGCGTGGGTGGGAATCCAGTCGGTGATGGGATACTCCGGCACGCTGGCCTCGTTCATCTCCAAATAGGCCAGCCGCTTCGAGTCCGGCGACCAGAATTGATTGCTGCGCGCCTCCAGCTCTTCCAGGTAAATCCAATCCACTTCGCCGTTAAGCGTGGCTGGGTTGGGCGCGGGAGCCACCATCGTCATCGGCATTCCCGGCTCATCGAGCCGCACCACCGCCAGCCCATGCTCGCGCACAAACGAGATCGATTTGCCGTCCGGCGAAAACTTGGGATCGTTGCCCGAGGCCGCCCCGGTCGAGCCAACCTCCACGCTCGCGCCTTTGCGCAGGTCGTAGAGCCACAGGTGGCCCTTCGCGTCGAAGAGCAGGCGCGCCGAGTCCGGCGCCCACACGTAGGGCGCCATCCCGTAGCGGTCGCGATGGTCGCGGTCCGTCTCGGTCTCCTTCGCCCCGTCGAAGGCAGCCAGCTTGGCGTGATCCACCACCACCCGCGCCTTATCCGAGCCGGGATCCATCTCCATCAGCTCTTCACTGTCCATGTAAATCAGGTGCTTGCCGTTCGGCGACCAGGCCAGATCCTCCGGCGGATTCCCGATCAGCGCTCCATGCGCATAGATCGCCTCCACCGTCAGAGGCTTCGCCGGCGCCTGGCCGGTGAGGGAAAGAGATGCAAAAGGAATGGCAGCCAGGCCAAAGAGCAACAGAGCGTTAGTGCGGGTCAAAATGAATTCCTCCGGGAGCGGAGCGCGGCATCGCGACCCATCCGCGTGTTTCCAGGGTGCGGAGCCATATCACCGCAGTGTAAACCACCGCGCCTGTACGCCTTTCCTGGTCGTTAACGGACAGCGCGCGGCGAAAGCGGACACCCAATCCGCTTGCGCGCAGCCAATTGCGGCAACTGGCCGCCCGATTTTGTCCTGTGCGGATGGCAAAGAATAAAAAAAACAGAAAACGCTTGACATAGTCTATACTGTTATAGTTAACTATAACAGTGATGTGTTGGACGGGGTTCCTTGGCGGCTGCTTACAATTGAGTACGCCAGCGAATAGCCCTGGTCCGAGAGCTAACAGGAAATGAACTCAAAAGGAGAATGAGAGATGAAGTTTTTTCGAATCGCGCTGTCCATTGGACTGATTTCGCTTTCCAGCCTTGCGTTCGCGCAGTCCACGGCGACGCCTATTGCCCCAACCGAAGCCCAGAAATCCTACGACATCTTGAAATCCCTGGCCGGCACCTGGCTGGGCACAGTGAAAACCGACCCCTCCCAGTTGGAATTTGACGGCAACACAATACAAACGACGATACACGTCACTTCCAGCGGAAACGCAATTGTGCACGAAATGAAGGCAACAGGCTCGACCTTGGGCGACATCAGCATCTTTGATAAGGATGAGGATCGTCTCATGCTGACGCATTTTTGTGATGCAGCAAACAGGCCGCGCTTCGTGGGCAAGCTTTCGCCGGACGGAAAAACGCTGGAATTCGATTTTCTTGACGTTGCCGGTGGCACCAAGTATGGATACCTGCAACATGTCGTGTTCACCATCATCGACGCCGAGCATCACACCGAGGACTGGACCTACTTGGCGCCTGGGGGGAAGTCCGTCAAGGGGCACATGGACTTGCGCTTGTTAAAGTAACGTGAGGATACCTCTCGCGGGAATCGTTGGGAAAACAAATGGAATTTGAGTGGAATGACAGTCAGCCGATTTACCGCCAGATTCGGGAGCGCGTCGTCGCAATGATACTCGACGGCGCGCTCAAGGAGGGCGACCCTCTGCCGTCCGTGCGCAATGTTGCGGCGGAATACCGGGTCAATCCGTTGACGGTGCTGAAGGGCTATCAAGAACTGGTCGATGAGGGACTTGTCGAGACCAGGCGGGGGCGCGGCATGTTCATCAATGTCGGCGCACGCCATCTGCTATTGCAGGGCGAGCGCAAGAAGTTTCTGGCCGAAGAATGGCCCCGCGTGTACGCCACCATTCTGCGACTCGGACTGACACCCCAGGAACTGCTGGACGCTGCCGAAAGCCAGCGTCCAGTGAATCCTGTAGATGAAAAGGAGGAGCCGAAGCTATGACCGTCATAGAAGCACATGGACTCCGCAAGACCTTCGGCGCAACCATCGCGCTGGACGGCGTGGATTTGCGTGTCGAAGAGGGGCGCATCGTCGGGCTGATCGGACTCAACGGCGCGGGCAAATCCACGGCGCTCAACGCGATTCTGGGCCTCACACCGTATCAGGGGGAACTGAAGGTGCTCGGGCGCGACCCATGGTCCGAGCGCGATCAACTGATGCGCGATGTTTCGTTCATTGCCGATGTGGCCGTGTTGCCGCGCTGGTTGCGGGTTTCGCAAGCGCTCGACTACGTTGCCGGCGTGCATCCGCGATTCGACCGCGCAAAAGCAGAGAGCTTTCTTGCAAAAACCGCAATCGGGCGCGCCAGCAAGGTCGGGGAGTTGTCGAAGGGCATGGTGGTCCAACTGCACCTCGCCCTGGTGATGGCCATTGACGCGAAATTGCTGGTGCTGGATGAGCCGACGCTTGGCCTCGACATCCTGTATCGCAAGCAGTTCTACGATTCCCTGCTGAACGACTACTACGACAGCAGCCGCACCATCGTGGTGACGACCCATCAGGTCGAAGAGCTCCAGCACATACTCACCGATCTCATGTTCATCCATCGCGGCCGCATCATCTTCGGTTGCAGCATGGAAGAATTCGAGGCGCGCTATCTGGAAGTAATGGTGCATCCCGAACGCATTGCAGCAGCACGCGCGCTCAAGCCGATTCACGAGCGCCAGGTATTGGGCCGGAGCATTCTGCTCTTCGATCATGCAGATCGCCGGCAACTCGCAGCGCTTGGCGACGTGCGCACACCCGGCATCGCCGACCTGTTCCTTGCCGTGATAGGCAATGAGGCCGGAGAGACACAAGGAGTAGCAAGATGAATACTCAATCGAACGCCATGCCCGAGTCTACACTCAACGCGCAGGGAGTCGCACCCGCCCTGGCGGCGACTCGGCCGCTGTATTGGTCGATACGCCGCGAATTGTGGGAGAACCGCTCAATCTATATCGCGCCATTGACCATCGCATCCCTCTTTCTCGTCGGCTTCCTGATCAGCACAATTCAACAGATGCCGAAGATGCGCGCCGCACTGGCCGATCCGATGAACCAGCGCGGCGCAATCCATATGCCGTACGACGTCGCTGCTTTTGTGCTTCTCTTGACCGCGTTTTTCACCGGGGCGTTTTACTGTCTCGATGCGCTGTATGGCGAACGCCGTGACCGCAGCGTCCTGTTTTGGAAGTCGCTGCCGGTTTCGGATCTCACCACAGTACTGGCGAAGGCCGGCATTCCGCTGGTGGTTCTGCCGCTGGTCACCTTTGCGATCATCGTTGCCACACAGTTCGTCCTCTTCCTATTTAGCACCGCGATTGCGCTGGGGAATGGCCTGAGCGCCGCAACGCTTTGGGCGCAGTTGCCATTGTGGAAGATGTGGCTGTCGCTGCTGTGCGCATTAGTGGCGAGCGCGCTTTGGTATGCGCCTATCTATGGCTGGCTGTTGCTGGTTTCCAGCTATGCGCGGCGCGCGACCTTTCTATGGGCCGTATTACCACTATTCGCGATTTGTGTGGTCGAGAAGATTGCCTTTAACACTTTGTATTTTGCCAACTTGCTAAAATTCCGCTTGATCGGCTGGTATACACAGGCTTTCGTCCCACTGGTTCCGGGAGGCGTCCCGCCTGCCGACCCCCTAACGCAAATCACTCCATGGAGATTCCTGAGCACGCCGGAGTTGTGGATCGGACTAATTGTCGCCGCTGCATTCATCGCAGCAACAGTGCGGCTTCGCCACTATCGCGAACCGATCTGATTCGCAGTGTACTTGATTCAATCGCTCGCATAAGGAGAAACGATTCGTGAACACTACTGAAATGATGGAACGGAATGCAGAAATGTCGTCGCGCAGCAAGGCCAGAATTGCCGGCGTCTTTTACCTGATCAGCATCGCAGGGTGCTTCTTCGCCGAGGCCTTTGTTCGCGGCAGGCTTGTCGTATATGGTGAAGCGGCGGCCACCGCGCGCAACATTCTGGCGCACCAGCAGCTATTCCGGCTGGGTTTCGCATCCGATCTCATCGCGGTGATGAGTTATATCGCCGTGGTGGGTCTCTTCTATAACTTGTTCAGGCCGGTGAGCAGGAACCTCTCTTTCGTCGCCGCGTTCTTCGGTCTCGCGGGATGCATCACTCAGGGCATCAATTTGCTCAATCATTTCCTGCCCTTGATCCTTTTGGGAGACGGGCGCGCCTTGAGCGGACTTACAACAGATCAGTTGCAGGCTCTGGCGTATGCGTCCCTCAGATTGTTCCCAACGGGTTATAACATGGCCATGGTGTTTTTTGGATGCTATTGCCTCTCCATCGGATACCTGGTCTTCAGGTCGACTTTTCTTCCTCGCATACTGGGCCCGCTCCTGGCCTTTGCGGGTTTGTGCTACCAGATCAACAGCTTCGCGTACTTCCTTGCGCCCGCATTCGCGGCACGTCTTTTTCCATACATTCTGATGCCCGGTGCCTCGGAGACACTGCTGTGCCTGTGGCTGCTTGTGTTTGGCGTGAACGCTCAACGATGGAAGGAACAGGCCTGCGCGGCGGAGGAACGGTGATTCGCCTGAAGTTGACCCGGAATTGCGTCGCTGATGACCAGCGCCGCGCGCCTGATGCAGAACGAATCTCAAAAAGAAGGAAGATTGAAAATGACAAGCTCTGAAACCGATAAATCACAAATCAGGTACGCAAGACTTGCGGGTTTCATGTACCTGTTCATCATAGCTGTTTATTTGTTAAGCGTCTTTATTACAAGCCGTTTTGCAGTACCTGGAAACTTAGTGGAGACCGCCCACAGGATTATGGGCGCGGAGCTGCTCTATCGCGTCGGGCTGTCCCTCGGGATACTCAACATGCTGTGTGCAGTGCTTTTGGCCATGGGGCTTTATGTCGTTGTCAAACCGGTAGACAGCAATCTAGCACTTCTGGCTTTCGTATTTGAACTGGTCTACGTTGCTGTGGGCGGTGCCTTCGACGTGATTGATTTTGTTTTCATGAAGATGCAAATGGGCGCTGGTTCCGTGGGCTCCCTGGACGCAAGACAGTTGTCAGTCTTTATCGATTTACATTCGTTTGTCAGTTTGGTTGGATTGAACGTCACCTGCATAATTTATGGCGCGGGGTCCATCCTGTTTTTCTATTTGTTTCTCAAATCGAATTACATTCCAAGACTTCTTGCGGTGTTCGGTCTGTTTGCATCCGCGCTTGTGCCGATTATGGGTTTCTCGTTCCTCATTGTTCCGCAGCCTCCCCAAATGCTGCAACTTGGCTGGGCGCCTATCTTTGCCACAGAAATATTAGTTGGTCTGTGGCTTTTAGTGAAAGGCGTAAACCTCCGGCCGCAGGGAGACGTAAATCTGTCATCGGCGACCAACTCGGCCGGATGATCCATGGCAAGCGTTCTCGCAACAAAAAGGAGAGGATGAAATGACATATTCCGACAATGAAAAAACGCAAATGAGGTACGCAAGACTTGCAGGCTTCATGTATTTGTTCGTCGACCTTGCCTATGCGGCGGGCGTCATGATTGCCAACCGTTTTGAAGTTCCAGGAAATTTCACAGAAACTTCCCATGCGATTATGAGGTCGGAACTGCTCTATCGCATCGGACTTACCAGCATATTCATCGGGGCTCTGAGTACGGTTTTCCTGGCGATGGGGCTATACGTGGCTGTCAAGCCGATCAACAAGAATCTGGCGCTGCTTGCGCTTCTCTTCAGACTCGTGGAGGCCACAATGTTCGGACTACTGAGTCTTTTCAGTTTTGTCGTCTTGAAGGTATTTATCGGCTCTGATTACACGAATGCATTTGGATCGAGTCAGCCGGCAGTTCTTGTGAATTTGTGTACAGCTGTATATTCGGATGGATTCATTGTGGCTGGTTTGTTTTTTTTAACGGGGTCCATTCTCTTCTTCTATCTGTTCCTCAAATCGACCTATCTTCCAAAGGCCCTTTCGGCTTTTGGCCTTTTTGGATCGCTGCTGGTGACAATTACCAATTTTGCGGATCTCCTACTGCCTCAATATCACAAGATTCTGCATCTCGGCATTCTGCCTTTGGGGGTCGCAGAGATAACTGTTGGCCTGTGGCTTTTGATTAAAGGCGTAAACCTCCGGCCGCGGGAGAATGGAACCATGGATTCAGTTGCGGCACAATCCACACTATGAGTGAAATCGAGTCTGGAGGACTTTGAAATGATAAGTTTCAACATCGAAAACCTTCGCCGCGCCGCAAGGCACGGCTTATTGCCCGACAAGCTCGACTATCACCTTCGCGTTACGCGCAGAAAGACAGTGCCCGCATGAATGCACATCAGCCCAGCTCTCGTATCCTCGGCTTCGCCTTCCTCCTCCAATTCTTTACCTCGCTCGCCGGTGCCCTCATTCTCAATATGGGTCTCGTCGTCCCCGGCGACACCGCTGCCACCCTCCTTCACATCGCCGCTCGCCCGTGGCTTCTCCGCGTCAACATCCTCGACGAAATGGTCGCCGTCGCTGGCGTCATCTGGCTTGGCGCGCTGCTTTACGAGGCCCTTCGCGCCTATGGCCGTGTCTCCGCACTCACCGCTTTCGCCTTCTATCTCCTTGAGGCTTTACTCGGGGCCGTCAGCCGCCTCGCCGCCTTCCCACTGATCGCCCTTGGCAGCCAGTTCGCCGCCACTCCCTCCGTGTCACGCCTGGCCGAGGCAGACCGCACCCTCGCCTCCATGAACTTCAGCTATACGCTCCTTTTGCTCGCCTTTTGTCCCGGCGCCCTACTCTTCTACTGGCTCCTCTTCAAGTCGCGCCTCGTTCCTCGCGCTCTTTCCCTCTGGGGATTCATCACCGTCATCCCACTCTTCTTCGCCATCTCCCTCTCCATCCTCGGCATCAACGTCCCGTTCTACATCGTCTATCCCTATTTCCCCTTCGAATTCGTCATTGGAGTCTGGATTCTCATCAAGGGCGTGAAAACCACGACTACCTGAAACTGAGCTACGCAGAAATCGCCCGCATCGAGTTCAGTGGCAAGGATTGCGCCGTCGGTGAATCCCTTGATCCTGCTGCGCGAGGAGTGAATCGCCTTGAGTGAAAGAGGTTCCGCGTGTGTGGACCAGAATGGAGGGAACCATCCAGGCTGCCGGTTCGTACCTATCCATGAACGCCAACGTCACTGCCATGACCGAACTGCCCCTCCCGCGAAGCGAAGCGCTCTTGCAGCGCATTCTCGGCATTCATAGCATGGTCGAAAACCTTGACCCGAATCTGCCGCGCGTCTTCGTTCGCTGGGCCATCCGCCATCCCCGCCACCTGCCGGCGCTGATCCGCCTCGCGCGGGCGCACCAGCAGACCAGTCGCGCGCGGGATCTAGCCTTGGAAAACGGGATGCAAGTGCCGCCGTTTCTCATTCTCAGCGTGACCTCACTCTGCAATCTGCGCTGCGCCGGCTGCTATGCCGGTGCGGTAGGCATCACCGCGTGCTCGCCGGAGGCGCGGCCGCCGCTCACTCTGGACGCCTGGCGCCGGGTGATCGAGGAAGCCTCCGCGCTGGGGGTGGTGGCTTTTGTGATTGCCGGCGGCGAACCCTTCATGCTGCCCGGCGTTACCAGCCTCTTTCGCCAGTTTTCCGACCGCCTTTTCCTGGTCTTTACCAATGGAACGGCAATCGAAGACAGCGATTTTCAGGCGTTGAAACGCTGCCGCAACACGGCGGTGGTGGTCAGCGTCGAGGGTGATCGTGAGCTGACCGACGAACGGCGGGGAAGCGGCGTTTATGAACGAGCGCTGCGCACGCTCGACCGGCTCAAAGCCGCGGGCGTGCTGACCGGCCTGTCAGTTACTATCAGTCCCGCGAATATCGATTACTGGTCGCAGGAGCGGAACATCGACGCGCTGCTTGCCCGCAGCGGCCCGCTGGCGTTTTTCATCGAGCAGATTCCGACCGGCGAAAACAAAAGCGCGGCGATCCCCGCGGAGCAGCGCGCCCGCCTCCGCGCCACCGTCCTGCGGGTTCGGAACCGCGCCACCGGAGGCGCTTACCTGATTCATTCGCCCGACGATGAAGAGTTCTTCGGAGGCTGCGTCTCCGCCGGGCGAGGCTTCGCCCATGTAACTCCGACGGGCGACGTCACAGCCTGCCCATTCTCCGCGCTGGCAACGCACAACGTGAGTACCGCAACGGTCTCCCAGGCCTTCGCCAGTTCCTTCTTCACCATGATCCGCGACAACGGGCCTATGCTGGAGACGCACGACCACCCTTGCTCGCTCTTTGCCAACGCCGGCAAGCTGGAGAGCATGGCGAAGACTCTGGGCGCATACCGCACCGGCGCGTCTGAGCCAGCAATCGTCCGCCTGGCGCCCCAGACCCTGCCCTAGGATGGGATGCAACGCGTCTTGCGCACTACAGCCCAAGCGTTGTATCTTCCACGTCATGCATTGGGCAACTCCACAAGAACGGCGAACTCTGGGCCAGGCGCGGCGCAAGCAGGTGGGCCGCCAGGAACACAACGAACTNNTCGCCCTTCGGCTACTTCCGCGGCGCGGTCCCGGTGATGGCCGCCGACCTGGCCGTGCTGCCCAATACCGGCCTCGCCGCCCAGCTCTGCGGAGACGCCCATGTGCGCAACCTGGGCGCCTTTGCCGCGCCCGACGGCCACCTGGTCTTCGACATCAACGACTTCGACGAGACCATCCGCGGCCCCTTTGAGTGGGACCTCAAGCGCATGGCCGCGTCCCTGGTGCTGGCCGGCCGCGGCTCCGGCCATAAAGAGTCCGCGGCTCGCTCCGCCGTTGAAAAATGTATTGCCCGCTACTGCGCCCAGATGCGCGCCTTTGCCCAGATGCCTTCGCTCGAAGTGGCCCACTATCAGGTTCACCGCATCGGCCAGGCCGCGCCCGTCCACCAGGCGCTGCTGCTGGCCGAGCGAGCCACACCCCAGCACACGCTCGACCAGCTCACCGAGCCAACCCCCGGCAAGCCTGACCCCGAAGGCCAAGCTCTGTCTCGCCGCTTCAAGGAGATCAAGCCCACCCTCACCCGCGTCACCGGCGCCAAGGCCGCGGCGGTTCTTGCCTCTCTCGGCCCCTATCGCCAGATGCTCGAGCCGCAGCGCCAGCATCTGCTCTCGCTTTATCGCCCGGTGGACGTAGCCTTCAAAATCGTCGGCACCGGCTCCGTGGGCCTGCGCGACTACTGCATCTACTTCGAGGGCAATGGCCCCGCTGACCCGCTCTTCTTACAGATCAAGGAGGAGCCTGCCTCCGCATACGCGCCCTATCTGACGGACGCGCGACCGCCTCACCAAAACGGCCAGCGCGTGGCGGAAGGCCAGAAGGCGATGCAGGTCCAATCCGACCCTTTCCTCGGCTGGACGCACATTGCCGGGCGCGACTATCTGGTCCGCCAGCTCAACGACCACAAGGGTTCCATCGATCTGGAGAACCTGGCCGGCGGCGGCCTTGAGGCCTACGCCGAAGTCTGTGGAGAGTTGTTAGCCCGCGGTCATGCCCGCTCCGGCGACCCGCTCATCCTCAACGGCTACATCGGCAGCGGCGACGGCTTTGCCGAAGCATTAGCCAAATTCGGCGCAGCCTACGCCGACCAAACCGAGAAGGATTGGAACGAACTGAAGCGCTCGGCCAAAACTGGAGCGAAGCGGTAGTGATTTTCAACGCAATAAGAAGCTAGGTGCCCCAGGTCCGGATTTTCGAACCTGGGTGTAAGTCGGCTGTTCCCTATTCCCTGTTCCCTGCTTTTACGCTCTTCCCGCGAACTCCCGCGTCTCGGTGAAGACCTTCACCTTTTCGCCCACCTGAATGTAGAGCGGCGCCTTGATCTCCAGGCCGGTCTGCAGCCGCGCCAGCTTGGTCACGTTGCCGCTGGTGTCGCCGCGCGCGCCGCCCTCGGTGTAAACCACCTCCAGCTCGACCTTCTCCGGCAACTGCAAGCCAATCGGGTTGCCGTTGAACTTGTGCAGTTGGATGATCACGCCCTCCACCAGCAGCTCCAGCGCATTGCCCATCATGTCGCTGTTGAGCGTATGCGTCTCATAGCTCTGCTGGTCCATGAAGTGCGATCCCTCGCCGTCGCTGTAAAGGTAAGAGGCCTCGACCAGCTCCAGGTCCGGCTCCTTGAAGCGCTCGCCGGCCTTGAAGGTCTTGTCGAAGACCGCCCGCGTCAGCAGGTTGCGCATCTTCAGCCTGACCAGCGTCTGGCCGCCGCGCGCCGTGGGTGTCGAGACCTCGGCATCCATGCAGTAGTACGGGGTGTTTTCAAACTCGAAGTACATCTTGCGTTTAACGGTAATCGCTTCCAGCAGTGCGGCCATGGCTTCCTCTAAAATCTGTCATTCACAGCCGCGAAGGCCCTGCGGCTCTCTTGCGGCTCCCTGTCCATTATAGGGGGATGCGCCATGAGGCTACCGAATGCGGCTCGACCAGACTTCGTGATACGCTGATGTAAATACTTTCCCGATGGAGGCGAGTATGACCGAAGCGACGATCACCATCCGTATAGATCCCGAGCTGAAGACAGCCTTCACACGGGCGGCTGAAGCAAGCAACCGCACCGATGCGGACCTCTTGCGAGAGTTCATGCAGGACTATGTAGCAACTCAGCGCACGGATGCCGAATACGAGCAGTGGTTTCGCCGCCAGGTACAAATCGGCATCGACGCGGCTGACGCGGGAGAGCTGATTCCCTCCGAGGAAGTTGAAGCGGAGTTTGCCGCTCTCCGCGCCACGTCAGCGAGAAATTTGCTTAGGTCGGCGTGATGAATCTGGTTTGGACTCGGCCTGCGAGAGCGGACCGGCGTGAAATCTACGAGTTTATCGCGGCGGACAGTTTGCGCGCGGCTTGCAAGATGGACCTGATCTTTGCGGAAAAGGCCGAGATTCTGACACGATTTCCCGAAATTGGCCGCCCCGGACGCGTTTCCGGCACACGGGAACTGTTGGCGCATCGACATTATTTTCTAATCTACAGAATTTGCGAAGACGAGTTGCAGATTCTCCGGCTTCTGCACACCTCAAGGCAGTGGCCGCCGGATCAGCCCAGTCGGCACTGATCATCACCTTGCCGGCCTGCTCCTTTTTCCTGTCCGTATCATCAAAGAGTTGAGCCCGCCTGTGCGGGCATCTCTTTCGCAAGCGAGAACGTCATGCCGCGTGAACTGCTGACCGCACGACTTGAACGCAAGGAGTGCATCTCCGAAGTCGCCCAGTGCTACCACTTTGTCTTCGTGATCGACGAACTGGTGAGCTTCAACTTTGCCGCCGGCCAGTTTGTCTCCGCCGTGGCTCCGGACGCCAATGGCAAGCTGCAGACCCGCGCCTACTCCATTGCCTCCGCGCCAAACGGCAACCGCTTTGAGCTTTGCGTGAACCGCGTCGAAGAGGGCTTCTTCAGCAACCACCTGGCCGACCTGCCCGACCTGCCCATCGGCGCGGAGATTCAAATCCATGGCCCCCACGGCCACTTCATCCTCCACGAAACCATCACCGACTCGATCCTGGTGGCCACCGGAACCGGCGTTGCGCCCATGCGCGGCTACCTGCAAGGTCTCTTCCCGGCTGATGGCACTGACCGCAGCAACGGCCGTCAGATCTGGCTGGTCTACGGCACGCGCTACGAAAGCGACATCTACTACCACGCCGAGTTCGAAGCCCTCGCCGCCCGCCAGCCGAACTTCCACTATCTGCCCACGCTGAGCCGCGCGCAGGAGAGCTGGACCGGGTTGCGCGGTTATGTTCAGGAGCACGTGACCAGAATCATCGAAGAGCGCGCCTCCCAACTCGGCCAGCCGCTGCCCGCGCCCCCGCCCGATCCCACGCTGCCGGCCTCCGAGTTGACCTTCGACATTTACACCTACATCTGCGGCCTCAACGAGATGGTCTCCGGCGTCCGCGAGCGCCTCACCGCCCTCGGCTGGCATCGCAAGCAGATTGTCTTCGAGCGCTACGACTGAGCTGCGCGGCAGGCGGGACTCGATCCACCGCATCGTTAACCGGGGACACCCATAAATGAAACAAAATCAGATAGAACTCGAAAGGAATCAGTCATGAGAAAAATTAATGTGCTTGAATTTGTCTCCCTTGATGGTGTCATACAAGACCCACGCGAGCCGGAGGGAGATACCAGTGGCAGCCTCGCGCCGCCCGCTTGGATAGCTTCGCATTCCGACGCGGTATCTTCAGCTACCGTAAAAAAGCAGATGAGCATGCCGTTTGACTTGTTGCTAGGGCGCAGAACGTTTGAGCTTTGGGCACGATTCTGGCCGCAACATAATGACATTTGGCCAGCCGTCAACACGGCGACCAAGTACGTCGCCTCGAATACCATCACTTCTCACGAATGGCAGCCGTCCGTGTTTCTAAACGGAGATATTGCGGAAAAAATCGCCAAACTTAAGCAGACAGAAGGGCCGGATTTGCGCGTGTGCGGAAGCGCAAATCTCGTTCAGACGCTTATGAAGCATGATTTGGTCGATGCGTTCTGGCTGATGATCATTCCGGTAACATTGGGCGGTGGAAAACGATTGTTCGCCGATGGCACGATCCCGACGGTATTCAAGGTGACGGAAAGCACAGTCACCTCGAAAGGCGTCATTATCGTGAATTACGAGCGTGCAGGCGCAGTCCCAACCGGAAGTCAATAAACATTGCTATACTCAGAGCCAAGAGAAGCTCAGCATGATGCAAAACCGTCAACGTCGAGGATGGGTTCTGATTGCGGCCATCGCAATCGGATTCGCATTGGTGTGCCTGCTGATCCCGCACAGCCATTCCGGCAGCGCGGATTGGCTGGCGATTCTGCCGCTTCTCTTTGCGGGAGTCATCTCCCCCCTCAGCCTGCTCTCGCCGCTGGCCTCTGAGTACGTTGGCCGTGCGCCCAACGCTCCGGCGCTGCCCTCAAGCTTCCAACGCCCGCCACCCTTCCGGCTCGCATAATTCCCTCACAACTGGTCCGGACTTCCAGAATAGCTGGGTGCCCCACCCTCGCCGCGTTCTTGTTTTTGCGGCTAGGATGGGAAACCATTTCCCGGCTGTTTTGCTTCTGCGACCTATTCCTTGTGAAGTACTTTCTGCGATTCCAAGAGGGTGCGTATGAACATCGATACAATCTCCGCCTGGTGCATCTTTGCCGGGTTCATTCCATTTCTTGCCATTATTGTGATCCTTCTCCACTATTCTCTGCGGCGCTTCCTCTGGCGGCGCGGAAAGCGATTGGGAAAAAGCAACCTGGGCTTTTATTCGACTTCGTTTGCGCTGGGAATGGCACTGCAATTCATGCAAGTTTATTGGAGGCCCAGCGTCTCTTATGTTCTGGAGGAGAAGCAGGACGAAGACGAGGACGAGGACGGCGAAGGCGATCCGGAAAACCTGAATAAACAACTGAGCCGGCAACTCAAGCGGATTCGTCGCGGCGAACCGGTCGACCGGCTGGTCTTGCGAATTTGAGCTGGCTGGCTGTTCAATCCCAGGTCCCAAAGGCAGGACCTAGGGCACCCAGAATTCATGGTCTCCCACCTTAGCCGCAAACCTGGGTTCCCGGCGACAGGTCTTCGTCGCTGGGGTGGAAATACAAAGACGCGGCGAGGGTGGGACATCCAGTTTTCAACGTACCGCCAGCTAGCAGTTGATCGTTTGGGTTACTGACACGGACGGGTCCGAGGTGCAGGCAACCTGAATCTGGAAGGATTGGCCGCCCAAGGAATTGTCGCAGGGGGTCTGGATCGCGATGCCGGTCACGATATCGCCGGTCCATGGCCCCTGAGAGACGAAGCCCCAACCGTCGCCAGTGCCCGTAACCGTGCATTGAGTGCAGGGGAAGTGCTTCCCGTACACCTTGCCCCCGCTGAAAGAAACAGTGGGCGCTGGCGGCGGCGGCGCTGGCGGTGGCGTTACGGTAACCGGACCCACCTGAGTGGGTGTGTACCCGGGGGAGTCGGACACAAGAACATAGGCCGTGGTGTCGGTTTTGCCCGGCGTGTAGTCAAACGATGAACCGGTAAAGCCGCCGCTGGACGGACCCACCGGTGCGTAAATAACACTGCTCCCTGAAGTCGTAAAGTTGAACTCGCGCGCCACGACGACCGGAAGATCCTCCAGCACCGCACCGGTTTGTTGATCGGTTGCGCCGATCAATAGTTGCACGGCTTTGTTTTGGATCATGCTGCCGGGAACTCCAGATACGACGATGTCGCCAAGGGCGACCGTCGCTGCCCCCGGAGGGCTGTTATGGGTGCAGAGGGTCTGAATCGCCTCCACTGTATCTCCGTTGCCCAGCGCCGGAACGCCGACGGAAAGCGAAACCGAGGTGGCAAGAGCGACGGTCTGGGAGCGCGCAACGCCATTGACCAGCAGGGTAACGATGGCTCCGAGAAGCACGCTGCTGACCTGGACGCTCGCGTCTCCGGGCCGGACCGGCGTGGCGATGACCGGCTGCCCCAGTTTGCCGAATGACTTCACCACCTCGCGTTTCGATTCTCCATTCGCATTGCAGCCCAACTGGCGTACGAAGATCGACTGATTGGTGACCAGCGGCGTCCATAGCTGAACCACCGTCCTCTGCCCGGTGGCGACGACGGTGGGCGAAATCGGATCGGAGGTGGTGCCGGAAAAGACCTGAATCTCGGTTCCCGGATGCGTTCCCGTGACCACGACAACATTGACGCAATCGTACAGCGGGGTTTCCAGCGCGGGCGCACCATACGGCCCTCCCGGCGGCGCGAAGGTCACCTTGGTGTAGCCCTGGCTTTGATTGCACAGCAGGGCTTCGAGCCAAAGCGAAACCGGACCGTTGGGGTCGGTGGCGCTGAAGTTGTCCGGCAGGTTCATTGTGGCGGTCGGCTGGGAGACTCCCATGGAACCTATCAAGGTAATCGTGCTGGTGTTCGATGAAGTCGCCACCACTTTCTTGATGGTCAGCACCGATCCAGGAATCAGGTTGGAGATGAAGAGCTGCTTGACATTGCCGCAGGGCTGATAGCTCACCACCGGGAAAGGCGGTGGGGCGGAGGAGACCGTGAAGCTGGCCGTGGGGCTGGGCGCGCGATCGCATTTGGTGAAGTACTGGCGCGCCGTCAGCGGTTGGCCAGCCACCAGCGGCGCCATGCCATAGAGTTCGAAGGCGTTCCACGGGGTGGACGCAAAGTCGTCGTTGCCCGCGTTGGAGATCTCGATGTTGGCAGTGGGAATCAGGTTGGAGAGATTGATGGCCGTCTGGCAGGCCAGCAGCGGCTCGGCCACCACCGGCGCCGGCAAGGATCCGGCCGGATCCGTTACTGGGAGGCTGCCGGCCTTTGCGCTCTTGTTGCCCGCGACGGTCTGCCAGGCCTGCAGGATGCTTCCCGATACCAGCGTCCCGGTCACCGGGAAGGACTGGGTGGTCAGGGTCGCCGCGACGCCATTGACGAGCGGAGTGCCGCCCTGCTCGACGTAAACCTCGGCCCCAGGAAGGAGATTTCCCAGATAGATCGAGCTGGCGCAGGTGGTGAGGCCCGAGGCAAACGACGGAGTCGGCGGCGGATTGGGCGCGGCCTGGACTTTGATCTTGTTCGAGGCATCGCTCGCGCCCGGTCCGCTGATGCTGGAGTTGGTTCCGTTGTAGGTCTGTTTGGCGGTAATCTCCTGGCCTTGATGCAGGGACGCAGTCAGCGGAACCAGCATGGCGCCGGGATTGACGGTTGACGCGGAGCCTACTTGAACTCCATTGGCGTACACGGTAACGGTTGCATTCGGAAGCAGGTTATCAATATAAACCTGTTGATTGGCGGTAGTAATAGGTCCGTCAAGAAGCGGGGGAAGCGGTGCGGGCATATTGCTCTCCTGTGTGAACTCAGGTTGTAGGCGGAATTTGTTGGCGTACAAAGGAAGGAGTCGCGGGGAGTTAGCCGGGATTTCCATTGTGCATGGCCGGCTAAGGGCACTATACCACTCGTTTTCTCTGCTGGCGAATTAATTTTTAGAGCCAAAGCCCGGACCCTGCCAGCCCGTTTGCTTCAAGGGCGCGATCATGGCCGCTAGGGTCACCATTTACACTGGTACACGGAGATTCCTGTGTTTTTTGATAAAGCCTTAACAAAGATTTTTGGCACGGCGAACGAGCGGACGATCAAGCGGTTGATGCCCATGGTGGCTGTGATCAGCGCCCTGGAAGCGGACACGAAAAAACTTACCGACGACCAGTTGCGGGCCAAAACGGTCGAGTTCCGCGCACGGATTGCGGCGCGCCTCGAAGGTATTCCCGACGACGCGGAGCACAAAGACGAGCGCAAAGCGGCCGAGCGCGAGGCGTTGGACGAGGTCTTGCCCGAGGCCTTTGCCGTGGTGCGCGAGGCCGGCTGGCGGTCGGTCGAGATGCGCCACTTCGACGTGCAGTTGATCGGCGGAATGGTGCTCCACCAGGGCAAGATCGCCGAGATGAAGACCGGCGAAGGCAAGACGCTGGNNACGATTACCTGGCCAAGCGCGACGCCGAATGGATGGGCAAGATCTACGAGTTCCTGGGGCTGACCGTCGGCGTAATCGTCCACGATCTGGACGACAACGAGCGCCGCGCCGCTTACGCTGCTGACATTACTTACGGGACCAACAACGAATTTGGCTTCGACTACCTGCGCGACAACATGAAATTCGAGATCAAGGATTGCGTGCAGCGCGGCCACTATTACGCCATCGTCGATGAGGTGGATTCGATCCTGATCGACGAGGCGCGCACCCCGCTGATCATCTCCGGCCCCACCGAACAGACCACCGACAAGTATGCGCGGGCGCGCAAGATCGTTCCCGAACTGGAGAAGGGCGAGGAGATAGAAGAGGGCGAGACCAAGCGGCTCACCGGCGATTACATTGTGGACGAAAAGCAGCGGACAATCGGCGTTACCGACGAGGGCTGGGTGACGATTGAAAAGCTGTTGGGCATAGGCAACATCGCCGACGCCGAAAACTGGGAGATGAAGCACTACGTGGAGACGGCGATCAAGGCCGAAGCTCTCTACAAGCGCGACGTCGAATACGTGGTCAAGGACGGCGAAGTCCTCATCGTCGATACCTTCACCGGGCGCCTGATGCCGGGCCGCCGCTGGAGTGACGGGCTGCATCAGTCCATCGAGGCCAAGGAAGGCGTGAGCATCCGCAAGGAAGACCAGACGCTGGCCACCATCACCTTCCAGAATTATTTCCGGCTCTACAAAAAGCTGAGCGGCATGACAGGCACGGCGGAAACCGAAGCGGCCGAGTTCGAGAAGATTTACAAGCTGGAGATCGTCGTCATTCCCACCAACAAGCCGCTGTTGCGCCTGGAAAATCCCGACGTGGTCTTCCGCACGGAGAAGGAAAAGTTCAAGGCGGCGGCGGACGACATCGCCATCCTGCATGAGCGCAACCAGCCGGTGCTGGTGGGCACCGTGTCCATCGAAAAGTCCGAGCGGCTCTCCGCGATTCTGAAGAATAAAAAAATTCCCCACGTGGTGCTCAACGCCAAGTTTCACGAGAACGAGGCGCAGTACGTGGCGCAGGCGGGCCGTGCGGGTTCGGTCACCATCGCCACCAACATGGCCGGGCGCGGCACGGATATTCTGCTCGGCGGCAATCCGGAGTTCATGGCTCGCCAGGAGCTGGCGAAGAAGAACAAGGCGCGCGCCATCAGCGCCAACGAAGGCGCCATCAATCCCATGGCCCCGCCGGGATTCCTGCGCTTCTACTACCAGGGCCAGGAGTTCGAGATAGCCGAGCCGGAGTGGGCCGAGGTCTTTCAGGTTCACGCCGAAAAGGCGCGCGCGGATCACGAGCAGGTGATCGGGTCCGGGGGCCTCTTCATCCTCGGCACCGAGCGTCACGAGTCGCGGCGCATCGACAATCAGTTGCGCGGTCGCGCCGGCCGCCAAGGCGATCCCGGCGAGTCGCGATTCTATCTCTCGCTCGAGGACGACCTGATGCGCATCTTCGCCAAGCAGTGGGTTTCCACGCTGCTGGAGCGGCTGGGCATGGAAGAAGGCGTGCCCATCGAGTCGAAGATGATCTCCAAGCGCATTGAGGGCGCGCAGAAGGCCGTCGAAGCGCAGAACTTCGAGTCGCGCAAGCACCTGCTCGAGTACGACGATGTGATGAACAAGCAGCGCGAGGCGGTCTACGGGCTGCGCCGCCAACTGCTCGAAGAGGCCGAACAGAAGGAACTGATCCTGGAAGATTATGTCGGCGGGATTCTGAGCGGAATCCTCGACGAATTCGCCGGCGAGAAGCTGCATCCGGACCAGTGGGACTTGAAGGGGATGAACGCGAAGCTCATCGATCACTTCGGTCTGAACTACGATTCGCTGAATATCGGCGCTACCGGAATCAATCCGCATCAACTCAGCCGCCATGAGCTGGGCGAGGCGATCTTCGAAAAGCTGAAGCAGGACTACGACGCCAAGGAGAAGATTCTCAGCTCTCCGACGATGCGCTATCACGAGCGCATGGTGATGCTGAGCGTGATTGACGGACTGTGGAAGGATCATCTGCTCTCGATGGACCACCTCAAAGAGGGCATCCATCTGCGCGGCTATGCGCAGAAGGATCCGCTGGTGGAGTACAAGAGCGAGTCCTACGATATGTTCGAGGCGATGATGCTCAAGTTCCAGGAGGACACGGTCCGCTTCCTCTTTCGTATGCAAATTATGGGTGCTGATGGACAGCCGGTGGATGCGGCGCCGCGGCCCAATCGCGCGGTTCCCAAGGCGCCCCCGGTGGCCAGCGCATCGCAGCCGATCACGCTGGAGGCCGAGCCGCGCGAGATTTCCATCTCCACGCGCCAGGCCTCGTCGACCATTGACGCGCTGGAGAAGGAGTTCCATCGCAAGAAGCAGCGCGAGTTGGCGGCGGCCAGCTTTGCCGGCGCCGGAGACGCCAGCCTGCCCACGCAGCGCCGCGTCGGCGAAAAGGTAGGCCGCAACGATCCCTGCCCCTGCGGCTCAGGCAAAAAGTACAAAAAGTGCCACGGGGCCGGGAAGTAGCGGGCCAGGCTGCCGGAATCATCCTTCTTCCGGCTCCGGAACGACGAGCAAGGGCTTGGCGAACGGCCGGAAGAGCGAGAAGCCTTGTTTCTTTTCCAGGTTGGTGGGCAGGCCGCAGGCGTTTCTGGCCATCTGCCGGATCGTCCTGGCAATGGGCGAGTCTTGAAACACCACCGGGTTTGCTGAGTTTCCCGTGCGCCGGGCGGTGGCAAAATCGTCGGGAATCTTCCACACGGCGGGCTTGGTGAGGGCCTTGTCAATCTGTGCTTCATCGAAGAGCAGAGCGTGCGGCGTGAAGCGGTTGAGCACAATCTGGAGTTTGTGGCCGCGCGCGGAGAAGAATTGCGTGACCATGCGATTGGCGTTGCGCAGTTCGGAGATGCCCACCTGCGTGATCAGGTAGATGTTGGCGTTTTCATCAAAAAGAGCCGTCTCCTTCAAGTCGATTCTCGAACCGGCATCGACGACTACATAATCGAAGCACTGCCGCGCCACGGCCAGCAGTTTATCGAGTGCCTCAGTGGGAGCCTGCGCGGGAAAGAATTCGCCGGGAGCCGCAAGCACGGATAATCCCGAACTGTGCTTGGCCAGCAGCGAGCGGAAGAAACTCGCATCCAGCCGGTTGTAGTCCTGCAGAGCGTTGGTGGTCGAGTACTGAGTGATCATCCCCAGGTTGAGCGCCGCGTCTCCGAGGGGAAGTCCCAGGTCGATCAACAGGGTCCGCTGGCCGGAGACCTGGGCCAGCGCCACGGCGAAGTTCGAGGAGATGGTGGTCACTCCGCACCCGCCTTTCACGCCCAGAAAGACGAACAGCTTTCGCGAGACTCTTTTGCCGTGGGAAATCGATGAACGGCGGATCGAAATCCGGGCCAGCGCGCCGGCCATGTCAGCGCGGACGAGCGGCAGAGTGAGGTACTCGCGGGCGCCCGCGCGCATAAAGCGCACGGCCTGCTCCAGTTGGGTCTGCTCCGTATAGACCATCACGGTCGTGGAGTTATTGTCGCAGAGGCTCTCCACAAGATCGAAGGCGCACTCCGGATCGCTGTCCAGGCCGATGATGACGGCGTCGTAATGCTTTTCCATCATCTCGGGCAGATCGTCCAGGTTGGCAGGGAAGGTAGAATACTCCCGTACTGTTGTGCCCTGGAATCCAGCCAGCGCTTTCGCTACCTCCCGGCGATGCTGATCATCCGCATCAATGAGGGCGACGGACAACTGGAAAGCGCTTGACGAGTCGGTGATCTGAAGAGGAATGGCCATAGCCTGCTTTGCTTCCATGTGCCTGCATGGCGGCCTGGTTGAACCGCGGACCGTTGCGATGCTGGCGGATTGTTGAAAGAATCCCTGGTTCTCGCGATGCCGAATCGCGTATTCAGAAAATGTTGTGCCGGGCGAACGGCGCGCAAACGCGATCTGCGGATAGGGTATTTCCACCCCAGCGACGAAGACCTGTCGCCGGGGACCCCGGATTACCCCCCTGTTTGCGCGGCCCCGACGGCTTGGACTCTTCCGTGAAACTTCTTATCTGTCCACTCAGGTTATCGGCGATCAGGGAACCATCATGAGCGTATTTTGAGAATCTTATTACCCTGGGAAGAAGGGCGTTGCCGGAAAGGCAGCTTCCAGCCGCTAGCTCCTAGCTCCTAGCCGATTTTGGGGCGAACCAACTCTCAATTCGCAGCCGGGTAAGCCGCTAATCTGCTGCGCGACAAGTTTTGAGCTAGCGGCTAGAAGCTAGGAGCTAAAGGCTTTCCTATCAGCCTTTCAGCCTTCAGCGCACTCGCCAAAGGTCAGGTTCTGCGCGGCGGAGTGGCGCTCGTCGCGCCACTGTTCAAAGAGCCGCCCGTAGCTGAGGGTGATGTACCGCACCGGTTCAACGCCCAGCCGGGCGGCGGTGCGGTCAATCCATTCTGCCGAGCCTTCCAGTTCGGCATAGTTGCCGATGGGCGTCTCATCCACCACGCAATGCCCCTCGCCGTCCGTCCACTCAGCGCGCCACTTCTCATAGCGAAACGCGGCCACCAGACCCAGCGAGAGAAAGATTTGCTCCAGCACGGCGCCGTCGGCCACGTCGGTCTCGGTTTCGATGCGGTGCTTGTGGGTATCTTCGCCGGGGCCAACGTCGGGCAGCCGCTTGTGGGTCACCACCCACCGTCCGGCATAGCCGCGGATGCGCAGAATCTCCGTCCGCGCCCGCATCGCGCGGTCCGGAGTGTCGTACAAAACATTGCTCTCAAAGGCGCGGGGCGTTTGCAGCGTAAAGCCCGCGGCCTCCAGCCGTCGCGCCAGCCCGGCTAGGTCGTCCACGCGAAATTTGATCTCGGTCTCGATGGGCATCGTCAGCAGTGAGTATACGGCAGGGGGCCGTAAATGCGTCGTTCGCAATTGAGCCTAATTCTTTGTGCTGAATGGCTGTGTTTGTTGCGCGCTACCCCAGAGCACCGGCTTGTCTAGAGGCTTCAACTGACGATTGTTTTTTGTCAGCCACGATCGCCCGGCGTCTTCCAGCTTGGCATTCCCACAAGTCAGCAGGTTTAGGCCCATTGGCTCATAGCCCCACGAGCGGAGCGCCTCAATTAGCTCGTCCTCGGATCCCGGCTCACCTCGCTCAATAAAGAAAACATTGGCTCCGACAATCTCTGGCGCGTCACGTTTCTTCAATGCAGCAAGAAAGTGATTGACCGCACGGGGGTCGTTGAATTGCACCAGCGATTCTGCCGCGTGCATCCTTGTATACGGGTCTTTGCTCAGAGCCGCAAGCAGAGAGTCCACGGCGCGGGGATCCTTGAGCTTGCCCAACGATTCTGCCGCAAATGTACTGGCCCAGCCGTCCGAGCCCTTGAGAACCGCGATCAGGGGCTCGACGGCGCGGGGATCCTGAATACTTCCCAACGCAATAGCCGCTTGTTGTTGCATACCCCGATCAGGATCGTTGAGAGTAGTGATCAGAAACTGGACTGCACGAGGGTCCTTAATCCGTCCCAATGCTCTGGCTGCTTCTCCCCGGACGGCCCCATCCTTGGATTTGACTGCTGCGATCAGGGGCAGGACGGCGCGGGGATCTTTCATCGATCCCAACGAGATGGCCGCGTTTTGTCGAACTCCAGAATCGGGATCATTGAGTGCGGCTACCACGGGCATTGTTCCGCGGGGATCCTTCAACCACCCTAAGGAATAGACTGCCCAAGTTCGAACCTGTGGATCAGAATCCTTCAACGCGGCAATCAAGGGCTTGACTGCACGGGGGTCATTGCATCCGGCCAACCCACTGGCTGCGTCTTCGCGCATATCATTATGCGGGTTTTTCAAGGTAGCAATCATTGCTTTGGTAACCAGAGGAGAATGTATCTTCCACATCGCATTGCTCGCGGATTTACGGATTTCAGGATCAGAGTCATTGAGTGCGGTCAACAGGGGTCTGATAGCGCGCGGGTCTTTGGTCACACCCAGCGCAAAAGCCGCCTCTTTTCTCACAAATGGGTCATCGTTTTTGAGGGCAGTGGTTAAGCCATTAACAGCCGGTGCTCCAATCCTGCCCATTGAATAGGCAGCACCTTCACGATCGGGAGATTCTCGATCCTCCAGGATTGCGAGCAATGGGGTGACTGCGCGAACATCTTTGAATTCTCCCAAGGCATAGACAGTGTGCTCTTGAACCAATCGATCTGGATCTTTGATTGCAGTGAGCAAAGGGTCAACCGCGCGGGAATCCTTGATCTTCGCCAACGCATAGACCGCCTGTTGACGAACCGTAGCTTCCGGGTCATTCAAGGCTGCAATCAAAGGATCAACGGCGCGAAGGTCTCCGATCTCGCCCAAGGCATGGGCTGCAGACCCTCGGAGGTTTCTGTTTTGGTCCTTGAGAGCAGCAATCAAAGGCTCAACGGCACTTGAAGCATGAAGCGCCCCCAATGCCACAGCGGTCTCCCCTTCGACAATTGGATCCTGGTCCTTCATAGCGGAGAGCAGTGGATAGATCGCACGGTTATCATTGATTTCGCCCAGTGCAGCCGCAACTGTCAATCGAACGCGCCAGTCCTCATCTTTGAGGGCAGCAATCAGAGGGTCGACAGAACGGCGGTCCTTAATCTTGCCCAGTACATAAGCGGCAATGAGCCGGACATGATAACTTTTGTCGTTCAAGTCTGCGATCAGGGGTTCGACGGCGCGAGGGTCTTTATCACGGACCAGTTCGTTGGCAGCTTCATTGCCGACTTCGAGTTTCGGATTCTTGAGATCCTCAAGCAGCTGGCTCAAGCGATCAGTTTGGCCAAGCGTAGGCTGTACATACCAGAATGCGCAGCAGCACAACAGCAGGCCTGCGAAGCACGTTCGGCCGAATAGAAGAAGACGATGACTTACTAACGAACTCATACGATTTCCTCGGAATCACAGAACGATGGCAGAACCCTCGATTTCGCTCGCCACAGCCGAATAGACATCCGATTCGGGAGATCTTTTGTTCCGCATCCAATATATCGTAGGATGGCGGGGGCGCGGCGAACAGGCGACAATGAAAGTGTGAAGACACTGCGATTCGTGGTCGATCCGGCAAACCTGGAAAGCTCTGAGGCTCTGGAAGCCCTGGAACAGGCCGCCGGGATTCTGCGCGCCGGGGGCCTGGTAGCGCTGCCCACCGAGACGGTCTACGGCCTGGGCGCGAATGCGCTCGACCCTGCTGCGGTGAGCCGCATCTTTGCCGCCAAGCAGCGCCCCGCGTGGGATCCGATCATCGTGCACATCTCCGATGAAGCGATGCTACACGGGATAAACGGAATGGCCGGGCTGGTCGAGCGCGTTCCCGAAGCAGCGCGGAAGCTGATGGCAGCCTTCTGGCCGGGTCCGCTGACGCTGCTGCTGCCACGTACCGCAGCCGTGCCCGATGTGGTCACCGCGGGCCGCCCTCTGGTGGGCGTGCGCATGCCCGCCCATCCGGTTGCGCTGGAGCTGATTCGCCGCGCCGGAGTGCCGGTGGCCGCGCCCAGCGCCAATCTCTTTGCCCGCATCAGCCCGACGACCGCAGCGCACGTGCTCGCCGACCTCGACGGGCGCATCGATGCTGTGCTGGACGCCGGGCCGACCGAGCATGGCGTCGAATCCACGGTGCTGGACCCCTGCCAGACTCCGATGATGATCTACCGGCCGGGCGCGGTGACGAGCCTCCAGATTCGAGAGATTGCCGGGGCTGTGGAGATCTACCACGACAGCGGAGCGCCGCAAGCCAGGCCGCGCGAGGCGCTGCCCTCGCCGGGGCTGGGGTTGCGCCATTATGCGCCCCGTGCGCGGCTGCTGCTGATCGAAGGCGATCTGGCCGTGCTGGCCGCAAGGCTGGAAGGGGCGGTGCAGGACCTTCCCGAGGATCAGGTGGGCGTAATGCTGCCGGACGGCGTCCATGCGCCTGCTGGGGCTACAGTCTTCGCCTGGGGACACTGGTCCGCGCCGGAGGAGCTGGCGCGCACGCTCTACGCGGGGCTGCGCAGGCTGGACGACCAAGGCTGTACGGTGATCCTCTGTCCGCTGCCCCCGGCGGACGGCATTGGCGCGGCCATCCGCGACCGGCTGCTAAAAGCAGGGAATAGAGAATAGAGAACAGGGAACAGGGAGCAACCCGCTGATCTCTGACTTTTCTTGGCCAAATTTATGCCAAAGTATCACTATCTTCACGCAAAGCTTTTTTTGCGCGCCTGATCCACAATTCTCTTGGGAATCATTGCTGGGTGGGAAGCCATGAGACCAAAGCAGTCCAGTTCTTCCGCCACGCTCCTTCTGGCAGGCAGGAAGGCTGACCTGTTCGTCGGCTATTCCCTCTTTCCTATTCCCTAGTCTCATTGTCCCGCGTCGCCGAACTTGTACATATACTTGATCGCGGATTTATAGACCAGGGTCTTCTGCCGGCCGCGAATCTTGAGGGAATCGCGGTCGTACCACTCGATGCAGCCTTCGATCTTCTCCCCATCTTCAAGAACAACGACCATGGAAGTCTGCGCCTGAATCTGTTTTTGCAGGTAGAAGAGCTCGGCCTGCCGCGCCGAGGTATCCTGCTCCGGGGCATGGGAGGTCAGGAAGATGGGAGCGGTGGCGGACGGCCGCCTGCGCGTTCGCGCCTGGGCGAGAAGGACGGATTGCTTGCCGCCGCGCGATGGAATGGGTTCATTGGCCATAAAATTACTCCTCCTGAGAAGTTAGTTGCGGTCGAGGCTGATTGCCATATCGTCGAGCGAGAGCGAACGGAGCAGATTGCGCCGCATTCCCGACTCCACGCGCACCAGCGCGTGTGCAGCGGAGTCAATCCAATCGAGCGTGACGCCCTGAGCCAGGCGGCCCAGTTCTCCTTCAATGTCCAGGTTGCGGATGAGCCGCGGCGTGCCGGCCACCATGAGCAGCAGGTCTTCCACGAGGCTGCTCAGCGCACGCAGCAGGTTCAGGGTCTTCTCCTGGCCGTCGGCGCCGGCGCGGTAGCTTTCCGTGGCGTGGAAGAGCATGGAGTAATCCGGCTCGCACAACGCGGTGCGCAGCAGGACGAGCGCGTCCTGGCGGCTGGCCAGATAAACACCCAGATCGAGGGTCAGCGCGCGGCCCACGGCTCCCTCGGCGAGGCGCGCGGTCAGAGCGCGGTCCTGCGCCTTGAGCAGCGGACGGCGCTTCAGCAGCAGTGCTTCCAGCTCCGTGGCGGGAATCGCGCCCAGCCGGTGCACCACGGCGCGCGAGCGGATGGTGGGCAGCAGCTCCTGCGGATTTTCGGTGAGCAGAATCAGCGAGGTGTGCGCGGGCGGCTCCTCTAAAACTTTCAGCAGCGAGTTTGCCGCCTCTTTCATGAAGGCTGACGAGGTAAAGATGGTGAAGGTGCGCCGCGACTCGACTGGCGGGCGGTAGTAGGCGACGTGAATCACCTGCCGGACCTGGCCCAG
>PLPA01000188.1 GCA_003159355.1 Acidobacteriaceae bacterium | reverse complement strand
GCTGAAACCTGGCCTCGGCCCGATATTCCTTTGTCTCGACTGCCATTGGTCTGCCCTCAAATCAGCTACTAGCTTCTAGCTTGCCCCGCTGCCCAACAATCCTTAGCTCCGTCAATCTCTAGCTAAAAGCTAGAAGCTAGAAGCTAAAAGCTGCTCTTGCCTACCGCGGCTTGGCACTGGTCTCGGCTGCCTTGCTGCCCCCGGTGTGTCCCTTGAAGATGCGTGTGGGCGAAAACTCGCCCAGCTTGTGACCCACCATGTTCTCGGTCACGTACACCGGAACGAACTTCTTGCCGTTGTGGACCGCGATGGTGTGGCCCACAAACTCGGGAAAGATCGTCGAGCGGCGCGACCAGGTTTTGACAATCTTCTTGTCGTTAGCCTGATTGAGCGCCTCGATCTTCACGGTCAGGTGCGCATCCACGAAGGGGCCCTTCTTTGTCGAACGTGCCATAAAATCCTTTGCTCCTCAACTTCTCTGCTTCGCCGGCGCTTTCCGGCTTCGCCCGTGCTTCTCTACTTCACTCGGCGGCTGACGATAAACGCATCGGTCCGCTTGTTGTTGCGCGTCTTGTAGCCGCGTGTCGGCTGGCCCCACGGGGTCACTGGATGACGGCCGCCCGAGGTCTTGCCCTCGCCGCCGCCGTGCGGGTGATCCACCGGGTTCATGACCACGCCGCGGTTGGCGGGGCGAATGCCCTTCCAGCGGTTGCGTCCGGCCTTGCCGATGGAGATGTTCTCATGGTCCGTGTTGCCCACCTGGCCGATGGTCGCCATGCACTCGACCAGCACCTTGCGGGTCTCACCCGAGGGCAGCTTGAGCAGGGCGTACTCGCCCTCCTTGGCCACCAACTGCGCTTGCGTTCCGGCCGAACGGGCCATCTGCGCGCCCTTGCCTGGTCTCAGCTCGATGGCATGAACCGTCGTGCCGGAGGGAATGTTCTTCAGCGGCAGCGCGTTGCCGACCAAAATGTCGGCATCGGGACCGGAGCTGACCGTCGCGCCCACCTTGAGGCCAACCGGCTGCAGAATGTAGCGCTTCTCGCCGTCCAGATAATGAATCAGCGCAATGCGGGCCGAGCGGTTGGGATCGTACTCGATGGTCGCGACGCGCCCTGGAATCCCATACTTNNTTCTCGCGCTTGAAGTCGATCAGGCGCAGCATCTGCTTGTGGCCGCCGCCCTGGTGGCGGATGGTCAGGTCGCCCTGGTTGCGGCGTCCGCCGGTGCGCTGCTTGACCGCCAGAAGCGGCTTGTGCGGCTTGGCCGTCGTCAGGTCGTCATTGACCTGCGTGGTCTTGAAGCGCAGCGTCGGGGTAATCGGTCTATAAGTCTTGATTGCCATGGTCGTTTGTCCCGGAAAGCCGGCGCCCAAACTCAAGCGCCGCTCTCCCGTTTCTCCGGAACCCATCCCTTGCTGCCGGGCTCCGATAATCTTTCCTGTTGAGCTTCCAGCATTTAGCTGTTCACTCATTCACTTCTTCACTCGTTCCCTGCTTCTACAGGTTGCTCACATACTCGGGCAGCTTCTGGCCGGCCTTCAGCCGGACGTAAGCCTTCTTCCAATCCGGCTTGAAGCCGGTGAACTTGCCGCGGCGGCGTTCCTTGCCAACCACATTGGCGGTGCGAACCGCGGAGACCTTCACCTTGAAGAGAGCCTCGACGGCCTGCTTGACCTCGGTCTTGGAAGCATCGGGCGCCACGTCGAAGACCAGCGTACCCTCGGTCTCCTTGACGCTCAGCCCCTTTTCGGTAATCAGTGGGCGGCGAATTACGGTGTAAAGTGTCGGCATTACACGGCCTCCGTATGCGCGGCGATTTTGCGTTTCGACGCGTTCTTTTCCAGCATCTCGGTAATCTGCTCGATGGCGGCCGTCGAGAAGATGGCCCGCTCATAGCGGAGCAGATCGTAGGGATGCACTTCGTTGTTGAGCACCAGCTCCACGCCCTTGAGGTTGCGCGCGCCCAGCACCAGCGCCGGGGTGAGCGTCTTGCTGTTTTCCACCAGCAGCGCGGTGCGCGTCACATCGAGCCGGGTGAGCGCCTCGCGGTAGAGCTTGGTCTTGGCGTCCTTGATCTCGAACGTGTCTACCACCGTCAGCTTGCCGTCGGCCAGCTTCGCGGCCAGGGCCGAGCGCAGCGCGCCCAGCAGCTTCTTGCGCGGGAAGGCATACTCGTAGCTGCGCGGCTGTGGTCCGTGGACCGTATAGCCGTGACGCCATAGCGGCGAGCGCACCGAGCCGATACGCGCCCGGCCCGTGCCCTTCTGCTTCCACAATTTCTTGCCGGAACCGGCAACTTCGGTGCGGCTCTTGGTCTTGTGAGTGCCCTGGCGCAGCGCGGCGCGGTAGTGCTTGACCGCCTCCCACAACAGAGCCTCATTCACCTGGTCCGGCCCGTAGAGCGCATCGGAGAGCTCCAGCGTGCCGACCTTGTCACCGTTCATGTTCACTACATCCACGTTTGCCATCGTCTTCTTCCTGGGAGCCGTCAGCTTTCAGCCTTCAGCTATCAGCCCTTCCCTTGTTGAAGCAATCCTATTTAGCTCTCGCAACCAGCAAACTGAAAGCTGAGAGCTGAAAACTATTTCCGCTTGCCGCCGGCCTTCTTCGAAGCCTTCAATGGATCGACCGTGCCGGAACCCGCAAAACCACGGCGCTCGCGCGGCGGAGTCTTGGCCTTGGAGATCATCACATAGCCTTCGCGCGATCCGGGCACCGCACCCTCGACCATCAGGAGATTCTCTTCCAGGTCGATGCCGCGGATGCGCAGGTTGCGCACTGTCACTTGCTCCGCGCCCATGTGGCCGGGCATACGCTGGCCAGGAAAGACGCGCGACGGGTAGCTCGAAGCGCCAATCGAACCCTGCACCTGGAACATATGTCCATGCGACTTGGGTCCGCCGGCAAAGCCGTGACGGCGTACCACGCCGGCAAAGCCCCGGCCCTTGGAGGTACCGATCACGTCCACAAATCTTGCCGCGGAGAAGATGTCCACCAGCACCCGGTCGCCGGCCTTGACAGCCACAACGCCATCGGCGTCCAGCTCCAGAGCGACTTCCTGGATCACCTTCACCGGCGGAGCTTCGCACTTGGCGAAGTGGCCGGCCTGCGGCTTGGTCACATTCTTGTCCTTGACGAACTCGACCAGGCCAATCTGCGCAGCCTCGTAGCCGTCCCGCGCCAGCGTCTTCAACTGCGTAATCACACAAGGGCCAGCCTGCAGCACCGTAATCGGGTGCACATCGCCCTTTTCGTCGAAGACCTGCGTCATGCCGATCTTTTTACCCAAAATTCCTGTAACTGCCATGATTCCCTCACCTCATCATGCAATGTTGAATTCATCGCACTGCCGGAACCCTTGCGGGCTTATTCTGTTCACTGTTCACTGACCACTATTCACTGTCAGCTACTTCTCAAACGCCTTGATCTCGACATCGACACCGGCCGGCAGGTCGAGCTTCATCAGCGCGTCCACTGTCTGCTGCGTCGGTTCAAGAATATCGATCAGCCGCTTGTGTGTGCGGATCTCGAAGGCCTCGCGCGACTTCTTGTCCACGTGCGGCGAACGCAGCACGCAATACTTGTTCTTGATCGTCGGCAAGGGAATCGGGCCGGCCACCGTTGCCCCGGTGCGCTTGGCCGTCTCCACAATCTCGCCGGTCGAGGTGTCCAGCACACGATAGTCGTATGCCTTCAACCGGATGCGAATTCTCTGTCCTACCATGTTCTTCCCTTCCAGCTATCAGCTATCAGCTTTTCAGTTGTCAGCCTTCACGCAGTCTTGCTGATAGCTGAAGGCTGATAGCTGAAAGCTTTTACTTGATAATCTCCGAAACCGTGCCCGCGCCTACCGTGCGCCCGCCTTCGCGGATCGCAAACCGCAGACCCTTTTCCAATGCCACCGGCGTAATCAGCTCCACTTCGAGCTCCACGTTGTCGCCCGGCATCACCATCTCAACGCCCTCCGGCAACTGCGCCACGCCCGTCACATCCGTCGTCCGGAAGTAGAACTGTGGACGGTAGCCCTTGAAGAACGGCGTATGACGCCCGCCCTCTTCCTTGCTCAGCACATACACCGAACCCTTGAAGACGGTATGCGGCGTAATCGAGCCAGGCTTGGCCAATACCATCCCGCGCTCCACATCCTCTTTCGGAATGCCGCGCAGCAGAATGCCGGCGTTATCGCCCGCCAGACCCTCGTCCAACTGCTTCTTGAA
>PLPA01000285.1 GCA_003159355.1 Acidobacteriaceae bacterium | reverse complement strand
GACTTGTGCAGAGGTTCCCTAGATCTATCAGGTCTTCAGCCAGTTCCGGGGCAATCTGCTCCTTGGATCCGGCGGTGAGATGAAAGCGGATGTGATCCTCAAGTACCTCACCCATAAGACTGTTGATGCCGCCACGGACTGCGGCCAGTAACATGAGTTGGTCGCCGCAGTCCTCGTCACCTGTCAGCGCCCGATCCAGCGCGTCCAACTGCCCGCGAAGTTTGCGGACGCGCTGTTGCAACTTCAGCTTCTCCCGCTCGTGCTGGGACATGGCACTTCCCCTCTGAATATACCTACTGTTTGTGAAGTATATACCCAATGGGAGTATCACATGCTGTTCACAGAACTCTCGATTGAGGGTTGGGAAAACCGCCATGAGCGTTTTCACTCACAACATATCGATGAAGAGGACCTCACGTCTCTGTCAGAAAACACGGCGTGGTCAGTCCCTGGATGGTGAAAGATATGTCTCGGTGGTCCCATCAGTTTATGCATTGCCTCAGGGGCTATTCCATCGTTGATTCGATGATGGACCAATTACCTACACGCCGCTGAACGCGGAGAAACCGCCATCGACCGGGATCACCACGCCGGTAACGAATTCCGAAGCCGGTGAGAGCAGCCACAGCACGCATCCCAGCAAATCCCTGGATTCGCCAAGGCGCCCCATTGGCGTGTGCCCGACAATCGTCTTGCCGCGCGCTGTCCATTCGCCCGTTTCCTTGTCAGTTAACAGAAAACGGTTTTGATTGGTGAGAAAAAACCCGGGCGCGATGGCGTTCACGCGAATCTTCGGCGAATATTCCTGAGCCATATGCACGGCCAGCCATTGCGTGAAGTTACTCACCGCGGCCTTTGCCGCTGAGTACGCGGGAATGCGGGTTAGCGGACGAAATGCATTCATGGAAGATATATTCAAAATCGTGCCGTACCCCTGCTCCGCCATGAGTTTTCCAAAAGCCTGGCAGGGCAGAATCGTGCCCAGAACATTCAGGTCGAAGACCCAGCGCAGAGCGTCCGTGGGCAGGTCGAAGAATTTCAATTCATCGCTGGTTGTGGCCTGGGGCTTGTTGCCTCCCGCGCAGTTGATCAAGCAATCCAGCTTGCCCATGCTCTTGATTACATCTTCAGCTGCCTGAGCAACGCTCTCGCGATCGAGTGCGTTGAACTTGAAGAAGGAGAGTTGATTGCCTCGCTCTCCCATTCTTTCGATCAGCGCCTTGCCCGCCTCCTCATTCCTGCCGAGGATGGCGACTCTTGCGCCGCAACCGGCCAGCGCGCCGGCCATTTCGCTGCCCAGCACTCCGGCGCCGCCGGTAATAGCCACCGTTTTCCCTGTGAAGTCGTACATCTTCGTCAGTTCCGCCAGATCAAAGCAACCTTCAACGGATTCTTTGTTTGTCATATTGCTCCTCTTTGTAACTAGGTGAATCATTCCAGTTAGCGCTGAATGCGCGCCGAACCGCCCCTGGCGAAGGCCCGCACCTGATCCAGAGTGGCCATGGTTGTGTCGCCGGGGAAGGTAGTCAGCAGAGCGCCATGTGCCCATCCCAGCTTGATAGCTTCTTCGGGCGTTTCACCATTCAAAAAACCGTAGATAAAGCCGGCCGCAAAGCCGTCTCCGCCACCCACACGATCGAAGACGCCCAGATCGGCCGTGGGCGCAATGTAAGTCTTGCCGTCCACCCAGGCAACCGCGCTCCAGCTATGCCGATTGGTCGAGTGAACCTCACGCAGCGTGGTGGCCACAACTTTTACCCTGGGATGCTTTTGAATCACCTGGTCGATCATGGCGAAGAAGACGCTGGGATCCAGCTTCGACTTAGCCGTGACTTCGGGCCCGGGAATGCCAAGGCCTTTCTGCAAATCTTCTTCGTTGCCGACCAGCACATCCACATTCTCGACGATCCTGGCGATGGTCTCGACAGCCTTCTCGGCGCCGCCGTGGATATTCCAGAGCTTCTCGCGGAAGTTAAGGTCAAAGGAGGTGATTGCGCCCGCGGCCTTGGCTTCCTTCATCATTTCGGCGGCCAGAGCGGCCGTGGTGGGCGAAAGCGCCGCGAAGATGCCGCCGCTATGCACCCAGCGAACGCCGCCGGCGAAGATAGCCTTCCAGTCGAAGTCGCCCGGTTTCAGTTGCGCCGCCGCCTCGTTCGCGCGATTGTAGAAGACCACCGGTGCGCGCAGGCCGTGGCCCTGGTCGCTGTAGACGGTGGCCATGTTAGGGCCAGTTACGCCGTTGTGCTTGAAGTGTTTGTAGAACGGCTTTACGCCCATGGCGCGGACGCGCTCGTGGATCAGATCGCCGATGGGATAGTCTGACATGGCGCTGGCAATGGCCGTCTTCATGCCAAAGCAATCGGATAAGTTGGCTGCCACATTAAACTCGCCGCCGCTGACGTGAATCTTGCATTCGGTCGCCTTGCGGAAGGGAATAATTCCCGTATCAAGCCGATGCACCAATGCTCCCAGCGAGAGAAAATCCAGTTCCGCATTTTCGCGAATATTCAATCCATGACTCATAACTTCCGGGCTCCTTGTTATATTTCTTCCAAACTCTTGAAAATGACTGCGATCAAGCGTTGCGCCCCAGAAAGACAGGAGCGATGTGCCGGTTGTAGAGGTTCTCCGTGACGTTCCTGGCAATCACGGCTTCATTAGCTTCCAGCAGGTCAAGATAGCGGCTTCCCATCTTCGCTGCGACTTTGAAGCCAACGTGCAGCAATTGGCGCAAGCTGCTGTTGTATGCCGCGTCTCCGGGCGCATGGCGCAAGGCAGAAGTATACTGCTCGGAGGTCCAGCCTTGAACCTCACTGGGCGAGGGAAGTTTAGTCTCGTCAATGTCGATGACCGTGGCGTAGGGCGCGCATAACTCTTCGCGATGCGCGTAGGCGTCAGCATAAATCTCCTTGGCCAGCAAAAGAGCGTCGCCGCCGGATTCAGCCAGGCCGATCAACTCTTCCAGCCAGCTGGTTCCCGCAGTCTTCAGGTGAACGCCGGTGTTAAAGCGCTGGATGGTTGCGTGAATCGCGGGATAGATGGAGAACTTGTCGCTGCCCGAGTGCACGCTCAGCTTGAGATTTGCGGGCAGGCCAAAGTGCTGGACTGCGAAGGCGATGGCCCCAACATCCAGCGCAAACTCGCGCTCAAACTGCGCCACGTCTCCCACATAGTCCACACCCTTGTTGAAACGGCCGCTGAACTTAGGCGCGATGGTCTGCACGGGAATGCTTTCATCGGCGATTGCAGCCAGGATAACAAGCAGCTCGACGGGAGTTTGCTGAGTATCCGTCTCGTCCATCGAGACCTCAGAGATGAAATTGCCTTCTCCTTTGGCCGCTGCAATGGCGCGATAGACTTTACCGGCGTTGATCACGGCGGTAAGATACTTCCGCGCTGTCTGACGAAGAATCTCAGGCGTAATTTCAAACGAGGCCTTCGTTCCTTCAAGCTGGATGCTGCCGAGCAGCTCTGAATAACGCTCGACAAAGCTATCGATCGCTAAGTCCGGCGCGGCTTGGCCAATAAAGTCGGCTACATCGATGGTGTAGAAGTCGCAAGCGCCCAAAAAGCGGCCAACGGTCTGTAAATTAATATGGTCGGCGTCGCAGAAGTAAGGCAACTTCCAATTAAGCGCCTGGATGGCGGCATCGGCGGCAGCGCGCGTGGCGGCGGGCTCGGAGCCGATGATCGTATGCTCGCGGTTCGATTTGTTCCATACGGGTATAACTTCGATACCGCTATTCAAAGCCATAATGCAGGCTTGCAACTGTGCCTTGGCCTGGTGCGCGAACCGATCCCCGGTTCCTACGGAATACTTAGCGAGTTTCAAACCCTGGTCTCCCATCGTAACTCCGATTTATAGTCTGCTGCGGTGCGCCCACAGTCCCAATCCCGGATTGGAAATGAAGAATACCTCTTCACCATCGGCCTTGTTAAAGCCGAGACTGAGCTTGCGCGGGTCGTAGAGCGCAAGCATCGCCTTCAAATCCCCATAACTGAAGCCGACGCTCTCGATCTCTTCCTTGCTGAGCAGACCGGGGCACCATGTTATCTTGAAGCGGCCTTCCGACGAGCCGTGAATCAGGTGCGCCGCCGCGCTCAGATCGTTGGCAAGATCCGCATTGGCTTCAACGGCCTTGAGCGTTGCGGGGGTGCCGTAGTAACCGTACTTGCGGATGAGTCTGTCGATGGTTTTATCTTCGCCGAAGTCTTTTACGCCAGGAGCGAGTATGATCAACTCCGCATCGTCGGCCAGAACCATGCGTGTGCGGTAGACAGCTTTATTGCCCAGCCAGGTTGAATGAAACTCCTGCGGATCGAGATAGACGACGGCCTTCTTGATGGGTTCATCGGCGATCTCGAAGTTGACTTTGAGGCTCAGTTCGGCGGCCCGGTTAAAGCACTCGATGTCATCGCCGATGTAGAGGCCGCGCACGGCCAACCCGCCGTCGGCTCTGCGTCCAACCACGGTGAGCACATAGACGATGGGCAGATTCCCGAGAAAGTGATCGGCTGCGTAGTTAAGCACGTTGCGCACGGGATTGACGGCGCGGCCAAGAATGCGCTCCATTCCATAGACTGCTCCCAGGTAATGGCTGCGATTAATGCCGTCGCGTCCGCCTGTGCCCACCAGAATATTCTTGTTGTAGTTAGCCATGCCGATGACTTCATGGGGCACGACCTGGCCGATGGAGAGAATCAGATCGAAGCCGCCTCGCGAGATGAGCTTGTTGACTTGCGCCGGCCACGTATAATTCAGCTTGCCTTCCGATTGTTCGCGAATAAACTCGGCGGGAACCTCGCCAAGGGTTTCGATATCGGTGCGCCAGTTATGAACTTTAAAGAGATCGAGCGGCATATCACCGTACATATGAGCGATTTGTTCGGGGTTCATCGGGACATGGGTTCCCAGCGCGGGCAGAACCGCTCTAAGCTTGTCGCCGTAATACTGCCAAGCATCGTGCGTGAGATCACCGGCGCGGGAGTGGGCGCGGGTTTGATCGGGTGGAACGGCGAGCACTTTGTTGCGAGGGCCGAGTTTGGCAAGTCCTTCCAGCAGCAGGTCGTTCAACTGCCGAGGAGTCAGGTCGGTATCGACGCTTCCGATGGCGCAGTAGAGACTCATAGGACTAATTCCACCCTTTTCAGTCCCGGAGCAAGCAGGACGTTGATGAGCAATGAGATGAGGTAGACGCTGGCGGCGATAATGAAGAGGATCGAATAGCTGCCTGAAATTTGCAGGATATGACCAGCCAATTTGGCGATGAGGAAGCCGCCTGCCGCTCCGGTCATGGTGCCGATGCCGGTAACTGAGCCGACGGCGCCGCGCGGGAACATATCCGACGCCATTGTGAAGAGGTTAGCCGACCAGCCCTGGTGCGCGGCCGCGGCCAGGCTAAGCAGTCCGATAGCGGCCCATTTTCCGAAATTGTCCGTGTGAAGGTAGTTGATCATAAACACGGGAACAACGAGGCAGGCGCAGAGAAGCATGGCCGCCAGGCGCGCTCGCTCAGCAGAAAGCCCGGTGCGGATGAACGATGCGGGCAGGTAGCCTCCATAGATGCTGCCAATGGCTGAGGCGTTGTACACAATCAAGATCGGCAATCCCAGTCCCACAAGGCTCAAATGGAACTTATCGCTGAAGTAACCCGGCAGCCAGTAGAGATAGAACCACCAGATAGGATCGGTGAGGAATTTGGGGATGGCATATGCCCAGGTCTGGCGGATACCAAATAACTTGATCCATGGCGTGGATGGACCAGGCTTCTCCGGGGGGTCCTGATTGATGTGGGCAAATTCGACGGCGGCAAGGGTGGGATGTTCAGAGGGCTTGCGGTACTTGAGGAACCATACCAGAATCCACGATGCCGAGAAAAAGCCGGTGATCAGAAAGGCGGCGTGCCAGCCAAAAAGGTAAGTCGCCACAGGCACCAGGAGCGTNNCCGGATTCGCCTATCCCCAGGCAGGAGCGCGCAATGCCGAGTTGAGGCACGGAGTTGACCAGCGCGTGACCCATGGCCGAGAGGCTCCAGAGGGCCATGATGACCATGTAGCCGAGGCGCGTGCCGATCTTGTCAACGAAGCGCCCCGCGCCGAGCTGGCCGAGCGCATAGAAGAGGGTAAAGAATGCTACAACGGTCCCATAGCTCTCTTCGGTCAGGCCGATGCCGCCCTGGGCCTGACTGTGCATGAGCGTGGGTTTGAGGAGCGCCAACACCTGCCGGTCCATGTAGTTAATGGTGGTGGCGGCAAAGAGCATGGCGCAGATGGTCCAGCGCACATGGCCGATCCGCGCGCGCTGCGCCGGTTTTTCCACTGTCTGTAATCCGGAACTTAGACTGCCAACCATTCACAGGCTCCTTACAGCCGGTATGCCTTTTTCACCAAGCCATAGGCCAGGTCGTGCGCCACTTCAT
>PLPA01000119.1 GCA_003159355.1 Acidobacteriaceae bacterium | reverse complement strand
TTGGGCTGATGTCGTCAACCGAGGATTATGCTCAGACGGATCGGCGGTCACTAGCCGACTTATCGTTACTGACGGGGTGAGGCTCGCGGCGGGCTAGTCTCGCACAGCGAGAAGACTATCGACACTGCCGTAGTCGAAACGCGTTCGCAGGCGGTCATACATTGGAGCGATATCTGCCCAGGCTAGATAGGGTTCAGCATCGCGGCATGCCGTCCGCAACCAATCCATGGCGGAATCATCCTGACCGAGCGCAAGTTCGAGCCAACAAAGGGTGATGGCGGGAACATATCTATGCTCGCGACTCTGCTTGAGGAACGCCAAGGCAGTAACGGCTTCGTCCCGTACCCCTGCTTTGGCTGCGATATAGGAGTTGAAAGCCAACTCGACCGCCTGAAGATTTCCGGAATGCCTGTTCTGCAGGTTGAGCTGTAACGCTTCCTCGGGCCTGTCGAGTTCTAAAAGAGCCAGCGAGGTGTAGATGCCGATATAGACATCAGGGCATACGTCCATTCCCGCTCTGCCAGCGCGAACGCACGCTTCCCATTCCCGCGCGTAATAGAAGGCCATTGTCAGATGCATATGGGCGCGCGCATGCACCGGGTCTAGATCTGTAGCGGTAGTCGCTTCATGGATCGCCTCGTCATGCCGCCTGCGACAACTGTGCAGTTGCGCCCGGATCATTCGCACATGGGGATTGTCGGGTTCCAGCGCTATAGCTTCGCGGCTCGCCTCGTTCGCTTCATCCCATCGCCGCTCAAACGTCCGCAACATGGCGAGTGTGTTGTACACCATGCCGGACTTTTGGGGGCAACGCAATCCCTGCTGAAGATATTCGTCTGCCTTTGCAAGCGCTTCGCGAGGACGCAGATCGTCCAGCAGGCAACGCAAGATGCAAGTCAAGGCGGCTCCGTGATAAGGCAGTGGATAAGACGAATCAAGGTCCATTGCCTCCTGAAAGAAGGCAAGCGACTTCTGCATGGATTCCGGCGTGTGGGGTGAGATGACGTGGTGCCCTTTAAGGTACGCCGCGACCGCCGCAGAGCGTGGCAGCGAACCGATGAAACGGTAGCCGCGTTTTGGGACTCTCTCGATCCATGTCGGATTCGCGGGGTCGTCCTCCAACACCTCTCGCAGGCGGCTGATCGCCGTGTTCAATCCGTTGTCGAAATCCACGTAGGTGCTGTTGCCCCAGAGTTGCTGGCGGAGCGTATCGCGCGACACCACCTCGCCGTGATGGCGCAAAAGGGCAAGCAGAATCTGCAGCGGCTGATCGCGTAGCCGCACCTCGACGCCGCCCTTCCACAGGAGTTCAACCTGAGTATCGACGACGAACTGCCCGAAAGCGACTCGCATACGATCCCTCCTTCTCCAGTCTACTTGTCAAGGTTTTGTTAAGGTGCAAAAAGTACTGCATCATGGCATAGTTCAACCATGATGAATCGACGAATTGTGCTCACCTTGCTTCTCGGTTGTTCACTGCCGCTTCTGGCCCAGACTACAGCGCCCGATCCTAACCGCGTTGCTCTGCAAGCTCTAGTCAACACCTTCATTACGACGACCAACGCGAAAGACGCCAAGGGATTCAGTGCCTGCTTTACCGAGGATGGGGAGTTCACCAACCCAGTCGGGACATTCGTAAAAGGCCGAACCGCCATTGAAGCTTTCCACGCACGGTTATTCTCTCCAACTCGTTTTCCGAATACTCCGTCGTTCTACCATGCGCGCCTCACAGTACTGAACACCAGTATCCGGATGGTGACGTCAGACGTGGCTGCTGTCGATGTGCGCTGGCAACAGGAAGGAGCAATAGCACCTGATGGTTCGCCCTGGGGAACTCGGACGGGCATCCTTTCATGGGTCGCTGTCCGGGATCACGACACGTGGCTGATTGAAATTTGGCACAATATGGAGCTGCCGAAAGGCCCCTAGGGTTTGGCTGAGTACCGATCTGTGTGGCATCGTTGGCAGGACCACGTCCGCTTCGTCAACGATCGGTCTTCCATCCGCTCTCAGTGAGAAGTCACGCCCGAGCGACTACCGCCGCCGAAACAGGAGTTTGTGTTTTGCGTGTTCGCCAGTAGATCCTCATAAACGCCCATGTCGCTGGATATGATTCTCGTTTGACGGCAAATCGCCGGTGAACTCACCGACGACCACCTGCCATCGAGGGATGCTCCCTGAGTCAACAGGGCTGTTGGCGTAAACCCAGAATTCCGCGGAAGCTGATCGGCGGAGCCTTGGCGACTTACGAATAATCTGAAGCTGCATTAAAGCCTTATTCTAAAGGGAGAGGAGATCCCCCGGCTCTGCCGGGGTGGCAGTAGCAGTTTGACATTTACGGGAGTCCATCCAAGAAACTCCAGATGTGAGCCGACCAAAGCACACGTCAAGGAGAAACCGGATGGACCAATTGGAGAGTTTAAGCCACTCCGTATGGGAGTGCAAATACCACGTATCATTCATCCCCAAATGTCGTCGCAGAGTGCTGTATGAAGGGCTGCGGCAGCACTTGGGCGAAGTGTTCCGGCGTTTGGCCGAGCAGAAGGAGAGCCGGGTTTTGGAAGGCCATCTGATGCCCGACCATGTGCACATGCTGCTTTCGATTCCGCCCAAGTATGCGGTGTCTGAAGTGGTGGGCTTCATCAAGGGTAAGAGCGCGATTCATCTGGCCCGGACCTATGGCGAGCACAAGCAGAATTTCGCTGGTCAGCATTTCTGGGCGCGCGGCTATTTCGTGTCAACCGTGGGACGCGACGAAACGGTGATCCGCGAATATATCCGCAATCAGGAAGTTGAGGACAAGCGTCTGGACCAACTGAAGATGTGGAAGTAGCCGCCGAAAGGCGGTCTCAATCACGTCGGGGCCGCGTTAGCGACCCCGCTCAAGCCGCTTTGAGCGGCTCACACCGTAAAGCCCCCGGCTCTGCCGGGGGATATTTACAGGGTGACAAGTCCATATGAGACTCGCAGAGGAAAGTCTGACCAATGAAGTTCGGCAACATTTCAAAGTCGAGATCGAGCACAGGATATTCGACGCGGCGGTCCAAGGGTTCGATTCGGAGAACAACCCGCTGCGTTTCAATAATTTTGCATTCGCCATGCGCGAACTCGGCCGCATCTGGCTAGAGCATCTTGCACCCAAGGAGCAGGTCAGGCAATGCGAGTGGTTCGTGCAAAATACTGAACTTCGTGAAAAGAATGGGGTCACGCGAGCGCAACGCGCAAAGTTCGCGGTTCAAGGTCCGCTTCACGACGACTTCGTTCGAGACAAATTGGACATCGACGTGGATACGACGGTCAAGGAATATACGAAGCTGATTGATCGTCTGAGCAACTTCGGGCATGACATCGAGAAGAGCTTCGATCTTCCGCCTGCCGAGACTGAGCAAGAAGCTATGGATGCGCTCGAAACATTCGACCGACTTGCAACTCTGATCAGCGGGCGGCACGAAAGCCTTCTCTCGGAAGCTGCCGGCTTGCTCTGGTAATTTGGCTACAATCCAGAATTCATTCTACGTGGCGTTTCTCAGGACACACTGGGGTTCGCCCCAGCATTGGCGTGTCGCAAGCGGACTTGCGCCTATCCACAGCCAGGCTTTAGGCACGCCGGCGCAACGAGGACCTGAAGATGAAATGTTATTTCGTAGGCTTTGGACGGCCTGAGAAATCGCCTCTAAATGGCGCAAATCATGGCCTTTTGGTTCTGGCAAAGGCTCTCCCGGGCGCGTCCGGTTCTTTGGCTCTGGAACGAATGCAGAAAAAGATTGCAGCAGCGACAACTGCCGGTATAATGAAGTAGCCGGGAAAGCAAAATGGAAATTCCGGCTCATACTAATCCCGTATGGAAAAGAAACGGTTCGTGGTTCGAAAAGCTACGCGCAAAGCAGTTGTCAAGACGCCTGATATACGCACCGTCGCAGCCCTCGCAGAGGTCTCCATCGCCACCGTCTCGCGAACGATCAGCGGCTCTTCGGCAGTGAGGGAGCGTCTTTCCAAGCGTGTCTGGCAGGCGATCGAGCAGTTGAATTACTTTCCAAATTCCCAGGCGCGCGCCCTCGTTTCCGGTCGCAGCCGTCTTTTCGGCATCATCGTTGAAAACATTACCAACCCTTTCTTCCCCGAACTGATCCAGAGTTTTGAAGAGGTCGCGATCGCCAACGGATACGAGATCCTGATCAGTTCCTCGAATAGCGACCCAGCCATTTTGGCCAACTGCGTCCGCCGCATGTTGGAGCGCAAGGTGGAGGGTGTGGCCGTACTCTGTTTTGGTGCGGAAGAGCCGGTCCTTGACGATCTGGTGCATCGCGACATTCCAATGGTGCTTGCCGAGTTTCGTCTGGAAGAGGCAAAAGTCAGCACCATCCTGTTGGACTACAGCACCGGTATTCACGCAGCCATCAGGCACCTGGTTGAACTGGGCCACTCCAAGATTGCCTTTCTCGCTGGGCCACACAAGCTGCACTCGGCCATCACCCGCGAAAACGATTATCGCTCGGCGATGCAGGCTAGTGGAGTCGCTATCGAGCCAAGTTGGGTGATCGAGTGCGACCACACGCTCAAGGGCGGCGTGGAGGGCTATGGAAAGTTGCAGAATCTCTCCACTCGCCCCACTGCCATCCTCTGTTCGAACGATGTGACCGCTATCGGTGTGCTGCGAGCCGCCTTCATAGAGGGCTTGCGTGTGCCTGACGACCTCTCGGTCATCGGCCTGGACGACATCGACTTTGCCGAGTTCACGCTGCCGCCGCTCACCACCGTCCGCCTATCCCGCTTCGATCTGGCGCAAGCGGCTTTCGAGGCCCTTCGCCAGCAGGTCGAAGAAGCCGGCAACCCCAAGATGCAGCGCGAATTCCTGGTTTCCACCAGCCTTGTCGTCCGCGGATCTACGGCCGCGCCGCCGTCTGGCCGGCGATAATCGACCCTGTCAACAAGCCCTAGCCCGCATTTCTCACCACAGCGTCAGTATCGAGTTTTAGAAACATTCAACAAATAGCTGGAAAGGCCTTCGATTGTGTGTCATAACTGCTTTGACAGAAGTAGTTTTCACACCCAGCCGGAGACCTTATCCATGACAGAGTGTAACCAAGAATCGTTCGCATTTGAAGCACATTTTTCGCGTCGCGTGGAGGCGGGTTTCACGGGCGGCCAGATTACCAGCGACGGCGGCGCGTTGCTGCTGCGCGAAGCCGAGCGCAAAATCAACCTGCTCCGCCTCGCGGGCTGCTTCACCGACAAGCGCGCTGCAGACCGCGTCGAGCATCCGCTGCGGTCGATGCCCGTGGAAAGAAATTTACGTCGAGGCCTGGCGCGCGTTGCGTTGTTGAAGCCACGAATGCAGTTGCCAACTTCGACTTCCACACTCAGAGCAGGCTCGTCGGGCGGAGCCATGCGCAAAAACCTGCAACCGCACAAACTGCGCTCAAAACACCGCCCGGAAAACCGCTGCAAGGAAGGCAACCGGCGTAAATCTGCAGAAGTGCAGCGAGAAAATGCCCGACGACGACGGTCGGCAGGCTGTGGTGAGAAATGCGGGCTAGAGCAATATCATGCTAGCT
>PLPA01000292.1 GCA_003159355.1 Acidobacteriaceae bacterium | reverse complement strand
ATCTATCTTGATACTGCTCTAACTTTTCCGTATCGAATCGCAACCATTCGTAACCGACATTTGCCCGCCACGGGAAGTCGCGTAATTCCCAACTCCGGGAGGCTGATAAAGAAATGCGTCGTCGAGAATTCTGCAAGGTGTTTGGGGGAGCTGCAACAGCAATTGTCACTTCACGTGCTTGGGCGAGGTCTCAGCCCGCCAATGCTTACGGAACCGAGAGTCTCGGCTATGCTCAGTTCTGTGCGCTTCCGGAATCTGAGCGGAACTTCTCAGTCGTTTCAAAAGATCGAATTGTCACTGAGAAGCTGGATCCCGCGTCATGGAAAGCGGATACTTGGGGGGCTCCTGAGAAGCTCCCTGGAGTTCCAGATTCCTGGGATGGCGTTGCTATGAAGGCACCGATATCTGGGCTGAATGGCACTGGCCCATACGATGCAACCTGGGACTCCCTTTTGCAGTACGAAGCTCCCGAATGGTACCAAGACGCCAAGTTCGGAATATGGGCCCACTGGAGCCCGCAATGTGTTCCCGAAAAGGGAGACTGGTACGCACGGAACATGTACTTGGAAGGGTCGGAGCAGTACAAATACCACCTCGAACACTACGGACATCCATCCCGTTTTGGATACAAGGATCTGTGCCCTCAATGGACACTTCTGAACTGGCAGCCAGATGAGCTTATCGACCGGTATAAGAAAGCGGGCGCTCGCTTCTTCTTCGCTCTGGCAAACCATCATGATGGCTTTGATTGCTGGGACTCAAAACATCAGCCATGGAACGCTGGGAGGATCGGGCCGCACCGTGATGTAGTCGGAACCTGGGCCAAGTCGGCGAGGGATCGGGGGCTGCGCTTTGGCGTAACGGTTCACCAGGCGAGAAACTGGTGGTGGTTAGAGCCCTCGCATGGGGCTGACAAGCAAGGGCCGCAGGCCGGTGTTCCATACGATGGTTCGCTGACGCATATTCAAAGTCAGCAAGAGTGGTGGAACGGATACGATCCTCAAATGCTTTACGGCCCCAAGCACCCCGCGGATGCCCTGCCGGATCCCTCCTACGTAAAGCATTTTTACGATAGAACGCGCGACCTCATCGACCAGCACGATCCAGACATCCTCTATTTTGACAATTCCATGTTCCCCCTTGGCTGGGCGGGAATGAATATAGCCGCCTATTTTTACAATCGCAGCCTCCTCAATCGGGGTGGCAAAGTGGACGTCGTCGCCAACATCAAGAACGTGCCGGCTCACCTGGTCAAAGGGGTTGTTCACGATTGCGAGCGCGGCCTCACCAGCGAAATCATGCCCTATGTCTGGCAGTCGGAAACCTGCCTCGGAAACTGGCACTACGATCGAGATCTTAATGATCAACCCGGCGAATTCGGCGGATATCTGCATCCGCGTGATGTGATTCACTGGCTTATCGACACCGTCAGCAAAAACGGAGTCTTTGTGCTCAATGTTCCAGGCAAGCCGGATGGAACCATTGACTCCAAGGAGATTGCAGTCCTTGACCAGATCACCGCGTGGATGAGCGTCAACTCGGAGGCGATCTATGAGACTCGCCCCTGGAAGATCTTCGGCGAAGGGCCCACCAAGGTTTCGGCCGGTGCGTTTAACGGCACTACTGTTGCCAATCTCGGAGCCAAGGACGTGCGATTCACGCGGACCAAGAACAACCGCGTGATCTATGCCATGCTGCTTGGACATCCCGGCCAAGAAACGACCATTCAAGCACTCGGGCTTTCGAGTGCAAGCTCTCCAGGGAGAATCGAGAAGGTCGAGATACTGGGGGCGCGGCAAGTTCAAGAGTGGAAGCAGACGCAGAACGGCCTGACAATCAAAGTGCCCGAATATCTCTCGGGTATTCCCAAGTACGGAGTGACGGTGAAAACTTATCTCGCCTGATAGAGCCAGGTTCCGGAGTATGGGCGGTGGCAACGCATCCTCTCTAGATCGTCCTGCCCTGCCTTGCCAGTGTTGAAGCCACCCTATATGCTCAACCCTTGGGTTCTATGTGCAGGGCCACGCGGCTTACTGGTACGAGGAGCGAATGAGCATGTTCCACCATTCATATTTCGTCGGTCGCCGGTTGAGAGTTCTGGCCTTTGCAGGCACTGTGGCTCTGGCCATCTCGCAACCTCTTTGGTCCGCTTCTTGCGTCGGTCCCGCGCCCTTGGAGGCGCGAGTGCACTCCCACCCGGATGCCGACGCCTATGAGGCTTTGGGCATTTGGTTCGGTGAGAACAGCAAATCCGAATGCGCCGCTCAGGCCTTTCAAGCTGGACTCAAGCTGAAACCCAATTCGCCTCGCCTCCCTTATCTCCTCGGATTGAGCCTCTACACTGCCGGAAAGCTGGAAGAGTCCGTTGCCCCCCTTCAGCATTCGGTCGAGCAGCATCCCAAAGAAGAAAAAACGCATCTTTTGCTTGCCTCATCCTTAGCTGGACTGGGCCGCAGCAAGGAGGCTTTCGTCGAGTGGCAAGCAGCGCTCAGGATCGACTCCAACTCCAAGATGGCGTTGGATGGAATCGCCAAAATCCTTCTCGACGCAGGCGACAATGAGACCGTCATCGCCCAGCTCACCGACACCCAGCTCGATGAGAATCTCACACTCGATCTGGCCACGGCTTACAGAAGAACCGGGCAGTTCAACGACGCTGCAAGAGTATTGACTGAGGGGATGAAGACTTATCCCAACTCGGCAGCGCTCACGTCGTCGCTCGTGTCTACTTACGTCAAGCTGTCGCGCTTTGAAGATGCCACCAGGGTTGCAGAGCAACTGGCCGGCCGCAATCCCCACGATATCGAGGCCCAGCGCATTTATCTGCACGTGCTGGTCTTCAATGCAGAGAACCAGACCGCCGTGCCCCTGGCTCGCAAACTTCTAGCACAGACCCCGCACGATGCAGATTTTCTCTATTTGAACGGCGTGTTGGAACGTACTGCCGGCGACTTTACCGCCGCGCGCAAGCACCTCGAAGAAGCGGCAAAGCTCAATCCCAACCACTACAGCACGCGCTACAACCTCGGCTACACCTTGGAGCAACTCCAAGACAACGCAGGCGCCAAAGGACAATTGCAAAAGGCAATCGAGCTCGATCCGACCGAGCCCGAGAGCCGCTTCGAACTGGCCAAGGTTTTGCGCAAACTGGGCGAAACCGATGCGGCACAGCAACAACTGGTTCTCTACCAGAAAGAAGTGAAGGATAAATCCGACCACACCATCGCTGCGCAGAAATCCACGCAGGCAGCGGAGGCAGCGCGGGCGGGCGACAAGCGAAAAGCCGCCGCGCTCTACCGGGAGGCGATCGCGACGCTGCCTGACAACGCAGGATTGCCCTTTCAGTTGGCACTTGTCCTGAACGACCTCAACGACACGGAAGGTGAACGAATCGCGCTCGAACAAGCTGTAAAGATCGATCCCAACTTTGCCCTGGCCCGATATCAGCTCGGCATCCTGGACTCTCGCAGTGGCGACACAGGCGGCGCCGAGCAGCAGTTCCGGCTGGCTGCGAAAGCCTCTCCCGGCTACGTACAGGCGTGGATTGCTCTTGCCGCCACATTGGCCACGGAGTCCCGCATTCCCGATGCACTGCAAGCCGTCGATAGCGCGCTCAAGATCGATCCAAGCAACAGCCAGGGGCTTGAACTCCGCAAGAACCTGGTCGCCGGTCAGGCACAACACTAACCTGGGCGGCGCCGCCGATTCCGGAGGATGGTAGCAGTCATGAGCAACAAGTCATTTAGCCCCTGGACTCGCCGCGAACTGTTGCGGACCATCCCTGCTGCAGTCCTCAGCTCTTTGCTCTCCGGCAAGCTCAACGCTGCGCCGGGATCGACAAAGCCCTTCTCGCGCTTCGTAGACGTGGCACACGCCGCCGGTCTGACTGAGCCTACTATATGCGGCGAGCAGGATAGCTTCACCTATATCGTCGAGTCCATGGCAACCGGCTGCGCCTTCTTCGACTACGACAACGACGGATGGATGGACATCTTCATCCTCAGCAGCCAGAGACTTGAGAACACCCCAGCCGGCGCCACCAATCGTCTCTACAAGAACAACCGCGACGGCACATTCACGGACGTCACCGTCAAGGCGGGCTTGGTCGATATCGGATGGGCGCAGGGCGTTTGCGTTGGGGACTACAACAACGACGGCTTCGAGGATCTCTTTCTCACCTATTACGGCCAAAATCGCCTCTATCGCAACAACGGCGATGGCACCTTCACCAATGTGACCGAGAAAGCTGGGCTGCTTCACCCCAAGATGCGCTTCAGCAGCGGATGCACTTTCGTCGATTACAACCGCGACGGCCTGCTTGATCTCTTCGTCGCCAATTATCTTGAGATCGACCTGGCCACCGCGCCCAGGCCCTCGCTCTCGGTGGTCAACTGCAATTATGAAAACGTGCCGGTCTACTGCGGTCCCAACGGTCTGCCCAAGGCCCAGAACTATCTCTATCGCAACAATGGCGACGGCACATTTACAGACGTGTCGAAGGAGTCCGGAGTCGGCGGTTTTCGCGGATCGTACTGCCTGACTGCAACCAGCTTCGACGCGGATGAGGACGGATGGCCGGATATTTTCGTCGCTTGCGACTCCTCGCCATCCTTATTGCTGATGAACAACCATGACGGGACCTTTCGCGAAGAAGCCTTGATTCGCGGCATTGCTCTCAGCGCCGATGGCCGCCAGATGGGCGGCATGGGCGTTGGCGTCGGCGACTACAATCTCGACGGACACACTGACCTGGTCAAGACCCACTTCATCGATCAAGCCCCTGGCATTTATTGCAACGACGGCAAAGGCAATTTCGACGACGTAACGACTCAGGCTGGTCTCAATCACGAAACTCGCTACACCTGCTTCGGCGCAGGTTTGGTCGACTTCGACAACGACGGCTACCCGGACATCCTCATCACCACCGGTTCCGTCTATCCTGAGCTGGATCGCCTCTCGCCCAAGTACGCTCTGCGCACTCCCCGCATCCTCTTTCGCAACCGGGGCGACGGCACCTTCGCCGAGATGGGGTCGGAGGCCGGTCCCGGTATCGTTGCCCGTCACTGCGGCCGCGGCCTTGCATTTGGCGACTTCGACAACGACGGCGATATGGATGCCCTGATCATGAACGTCAATGAGCCGCCGTCGCTGTTGCGCAACGACGCTCCTGCCGGCAACCGCTGGATCAAAATCCGTCTTGAGGGAGTGAAGAGCAACCGCAGCGCCATCGGGGCGCGCGTACTGGCTCGCTACAGCGGCAAGGTGCAGGCGCAGGAGGTACTGAGTCAATCCAGTTATCTTTCCGCCAGCGATCCCCGTCTGCACTTTGGCCTCGGCGCTGCGACAACCGTCGACATTGAGATTCATTGGCCCCTTGGACTCGTCGAGAAGTACCCCGCACTTGTCGCCGGTCAGCTTGTCACCATCCGGGAAGGCGTAGGCATCGTAAAGGGACGCCCCTTCCGCAAATCCTGAATCTTCCCTCTGCAAACCGAAAGTCCCGAGGATTTCCAGCTCGGGAGCTTTCTTGTGTTCGTCAAGAACTGTCCCTCGCCAAAATTCCATCCGTGCGCAAAAAAATACTGGATTTTGTATTCGGACGCGGTTGTCAATACCCCCGGCAGAGCC
>PLPA01000114.1 GCA_003159355.1 Acidobacteriaceae bacterium | reverse complement strand
CCGTCAATGCGTGCAGCGGCGCGTCGTATGTCGAGCCCCAGCCGTTTACGATTCTCACCCTGCCCTTGCCGACGGCCACCTCCTACGTGCCGCTTGAGTATCAATATACAATTCCGTTGACCGCTACTACGCAAAAGACAGGGATATTAGTCGCGAGCTACGAGCTTACCTACGGGGCCAGCGATGCGGATGCGAATGGTTTTGTGAGCGACTATTACGATCCCAGCACTAACAGCGGATTGAATCCCGCTTCCTCGCTGGTGCAGGGAATCGGTTATACAGGCACCAGCGGCTCGAAAACAGGATGCATGCTACTCGATCCGGACGAAAATTCTCTTAACGGCGCGGTTACGCCTCCGGCCGCCGGGGGCCCTGGGGTGGTTGGGGGATCGTCGGCCGACGATCATAGCGCAACAGTGCCCTCGCCGAATGGCGTAATTGTCAACACGACGCAAGTCGGCGAGGGCACTACCTACCTGGCGAGCGTCATCTATGCGGCGAACTCGGCCCTGATTGCCGAGAAGAATTTGATGACCAGCAAGGGGGTCACTACGCAGAACGCCATCATCATACAATCCGATGGCGGAGTGAACACGCAGTGGATCTACTTCCCGCAAGGCCTGGTCACGCAGAATGGGCCGGCTACTTATCAGTACACAACAAGAGCGCCCTGGACAGGGAATTTTGCAGGTTATAACTATCCTACGCCCGCCACCATTCCGACTACGAGCATTTGTAGTGCAACACCTGGTACGGCTGGCTCATTAGCATGTCCGGGGGGATACAGTAATTTGAATACGACACCGCAGACGCCGCTTGCTTATGCTACCGCGAAGATCGCTGCTAATTTATCATCTCCGCTCGCTATGGCGGTTGGTGGGGTGGCCGTTGCGAATACCGGGCTTTATCCGGACTTCCTGGATGAGTGCCAGCAGACCATCGCCGCGGGCATGTACGCCAAGAGTGTGGGAACCAGAGTCTACTCGATCGCATACGGCGCGTCGACGGCGAGTGAATGCTCGACTGGAGGCAGTGCGGCAGATTTTACCGATGTGACGCTGCGTCCCCTCACCGATTATTCCGGGCAGACTTTGAATGTGGCCTTCAGCTCGCTCGGTGCGCTAACTCCATGCGTGGAGATGGAGGATACCGCCTCAGACCCGAAGTACTTCTACTCCTATTACCCGTCGGGCGCGCCCAATACATGTGTGGACCCGAACTCGGACCATACGGCAACGAGCATCGTGTCCATCTATCAGTCGATCCAGGCGACGATAGGTAAACCGCGGCTGATTCCCAACACCGCCAATTAGCGGCAGAACCTGAAAACGAATAAAGCCCGCATCCCGGCAAGTCCGCTCATTGGACCTGGCCGGGATGCGGGCTTTATTCCTCCACGTCGGGAATGATGAGCAGGACTTCCACCTTGACATTTTGCCCATTCTGCGTGGCTGGCCTGAACTCCCACTGATTGAGCGCATTGAGGACAAACTGGGCTTGCGCGAAGTCAGGCGGAAAGGCGATGGAGAGCGCCTCGAAACGGCCCGCCTGATTGACAAAGCCGTGAATCATGAGGGCATCGGCGTCTATTGTTCCGGGAGCGATGTTGGGGCGCACGATGTTATAGGGCCAGGGCGCCTCTGCGCGCGTGGTCGCGCCCGCGGCGCTGTCGGCGCGCGAAAGCGAGTACTGCAGAATCCAGCTCTTGGCCAGGCCGACGGGAAGATAGACGGTGTAGGACAGCCGTCCGCTCCATAGCTCGGCCGTCTCCGGATACTTTTCCGTGAGCGAGGAGCCTATCACCACGGAACCGAATTGTCCTTCCTTCGGCCTCGTAATGTGAGCGCCTGTAGGCGTGTTGACGATCCCGTAGCCGGTTTGCGCGGATGTCTTTTGCGCGGAACCCGCATTGGATCCCTGGGCGGATTTGGCGGAGTTGGGCGAGTCAGAGGCTTTGGCGGAATCCGGTTTCGCCGCGGCCTTGCCAACTGCCTTGTCAGTGGACTTATCGGCTGCCTTGCCAACTGCCTTATCGGCCGGCTTTCCGGCTGCATTGCCGGCGGATTTTCCCACGGACTTATTGGCCGGCTTCTCGACTGGTTTATCGGACTGGCTTCCATGCCCTGCGGGCGTGGTGTTCTTTGCCTGCGCGGGGGCAATCTCTCCGGGCGAAGGCGTGGCAACCGACGAGTTCACGGGAGGCAGCGTGACCGCTCCATTCGCCATGCGATGTTCGGAGAGCGACATCACCGCGGCGGGCGTCGGCAGCGAGGAGCCTTGCGCGGTAGTGATCGGCGCCGGCGGCGTGGGCTTGGGCCCGGTAACCACCAGCGGCGTTGTGGTGCTGGGAAGGATCGGCTGAGGATGCACCACCGGCAGAGTGACGGCGGGAATGGCGGCCTCCGCCAGTTTCAGCTCCTTATTGGGCAACTGGGTGGAAGGCTTGACTTCGGCCACCACCGGCTTTTCCGGCAGGGGCGGAACGATGGTCTTGACCACAGTCTTCTTCCCCGCCCAAATCACGACCGTCGGCAGCGGGATTTCCACATTGAGCGCCAGAGGCTTGGGGATATCCGGCTGCACCAGCGTCTGCGCTCCCCGCGGAGCTTGCACAACCATCCGCAAAGCCGGCGGCGGCGCCTCCGGGCTGGCGGCCGGTGGAGACGCTTGCGCTTTTGCGGGCGCTTGCGCATGAGAAGGCGCGCGGGGCGCCTTGACTTCTTCTCTGAATTCGCTTCTGGCCCGCTGCATCTCGGATTCCAGCGTGTGCAGATCCAGATGCCGCACCTCATAGCGCTGCACGGCAATCTGGACCTTGACCTTGGGTGCGGAGATGATGCCTAAAAATATCAATCCAAACGCGACGCAGTGCGCCAATATCGAAAACACAAAGGA
>PLPA01000082.1:4610-4807 GCA_003159355.1 Acidobacteriaceae bacterium | reverse complement strand
TAGACGGATTGAGCATTGTCGGTCACCGGACCGTAGGAATCCACAGCAATCGTGACCGGACCCATGCCCAGGAAGCCGAAGGCGACCAGGCCAAAGGCGAAAACGGCAGGAGCGAGCATCATGACATCCATGGACCCACCCAAGCTACTGAAGAAATAGCCCAGTCCCATGAGAGCGACCATGCTCAATCCCAGCCA
>PLPA01000082.1:0-4569 GCA_003159355.1 Acidobacteriaceae bacterium | reverse complement strand
ATGATGGAAGCCAGCTTCCACCACAGCGTTCCGTCACCGAGGGTGGGGATCATCAGGTACGAGACGATGTAGGTCAGGGCGATGGAAAGGATGGACGTGATCCATACCAGCGAGGTCAACGGCGCCTCAAAGTCCATTTCATCCGAGTTCCCGTATTTCGCCTTGGCGATTGCGCCATTGAGGAAGTAGGCGCCTGAACTGGAGACCAGCATGGCCACNNATCCAGACCAGCAGTTGCGCTTGCGTGGTGGGATTTGGGACCGCCAGCAAGATGAATGTGATCAGGGCCACGCCGGTGACACCGTAGGTTTCAAAGCCGTCGGCGCTGGGTCCAACGGAGTCGCCCGCGTTGTCGCCGGTACAGTCAGCGATGACACCCGGGTTGCGCGCATCGTCTTCCTTGATCTTGAATACGATCTTCATCAGGTCGGCGCCGATGTCGGCGATCTTGGTGAAGATGCCTCCGGCAATACGCAGGGCCGCTGCGCCCAGGCTTTCGCCAATCGCGAAGCCAATGAAGCAGGGGCCCGCATAATCGGCCGGGATGAACAACAGGATGAAGAGCATGATGAGCAGCTCGACCGAGATCAGCAACATGCCGATGCTCATGCCAGCCTTCAGTGGAATCTCAGAGATCAGATAGGGTTTGCCGCGCAATCCCGCGAATGCCGTCCGTGAGTTCGCGAAGGTGTTGACGCGAATTCCAAACCACGCCACCCCGTAGCTGCCCGCGATGCCAATGAGCGAAAACAACAAAATGATCGGCAGCGTAACCCAGATCGGTTTATTTGGCACCGGTGCCAGATAGCCGAAGTACAGCGAGATGATAACCGCGATGAAGGCCCAGAGCAGAAGAATGAACTTGCCTTGCGTGATCAGATACGTTTTGCAGGTCTCATAGATCATTTCGGAGATTTCGCGCATGGAGCGATGAACCGGAAGGTTCTTCAACTTCTGATAGATCACCAGGCCAAACAACAGGCCGCCGGCGCAGAAGAGCAATCCCCACGTCAGCAGGTCATGTCCGTTCATGCCGAAGAAATTCACGAAATGCACGGACCGCAAATCCGGCAGAATCAGGTTGGCTTCGCCTCCGCCCGCAGATTCCTGCGCGCTGGCGAATGTGGGAAGCAGCAGCAGGCCCAGGAGGGCCGCCACTGTTCTAAACGGACGCTTAAAGAGGGCCTCGGCGCCGTCCTTGATGGTTCCGGCGGCAAAGCGCGCAAAGAAAAAGGCCACAACGAGCGAAAGCGCGCTGACGGCCAGAAAGAAACACACCCAATACTGTGCAGTCACAATTCCTCCAAACGGGATGTTGATGGTTGATCACGAACGGAACCGGAAATAGCTATGAAAAATTTCCGGGAAAGGGTCATTTAAAGGCTATCACCCGAAAGTAGCAGTGTCGAGTGATTGCAGTCACAGCGGTGCCGATGAGGCTTCATGGAGCGGAAACATTATCCAAATCGGCAGCGCCGGGGCACTGTCCAGCTACTCGACATTGATGTCGATCTTGTCGCCGGGGAGCGGGATTTGCAGGTTCTGCCGGTCGGGACTGCGCACTTGACCGCCGGGCAGCGGGTGCAGCTTGAAGAGCACCAGGAGGTTGCGATCCGTGTCGTCGAAGGCGCGGAAGCTGGCTGCCTGTTCCAGCGAATAATGTGTGTGGATGTCCTCGAGGGTGCCGGGGTCGAGGTCGTTCCAGGCGGCGAACCATCCGGGCTGGTAGCGGGCCAGCTTCGAGGCCAGGTCCTGCGTGCCGAAATCGTCGCACAGGGCAGGCAGGCGGGTGATGAGCGTGATCTCGTCGCCGCTGGACGAGACCAGGAGCCGCTTGCCGTTGGGGTGGGCATCGATGTACTGGGTGAGCCGCCGGGCCGCATCGACAAAGGTGTACTCCGTATGAGCGGCGTAGTTCAAGGTCTGCAGGCCGTTGAAGGCCGCGGCCAGAATGACGAGCGCAACCACAGCCCAACCGGAGATGCGTTGCGGGGAGCGGGGCAGCCGAATACCGTTGGGCGTATCCAGCAGCGCCCCCGCCCCCTGCGCCACCACGAAGAAGCAGAAGAAGGCCGCCACGGCAAAGTAGCGGGGCTGGGGATGGTTCTGGCAGGCCATGAAGAAGAGGGCGCCTGCAACGGCCAGGACGGAAACGCCGAAGACCGTGTCGAACAGCAGCTTGCGACCCACGGGACTGCGCCAGGCCAAGGCCGCGCCCAACACGATCAGCCCGGCCAACGGAATCAGAATGTGGTCCACCCATAGTCCGCCGTGAAATGACCACCATACGCTGACGAACGGCCAGAAAAGCTCCCTGGGTTTTATGGATTGATTCGACGTGAAGAGATATTTGTAGTCGGCGAAGAAGCCCGAGTGGATAACCAGCGCCATCCAAAGGCCAAAGGCGACGACAAAGGCTGCGGCTGCGGACAAGGCGCAGCGCGCGGCTAACTTCCACCCCACGAACGAAGACCTGCCCGCAGAGGCCTCGGACCGGCGTGTGTGCCAGAATGGCACGACCATTGCCCAGATCAACGCCGGCAGCAGAAAGACAGCGGTAGTCTTGGTAAGCACCATCAGCGTGAAGAGCAGGCCGATGGCGGCCGAAGCGGCCAGCGGGCGGCGCATCCGAGGGAGACGGACAGCAAGATTCAGCGCCGTCAGCGTGAAGGCAATCAGTGGCGGCTCCAGAATGGCCAGCCGGCTGAAGCAATAGAGAAAGGGGCTGGTAACGATCAAAGTCACAGCCAGCAGCGCCGTCCAGCGCGGCCCCGTCGCGCGGAGCAGCAGGTAACTCAACAGCAGATTGCAGAAGAAGAAGGCGGCGGCCAGCCCGCGCGCCGCCTGGACGGAAACTCCGGTAAAGAAGAAGAGCACCCACTCGAGAAACGGCCACACCGGCAAGGCTGGTGCGGGGTTAAGGTCTCCCGCGAGATGCCAGTTGCCGAAGAGGTGGGCGCGGATGGCGGCGTTGCCGTACCAGCCCTCGTCGGTGTACTTGGCCCAGTCGCCGGTCCACGGTGTGTGGTTGGGAAAGTCGGCACTGAGATGAAAGGCGTGCAGCAGGGCGAAGCAGCCGATGAAGAGCAGCCAGAGGGCGTAGAGCCAGCGCTTATTCGGCATCGTCAAAGTCTGTTTCTCCGCGTGAATCTAACAGTCAGGGTTTGCCCTCCGCGAGGCGGCTCAAGCAAGCATCCCGGTGCGGCGAAGATCCGCGGAACGGGAGGGAACAACGCCTCGGAGGAGATGCTCCGAGTATAGCGCGGCTGAAGCGCGGCTTAAAGCAGCCCGCCACGGCCAGCGAGGCGGCGCGGGAGGAGCCAGGAGAGCAGCGTAACGCCCAAAGCCAGAGCCACCCAGCAAGCCTGCTCGACGGGAACAACGAGGGCTACGTCTACGTGCTGGCCGCGCCCCTTAAGTAGGGATTGAATGGTTGAATCGCGGGAGATCCGGGTGCATCCAAGGAATAGTTGTTTGAACGAATATTTCTCCGGCCCGGCAAATCGGGCCGGGATGCTCGGAGGACCGATGATTGCGATCCCGCAACGCCAGCCCGCGATCTTTCTGCCCCACGGCGGGGGCCCCTGCTTTTTTATGGACTGGAGCTGGGGCCCGGCGGATACTTGGAACCGGACTCGGAGCTTTCTGGAAGGGCTGGCGGCCACGCTGCCCACGCCGCCAAAAGCGATTGTGGTCGTCAGCGGCCACTGGGAGGAGCCGGCCTTCACCGCCAACGCGGCCACAGCGCCCAAGCTGATCTTCGACTATTCCGGTTTCCCCGAGCACACCTACCAACTTACCTGGCCCGCGCCCGGTTCGCCGGATCTGGCCAAACAGGTGGCGGAGTTGCTAGGCAAGACTGGATTGCCCTCGGCGGTGAACGCAGACCGGGGCTTCGACCACGGCGTTTTTGTGCCGTTGAAGGTGGCCTTTCCCGATGCGCGGATTCCCGTGGTTTCGCTCTCTCTGGCCGCATCTCTCGATCCGGCGCTGCATCTGGCCGCGGGGCGGGCGCTCACTCCGCTGCGCGAGGAGGGTGTGCTGATCGTGGGCAGCGGCATGAGCTTTCACAACCTGGGCGCCTACCTTCGCCCGGAGACCGTGGAGCGCGCCCGCGCCTTTGATGCCTGGTTGACAAGCGCTGTCGAGTCGCCCGCCGCGACGCGCAGCCCTCTCTTGACCCATTGGCGTGAAGCCCCGTTTGCTACTTTTGCGCATCCCCGCGAGGAGCATCTGATTCCGCTGATGGCGGTGGCCGGAGCGGGAGGCGACGGACCAGGAAAGCGTATTTTTTCGGATGAACCGATGGGCGCAGCGATCAGCGCTTACCGCTTTGATTGAAAACTTCGATGCGCTTTAAGCAATTCCGTGCAGCAAGAGGCCGATTGCCGCACCGCCGAGAATCAGCCAGGTGGCGTTGACCCGGAAGCGCAGCAGCAGCGCCACGCTCGCCAGAGCCAGCGCCCAACTCCAGCCGTCCAGCAGAGTGGCGCGGCCCAGGGTGAGGGCCACGGTAGCCATCAGGGCCACGGCGGCGGCATTCACGCCATCCAGGAAGGCCGAGGCCAG
>PLPA01000247.1 GCA_003159355.1 Acidobacteriaceae bacterium | reverse complement strand
GAGTAGGCCAGCACGCGCTTGATGTCGTTCTGCACGAGGGCGATGGTCGCCGCGAAGATGGCCGTGGCCGCGCCGACCGTGGCCACCACGCCGAGCGCGAAGGGCGAATGGTCGAAGAGAACGTGCGTGCGGGCGACCATGTAAACGCCGGCCGTGACCATGGTGGCCGCGTGGATCAGCGCGGAGACCGGCGTGGGGCCTTCCATCGCGTCGGGCAGCCAGATATAGAGGGGAAGCTGCGCGCTCTTGCCCGCCGCGCCCATCATCAGGCAGAGCGCAATGACAGTGACCACGCCGCCGTTCCAGCCGGGGTCTTGTCCGAGCTTGGTAGCAATCTCCGTGAAGGTCAGCGTGCCGAAGTTGGCGACGAGCAAAAACATCGCGATGAGAAAGCCGAAGTCGCCGATGCGATTGACGATGAAGGCCTTCTTGCCCGCGTCGGCCGCGGATTTCTTTTGGAAGTAGAAGCCGATCAGCAGGTACGAGGCGAGGCCGACGCCTTCCCAGCCGATAAACATGACCAGCGCATTGCCGGCGAGGACCAGCACCGTCATGAAGAAGAGGAAGAGATTCAGGTACGAGAAGTAGCGCGCGTAGCCTTCGTCGTCGTTCATGTAGCCGACAGAATAGACGTGAATCAGGAAGCCTACGCCGGTGACGACTAAGAGCATGACCAGCGAAAGCTGATCGAGGACGAAGCTGAAATCGACGTGCAGTGCGGCAATGTTGATCCAAGGCAGCGGGCAGGTTTCGATGTAGGGAAGGGAACTGACAGCCGCGCCAATTCCGAAGAAGCCCTGCGCCGCGTTGAGCACCACGCCGAATGCCGCCAACGGCGCCAGCAGAGCCACCGTCGTCACGATCCACTTAGGCAGTCGGCGGCCGAGGATTCCGTTGATCAGGAATCCGGCGAACGGCAAGAGCGGAATCAGCCACAAATGGAGAGGTGCGTTCATAGTTTCATCAGGTCGATGCGGTCGACGGCCAGGGTTGCGCGCGCGCGGAAGACGGCGATGATGATGGCCAAGCCCACGGCAGCCTCCGCCGCCGCCACCATCATCACGAAGAAAACGAAGATCTGCCCCTTCACCGCGTGCCACTGGTGGGCGAAGGTGACAAAGGAAAGATTCACGCCATTGAGCATCAGTTCAATGGACATGAAAACGGTAATCAGATTGCGCTTGATGAGAAAGCCGACGACGCCGAGCGAAAACAGAATGGCGCTCAGCAGCAGATACCAGGAGAGAGGGACTTCCTGCGAAAAGAATGCATTCATTTTCCGCCCGTCCTTTCTCTCTCATCATGTCCGGCTAACGCCACCGCGCCCAGAATGGCGATGAGAATCAGCACCGAGGTGACCTCGAAGGGCAGCAACAGCTTGGTGAAGAGCACCGCGCTCAGCTCTTCCGTCGAAGTGATGCCGTCGCTCAGCCGGGCCACGCCCAGGCCCTGCGTGTGCAGAATCACGGTGGCGATGATGGCGAGAATCGCGACGACCGCGGGAAAGCCCACACGGAGAGCCGCGCGGCTGCCCAGCGTTCGCTCCTCGCGCGATGCGTTCAGCAGCATGATGACGAAGGTGAAGAGCACCATGATGGCTCCGGCATAGACGATAACCTGCGCGGCGGCCAGAAACTCCGCGCCCAGCAGCAGATAAAGCACGGCCAGCGAGACCATCACCACAATCAGCGACAAGGCGCTGTTGATGGGGTGCGACTGGAGGAGCAGGTTGATGGCTCCAGCCAGACAGAATCCCGCAAAGACGATAAACAAAATCAAGTGCATCGTATCACCGGTACGCAAGCCAAAGGCTGGTCGCCACAATGTTCAGTATCGCCAGCGGCATCAGCCAGCGCCAGCCGAAGTTCATGAGTTGGTCATAGCGAAAGCGCGGCAATGTCCCGCGCACCCACACATACAAAAAGAGGAAAGCAAAAACCTTGAGCACAAACCAGAAAAGGGAGAGTCCGGCATCGAAAAAGACATTCTCGAAGGGCGGAATCAGGTCGCCGAAGGGGCTGGTCCATCCGCCAAAAAACAGCAGCGTGGCCACGCAACCCACCGTAATCATGTTGGCATACTCGGCCATGAAGAACATGGCGAACTTCATCGAGCTGTATTCGGTGTGATAGCCGCCGGTCAGCTCGCTCTCCGCCTCGGGCAAGTCGAAGGGGGAGCGGTTGGTCTCCGCGTAGGCGGCCATCAGGTAGATGAAGAAGGCGAAAATCTGGCCTCCGCCAAAGATATTCCATGTGAGCATGCCCTGCGTCGCCTGCTGCTCAACAATCACTCTCAAATTGAGCGATCCGGCGCGCAAGACCACGCCCACCAGCGAAAGGCCCAGCGCCAGCTCGTAGCTGACCAACTGCGCCGAGGAGCGCAACGCGCCCAGCAGCGAATACTTGCTGTTCGACGACCATCCGGCCAGCGCAATGCCGTAGACGCCGATCGAGGTGACGGCGAGAATCACCAGCAGGCCGATGTTCACATTGGCGATTTGAAAGAGCGGCGGGCTGCCGGCAATGGAAACCGGCACGCCGAAGGGGACGACGCCGATGGAGATCAGAGCGCAGCCCAGAGCGAGGATGGGAGCGATCAGATAGAGCGGACGGTAGACGCCGGTGGGAATGATGTCCTCTTTGAGAAACGACTTCGCGCCATCGACCAGCGGCTGCAAGAGGCCGAAGGGCCCTACGCGGCTCGGCCCCCAGCGATTCTGGATGCGGCCGACGAGCTTGCGCTCCAGCAGCACGGTGTAGGCGACGGCCAGCAGCATCACCACCGTCACCACGGCTACCTTGAGCACGCTCCACAGAATGAATTGCAAAATCGTCACTGCTCTTCAGCCTCGTCGTTTCACAACACCTTCAGCCCGCCAAATCGCGCCTGATGCATTTTCAGTTCCTTGAGCGCCGGGCTGTGTTCGCCCAGCGTTCCGGAGGTAAACAATCCGTCGTGAACGGGTGAGAACTCGCCCCGCTCGGTCAATGCCGTAACCGGCACAAAGCCCGGCTCGGTTGGCACATCGTTGCCACTCAACAGATTCACGCGATCCTGTCTCGCTTGATTTGGCGCGTAGCCCGGAACCAGCCGGGCGATTTCGTCCAGCACCGCGAGCGGATCGAAGGGACTCATCTTCGGCTCAAGGTTGTTAGCCGCCAACCAGACTGCATGGCGGTCCGCCTCGCCGGCCTGCACGCCGCGCGATTGTCCAAGATCGGCCGTCGTGCCGCTCTGGCCAAAATGAACAAGCGTCTTCACGTCCACGCCCATCGCTCCGGCGAGACGAACAAGAATCTCGAACTCCGGCTTCACCCCGGCGCGGTCGGCGGCCTTGCTGACCAATTGCACGTCGCCAAAGGTGTTGGTCACCGTGCCGCTTTTCTCGTAGAGGCTGGCGGCAGGGAAGACGACATCGGCCAGCGCCGCCGTCTGGGTGAGGAAGATATCCGCGACGATGACGAAGGTCTTCTTCAGCGCCGCGGCATCCAGTCTCAGCTTTGCCGCGGGATCAGCGCCGGCGATCAGCAATGCGCCCAGTTCGCCGCTAGCCGTCGCTTCCTTCATCTCCTTGAGCGTCTTGCCGGGCGTTGCAGGCAGGCCTGGATACTCGGAAAAGGCGCCCGGAGCCGTCACCGGCACATAGCCCGGAAGCAGGTCTGGCAAGAGGCCCATATCCGCCGCGCCGCGCGAATTCGCATAGCCGCCGAGGAAGGCAAAGCGCACATTACCGCGCTTGAGCCCCCACGCCACCAACTCCGTGACTTGCGCGCCGCTGTATTCGGGGCCGAAGACAACAAGCAGCGACTCCTCGGCCAGCACAGCCTTGCTGAAGTCGGAGTT
>PLPA01000225.1 GCA_003159355.1 Acidobacteriaceae bacterium | reverse complement strand
GTTCACTCATTCACTTGTTCACTTCTTCACTTGTTCACTTCTTCACTTGTTCACTGTAGTATCGGAATTCCCGCGATGCGCCGCTGCCACTCCGCCGGGCCGGTCTGGTGAACGCTCGTTCCTTGCGAGTCCACCGCCACCGTCACCGGCATATCGCGCACGTCGAATTCATAAATCGCCTCCATCCCCAGGTCGGCAAAGGCCAGCACCCGCGCCCCGTGAATAGCCTTCGACACCAGGTAAGCCGCGCCGCCCACCGCCATCAAATAGACCGCGCCAAACTCGCGGATCGCCTCAATCGCCGCCGGCCCGCGCTCGGCTTTGCCCACCATGCCCAGCAGGCCCGTCTCGGCCAGCATCTGTCGCGTGAACTTGTCCATGCGCGTCGCCGTCGTCGGCCCCGCCGGCCCCATCACCTCATCGCGCACCGGGTCCACCGGCCCCACGTAGTAGATGAACCGCCCGCGGAAGTCCACCGGCAGCTTCTCGCCCCGGTCCAGCATGGCCGTCAAGCGGATATGCGCGGCGTCGCGGCCGGTCAGCAGTTTCCCAGTCAGCAGCAGCACTTCTCCCGGCTTCCAGGTCGCCGCCTCCGCGCGCGTCACCGTGTCCAAATTCACGCGCCTCGCCGTCGATACATCATGTTCCAGCTTCGGCCAGCTATCCAGATTCGGCGGGTCCAGATACACCGGCCCGCTCCCGTCCAGCACAAAATGTGCATGCCGCGTCGCCGCGCAGTTGGGAATCATCGCCACCGGCAAATTGGCCGCGTGCGTCGGATAATCCAGCACCTTCACGTCCAGCACGGTGGTCAGCCCGCCCAGCCCCTGCGCGCCAATCCCCAGCCGGTTGACCTTGTCGTACAACTCCAGCCGCAACTCCTCGCAGCGCGTCGCCGCTCCCCGCGCCTTCAACTCCTGTATGTTGATCGGCTCCATCAACGACTGCTTGGCCAGCAGCATCGCCTTCTCCGCCGTGCCGCCAATCCCAATCCCCAGCATCCCCGGCGGACACCATCCCGCGCCCATCGTCGGCACCGTCTTCAGCACCCAATCCACAACCGAATCCGACGGGTCCAGCATGATGAACTTGGCCTTGGCCTCCGACCCTCCGCCCTTGGCCGCCACCGTCACATCCACCGTCGCGCCCTTCACCAGCTCCACCGTCACGCAGGCCGGCGTGTTGTCTTTGGTGTTGGTCCGCTTACCCGCCGGGTCAGCTAGAATCGAAGCCCGCAGCTTGTTGTCCGGATCAAGATAAGCCTGCCGCACGCCCTCATCCACCAATGTCTGAATGTCCTTGCGCTCTTCGCCCGGAGCAGCAGCAATAGTCACATCCATCCCGACCTTGAGAAACGCCGTCACAATCCCCGTATCCTGGCAGATGGGCCTGTGCCCCTCGGCGCACATCCGGCTATTGATGAGAATCTGCGCAATCGCATCCCGCGCCGCCGGCGACTCCTCGCGCTCATAGGCCTTAGCCAGGCTGGTAATGTAATCCACCGGGTGGTAGTAGCTGATGTACTGCAACGCCGCAGCAACGCTGGCAACAAAATCTTCCTGCCGGATGATGGTCATGGGGAAGCTCCTCGTAAACAGTTTAGGCTAATCGAAGAGGTTAGATACGAAGGGCAACACAGTCTCGGAGAAAACTGGTACAATTCCCGCAACTGGCCAATCACAGAAAGAGGAGAGCTTAATCATGGCACGACCGAGAGTATTCATCAGTTCGACGTTCTATGACCTGAGGCAAATCCGCGCCGATCTGGATTCCTTTATTCGACGGATGGGATATGATCCTGTGCGAAATGAAAGTGGAAAGATTCCATACGGAAAAGAGCAGAAGCCGGAAGAATATTGCTATCGCGAGATTGAGTCTTGTGACATAGTAGTTGCCGTCATTGGCGGTAGATTTGGTTCACAATCTCAACAGTCGGCCTACAGCGTTTCTCAGTCTGAAATTCGAACAGCAGTTAATCGGGAAAAGAGTCTCTTTATCTTTATTGAAAAGGGGGTCCATACAGAGTATCAGACATATTTGAAAAACAAGAATAATGAAGGAATAAAATACCATTATGTAGATCGGATAGAGATATATGGCTTTATCGAAGAGATTCTCAGCCTTCCGAGGAATAATCCGGTCCATCCATTTGAAACTGCTGAAGACATAACAGAATTTCTGCGCGAACAATGGGCTGGAATGTTCCAGCGGTTTCTTCAAGAACAGGATAGAGCACGTGAGGTTTCGCTCATACTCAGGCTAGATCAGACTGCCTCTACTCTGGACCGCCTTGTGCAATACCTAAGCGAACAAAATGAGACACAATCTGACGCTCTTGAGCAGATTGTACTTTCAAATCATCCCGCATTTCGGCGTTTGGCCAAAGTGATGGGTTTCTCATTCCGGGCATTTTTTGAGACTCGCGAAGAACTTAATAAACTGCTTGAAACGTTCGGATATACAGAAGAGCCTTTCCCAACCGACCCAAAGTTGTCCATTTGGACCCGTGAGCTTAAGTCTCAGAACAAAGTTGCATCCTTGAAGGTTAGGGACGAGCTATTCGATAAAGATGGAAGAATTCAGCCACAAGGCGCCATTCGATGGGATGACGATTGGATCACAAGAGAAGTACAGGATGCATACGCCGCGCCAGAAATATCCGATGACGATATTCCTTTCTGAGAGACAGATGTCTGAATATCGTTTCTAGATTCCTGGATACTCACTCCTGTTACACCGCCGCCCGCAAATCCGTATGCCCAAAATCATCGCCCTTCCACAGCACCGGTTCGCGCTTCTCGCGGGCCAGCGCATACGTGAAGCAGTCGCCGAAGTTGAGGTTAGAGGGGTGGCCGCTACCCTTGCCAAAGTCGCGATAAGCCTCCCACGCAATCTTTGCCTGCGCAGCGGTTACCGGTTCGATCTGGAGTCCGGGGTTTTCGAGGATTTCTTCCAGTCGGGCCATGAGGATCGGATCCTTGTACCGGCCCACAACAATCCTCGACTCAAGATAAGATGCGGCGGAGATGCGTACCACCTTTGCCGCCTCGATCACCTCGGAAAAGGCTTCGGCTTCCGGTTCATTCTTGAGAATTGCGATCAGGGCTGAGGTGTCAACGATCATATCGGCAGCCCCGTTTCCGGATCATAAAGTTCATCCAACAGTTCCTTGGAGGTCTTGCCGTCATTCATCATCGGCCCAGTCTCACGGCTGATTTCCATCAGCCAATCCGCGAAGAGCTTTTTTCTGCGCTGGCTTTGCTTTTCTCGCTCGATCTCGCGCTCCACAGCCTCAGTCACCGCGGTCACAAGGCTCACCCCTCGCAGCGCCGCGAGTTCACGAATATGCGTCTCAACTTCAAGGTTTTTGATGTTGATTGCCATCAAATTCCACCCTTCCACCATATATTTCCACCATTCTACCATAAAACCTCAACCGAATCGGAAAGAACCAGTTCGCCAAGCCAAAATCCCCTCCCCGTCCGGCGCCGGCTCTCATCCGCCCCGCGCCAGCGCGCCGCTCTGGTTCCCATCCCGCTCATCCTGTAAACTGTACGCAAGACTCAAAACCACAAGGCATCCGCCGTTTTACCTCAGGCGAAATCTATGAAGATGAAATCTATTCTTGAAACCAGCGCTGCCGACTGCCATCCCGCCAGCGTGCCGGATTACATCCCGCTCCCCGAGCTGCGTGCGTTGCAGTTGCAGCGTGTGCAGGCCGTGGTTGCGCGCGCCTGGGATCATGTCGAACTCTTCCGCTCCCGCATGGATGAGCGCGGCCTTGTGCCCGAGGATATTCGCATCCTCGACGACATCGCCAAGCTGCCTTTTACCGTGAAGTCTGATCTGCGCGCCACCTATCCCTTTGGACTTTTTGCCAGCCCCATGAAGGACGTGGTCCGTCTGCACGTCTCCAGTGGAACCACCGGCAAGCCCATCGTCGTCGCTTACACCAGTGACGATGTAAATGTATGGACCTCGGTGATTGTGCGCTGCTTTGCCGGCTGCGGGCTGCATCGCGGAGACATTCTTCAGAACGCCTATGGTTACGGCCTCTTCACCGGCGGCCTGGGCACGCACTATGGAGCAGAAGCGCTGGGCGCGACGGTCGTCCCCACATCGGGCGGCAACGCGGATCGGCAGATCATGCTATTGAAGGATTTTGGCGTGACGGCGATCTGCTGCACGCCCACGTATTTTCTGCATCTGATCGATCGCGCCGCGGAACTCGGCGTGGACTTGAAGCAACTGCCGCTGCGCGCGGGAGTCTTCGGCGCCGAGCCGTGGACCGAATCGATGCGCAAGCACATCGAAAACAAAAGCGGCATCGAAGCCTTCGACATCTACGGCCTCTCGGAGATTATCGGACCGGGCGTGGCCTGCGAATGCCGCCGCCATCAAGGCCTGCACATCTTCGAGGATCACTTCTATCCGGAGATTATTGATCCCGAATCGGGCAAGCCGCTGCCGGATGGGACAGAAGGCGAGCTGGTGCTGACTACGCTGAGCAAGCATGCGATGCCGATGATCCGCTACCGCACGCGCGACATCACCATGCTGCTGCCGGGCCGTTGCGAGTGCGGCCGCACGCTCAGGCGCATGGGCCGCATCGGCCGGCGCAGCGACGACATGCTGATTATTCGCGGCGTCAATGTATTTCCATCGCAGGTGGAGACTGCGCTCTTGCAGATCGAAGGCACGCTGCCGAATTATCAGATCGTGCTGACGCGCGAGCAGGGCTTGGATCAGATGGAAGTGCGGGTCGAAGTCACGCCGCATATGTTCAACGATCAGATCGGCGCGTTGCAGGGACTGCAAGCCAGAATTCAGTCCGCGCTCGATCATGTGCTCGGCATCCGCGTCCAGGTTTCGCTCGTTGAGGCGTATTCGCTGGAGCGCAGCCAGGGCAAAGCAAAACGTGTCATCGACAGGCGGACATCATGAAGATCAATCAGATTTC
>PLPA01000121.1 GCA_003159355.1 Acidobacteriaceae bacterium | reverse complement strand
CCGGACCCGTCTTCGCCAGAATCTTATCCAGCAGCCCGGCGGGAACCTCCGGCTCGGTCGAAGGGAACTCCAGCCACTCGCGGCCCTGGCGCGCCTCTTCAAAGAGCGCCGAGCAGGCCGGGCAGGCGGCCATATGGGCAGAAAAGGTCGCTTCGTCGGCGGGCTTCAGCAGCCCGTCCAGCGCCTCCGCCAAAAGTGTCTCCCACTGCCCGCAGGCCGGGGAGCTCGGAATGAATGTGCGCTCTGCCATTTACATCACCTCTCGTTTAGTACGTTCCAGCAGCCTCGCAAGTTCCGCGCGGCCTCGGCTGATGCGGGACTTGACCGTCCCTTCGGGAATGCCCAGCACCTGGGCGATCTCCTTGTAGTCCAAATCTTGCAGATCACGAAGAATGACGGCCTCGCGCAGCTCCACCGAGACGCGCGCCAGCGCATCCTGCACCATCTTCGCCAATTCCTTCTGCGCAGCCGACTCGTGCGGCGAAGGTCCGCGAGCCGTCAGCCGGTCAATCGGCTTCAGATCTTCCGCCGACTCCCAGCCGTCATCCAAAGAAGAAGTAGCCCGCTGGTTGCGTGTCCGGCGGAAGTTGTCCACCAGCAGATTGCGGGTCATGGTTGTAATCCACACGTGCAGGCTGCCCCGCGTCAGATCAAAGCTGGTCAGATTCGAGTAAATCTTCAGGAATACATCCTGGGTCAGATCCTCGGCGTCGGTGGCGTTGCCGGTAAAGCGGTAGCAAAGCCCGTAGACGCGCCTATGCTGCGCGCGCACCAACTCCGCCCACGCGCCGGAATCCCCGGCCATGCACTGCCGTACGATTTGGGACCAGTCGATCTCCAGAGAAGCTGCCTCCACGCGCGCCAGGCGGGCAACCGGCGCAAACACCGGAGCCGCCCCGGACAGGCCTTCATCCGAGGGATGGGTGGCACGGCCATCGTGACCGCTGCCTTGCATAATGGTTTCGCCTCCCAGAATCGGCTGTGGCCGGAGAGCACCGGCTGCTTCTCGCCGGACTTCCACGTCGCGCCGGAATGGCTTGGCCGGGATCCTCAGCGACCGGTCCTGGTCGCTAGGGCGTCTGGCCGGCCAAGCCAACCCCATCTCGTTCCAGCTTAATGTACCCACGCATTGCATATTGCGCTAGTACGAAAGATTTTCAGAATTGGTTCCATCCGATGATAATGAACGGCCTAGCGGGAGCTGGCGGGTACAGAGCGACAGTTGGATTTGAGAATCGTTCGTCCGAGGCCTTTTTCAAGAGTCGTACTTGCCTCGATGTATCTTTAGAGGTACACTGCATCTGAGAGGTTTGTGCGTTGAGCGAAGACGCAAAGAGGTTGGCAGTTCATTTTTTCCGCTCTCGCGCGGGAGCAGATCTGGTGCGGGATTGGCTGAAAAGCCTGCCAGCCGAGGATAGGCAAAGTCTTGGCCGGGACCTTCGTCTGGTGGAGCTTGGCTGGCCAATTGGAATGCCACTTTGCCGACCGCTTGGCGAAGGCCTTTGGGAGCTTCGCAGCAGCCTTTCCAGCAACCGCATCGCTCGCGTGATCTTCTGCGCCGCGCAAGGGCGGATGGTTCTACTGCACGGATTCATCAAGAAGACACAGAAAACCCCGCAAAGCGAATTGGATTTGGCTCGAACGCGCCAGAAAGAGGTCGATTTATGAACAACAATCCTCATATCGGTTCTACCTTGGATGATTTCCTGCGCGAAGAAGGAATCTTCGAGGATGCCACGAACTACGCCATCAAGAGGGTTTTGGCCTGGCAGGTGGAAAAGGCCATGCGCGACCAGGGAATCACCAAAGTCGAGATGGCCCGCCGCATGGGAACCAGCCGCGCCCACCTGAATCGCCTCCTCGACCCAAACAACGATAAAGTCCAGCTAGATACTGTACAGAGAGCTGCCGCCGCCATCGGCCGTAAGGTGCGGATGGAGTTGGTATAGACTTCAACTTGCTCTATTCAATTTGCGATTTAAGATGCGATGAAGGGGATTATTAACGATGAATCCTGGCGATGAAGCAAAATGGCACTGGGCTGAGGGTATGAAATTTGCCCTTGAAGGCGTCAAATCACTTTTCATACTAAATGGGGCCGCATCGATATCTATTCTGACTTTCATAGGAAACATGAAGGTTGGCTCAAACCAGCTTATTATCGCTTTGCTCTGTTTTACCTTCGGTGCCGTGATGACTGTGCCTGCAATGATCTTTGCCTACTTGACCCAACTGCAATATGGCAATGCTTCCCAATGCGATTCGAACAGCGAATGTCTCTGGCAGATTGTTGGAAAGAGACACTACACAGCATACTTATTTATTCTGTTGGGACTCTTATGTTTTGTAATTGGGGCTATCTTCGCGGCGTGCGGACTGATGCATTTTCCAAGCATGACTCTTCCGTGTCCTAATCACCCATAATGTCAAGGAAACATTTAGTGGAGTTCTCTCGCTCACACTGATCGAACACACGAACCCGTATCCTTTTCCCTACCAAACGCATCTCATAACTGCCGGACAGGAACGCACGCGGCCCAGGAGCTTCCCCATGCCCCATCCACTCGCTCTGCGCTGTGCCCTCTTTGCCCTGCTGATCGCCACGCTCTTCGCCGCCGGTTGCCGCGCGGCCACCAAGACTCCCGTCCCCCCCGCCGCGCAGGACGCCCCGCTGGCCTCATCGCCCGGCAAGCAGACGGCGGTCTTCGCCGGCGGCTGCTTCTGGGGCACGCAATCGGTCTTCGAGCGCGTCAAGGGCGTGCTCGCCACCACCGCCGGTTACGCCGGCGGCTCGGCCTCGACCGCGACCTACGCACAAGTCACCACCGAGACCACCGGCCACGCCGAATCGGTGCGCGTCGTCTACGACCCCTCGAAGATCACCTACGGCCAACTTCTGCGCGTCTTCTTCTCCGTCGCCCACGACCCCACCCAGCTCAATCGCCAGGGACCGGACTTCGGCACATCCTATCGCTCCGCCATCTTCTACCTGAGCGAGGAGCAACAGAAGATCAGCCTTGCCTACATTGCGCAGTTGGACGCCGCCCATGTCTTTCCCAAGCCGATTGTGACCCAGGTCGTTCCGCTGAAGGGCTTTTACGACGCCGAGTCCTACCATCAGGACTACGCGCTGCACAACCCCTCCAACCCCTACATCCAGGTCTGCGACCGCCCCAAGATCGAAGCCCTAAAGCAGCAGTTCCCCGAGCTCTTCCAGGACTACAAAGGCAAGTAAGCCCGCTTACCCCAGCTTGACGAACCGCATCGCCGCTGAATTCATGCAATAGCGCAACCCGGTCGGGGGAGGTCCGTCCGGGAAGACGTGCCCTTGATGCGCGTCGCAGCGGCGGCAGGAGACCGCGTCGCGCTCCATCCCCTGGCTTGAGTCGCTGGCAACCGCGATGTTCTCGCGCGCAATCGGCTGCCAGAAGCTCGGCCAGCCAGTGCCCGACTCGAACTTGGTCTCCGAGCTGAACAGCGCCGTATCGCAGCAGATGCAGCGGAAGATGCCGCGCTCGTGCAGGTTCCAGGTGGCGCCGGTATAGGCGCGCTCAGTGCCGGCGTGGCGCGTCACCTCATAGGAGACCGGCGAGAGTTGCCGCTTCCACTCGGCGTCGGACTTGACGATGCGCGCCACCGGCCCCTTGCCAGTCTTCCTGCCGTCAGCGGCAAACTCGACAATCGTCACAGTCCCCGGCGCGCTCGCGGCGGAGACCGGCAGCAAATCAAGGTGCGCCGCGCGGCGTAAAGCCCAAAAGGCCGCCCCGCCCGCCGCCGCAACCATCAACGCTCGCCGGCTCAAATCCAGCCTCCCGATCTCACGATGAGGCTGTAACTTCTCTTGCATTGGATTCTTCACAACAACCTTCCTTTCTGAAGGGGGAATTCTTCATCCGAAGGTAAAGCCTGGGAAATAACTTTATCCCAACGTAAACACTGGGTGCCCCATTAGCCTCTTGCAAAATTCCAGA
>PLPA01000173.1 GCA_003159355.1 Acidobacteriaceae bacterium | reverse complement strand
ACGGCGGAGTGATCGGTGGTGAGGCGGTGCAGGCGTCCGGCGCGCATCAGGTAAGCGCGGCTGTTGCCGATGTGGCCTATACAGGCATTGGTGATATCGCCGTGCTGTTGCAGCAGGGCTGCCACCACCGTGGAACCCATGCTCGGGTGCGGTGAGTCCGGCGCTCTGGCTGCGACCACAATGCTTGCATTGGCGCGCGCCGCTGCCTCGCGGAGAGCGTTGTCGGCGGGGTAGTCCTGCGGCAGGGCAGCCAGGTGCGCGTAAAAATACTCGACCGCCATCCGCGATGCAGTGGCCCCTCCCGCGGATTCGCCGATGCCGTCGGCGACGATCAGCAAATCGCCCAAGGCGATGCGGATATGTAGGGCGGAGTCCTGGTTCTCTTCGCGCAGTGTTCCCCGGTCGCACTCCTCGCCAAGGAGGATGACTGGCTGTCCATGAACCGGTATATCGCTCATGCCTGAACCTCACCTACAGGACAGAACCTGACCAGCGCTCTCGGTTTAAGCGCGAACGGGTGTTGTAACTCTGTCGTACCTCCTGTGGAAAACCTTCCCGATCGCGCAGGGGAAGGTTTGCCGCGGTTGGCCAGCCTTGTTCATGCCGATGAGGTCTCATGCCGGAGCTTGGGAACGTTGTACTGCTTGCGCAGGCCGCCGCGCAACGCCTTGCCGGCTTGAGAAATCGTGGGCATAAAAACAAGAAACACTAAGATAAAACCAACAGTAACACAAAAACCTCCCGACGGAGCAGCAGATTGGTAGTCCGCTCCTGCTTTCGCTTTCCGGTTAAACAGGCTGCGGATTATCTCAAAACTGAGCCGGCTGCTGGAACTGCCGCATCACCCAGGAGCATATACTACAGACTCTCCGATTCTCGACCACCGGGACGAACCAGTATATTGCGGTGTTATTGAGGCTAGCTGAGTCTTAGTCGGGCTTTTACACAAGCAGATTTTAGTTTAGGGGCACACACTAGCGTAACTCTACTTTCCATTCCGTCAGAAATGGACCTTTTACCAATCCAGTTCGAGTCAATTCCGCACACCCGCCCATTCGTTCTTTACATCCCGCCCGTGACCCTGCCACACTTGAAGCGTGGACACCCAGACAATTGTCATCCTCGATTTTGGTTCGCAGTATACGCAACTGATTGCGCGGCGGATTCGCGAACAGAACGTCTTCTCCGTGGTGCTGCCCTGCACCGCGCCTCTCGGCGAGATTGTGGCGCTGAAGCCACTCGGCCTCATCCTCTCCGGCGGGCCGTCGTCGGTTTACGATGCCGACGCGCCGGCGGCTGACCCGAAGCTGCTGGATCTGGGCGTGCCGGTGCTGGGCATCTGCTATGGGCTGCACTTCATCGTGCACCACCTGGGCGGCAAGGTGCTGGGAGCGCCGCGGCGCGAATATGGGCACGCGGAGGTCGTGATTGAGGACGCAGAGTCGGCGCTGTTTCAGGGGCTGCCACCCACGCTGGCGGTGTGGATGAGCCACGGCGACGAGGCCGCGAAACTGCCGGAGGGCTTTCATCGCACGGCGGTTACGGCCAATGCTTTGGCAGGGTTTGAAAGCGCGGAGCGTCGCATCTGGGCGGTGCAGTTTCATCCCGAAGTGCACCACACGCCGCTGGGGCCGCAGATCATCAAGAACTTTGTATTTTCGATCTGCGGGGCGCGCGGCGACTGGACTGCGGCGCACTTCATTGAAACGACTGTCGCCGCGATCCGCGCGAAGGTGGGCGGCGGGCACGTGATCTGCGGGCTGAGCGGGGGGGTGGATTCGTCGGTAGCGGCGGTGCTGGTGCATCGGGCCATCGGGGATCAACTGACGTGCATCTTCGTCAACAACGGCGTGCTGCGCAAGAACGAATTCATCAACGTTCAGAAGAATCTGCGCGGCCGGCTGGGGTTGAAGATTGTGGCGGTGGACGCTAGCGAGCGCTTCCTCAAGCGGCTGGCGGGTGTGAGCGATCCCGAGACGAAACGGAAGCGGATTGGCGCGGAGTTTATCGCCGTCTTCGACGACGAGGCTACGCGCATTGCCCAGGAGACCGGCGGAGTGGAGTGGCTGGTGCAAGGCACGCTCTACCCGGACGTGATCGAATCGTCGAGCGTGAAGGGACCGAGNNAGCCAGACCATCAAGAGCCACCACAACGTGGGCGGACTGCCGCTGGGGATGAAGCTGAAGCTGATTGAGCCGCTGCGGGATCTGTTCAAGGACGAGGTGCGGCGGATTGGGCGCGACTTGCAGATGCCGGAAGAGATTCTGGGACGGCAGCCATTTCCGGGGCCCGGCCTCGCGGTGCGCATTCTGGGCGAGGTGACGCCGGAGCGGGTGGTGCTGTTGCAGGAGGCGGACGAGATTGTAGTGGCGGAGATCAAGGCGGCAGGGCTGTACTCGTCGATCTGGCAGAGCTTTGCCGTGCTGCTGCCGGTAATGAGCGTGGGCGTGATGGGCGACCAGCGGACTTACGCGTACACCTGCGCGGTGCGGGCGGTGCACTCGGAGGACGGCATGACGGCCGATTGGACGCCGCTGCCCTACGAGGTGCTCAAGCGCATCAGCAGCCGGATTGTGAACGAGGTGCGAGGGATCAACCGCGTGGTCTACGACATTACCTCGAAGCCGCCGGGGACGATCGAGTGGGAGTGATTTGACGTTAGTCTGCCGGGGAGTGGCGGTCGTTGGGAATCAGTCTCCCGCAGGCTGCGGGCGCAGCGCGGCGACCTCGCGAGTGAGAGCGTCGAGGCGGGCAAGCAGTTCGGCGTGGCGCTTGTCGGCGGCGGAGGGGTCGAAGGCCTCGACGTAAAACGTGCCGTTGGGCTCCAGTTCGCAGCGGCGGACCTGGTCGAAATCCTCGAAGCCCTGGCGGTGAATGACGGCGAGCAGCTCCTCGCGGCTGAGCGACTCGCGCTGGAGGGCGCGCTGGTCGATCTGGCCGTTGCTGACGAGCACCGTCGCACGGCCCTCGATCACGCTGGTGAGCTTGCGAGAGCGGAAGAGCACGCGCACCACCAGCCAGTTGATGGCCAGTAGGCTGAAGGCGCCGATGAGGCCGCCGGTCACCGAGTTGTCGTCGCCGATGATGGCGTTCTGCACGGTGTTGGAGAGCGAGAGAAGCACCACCAGGTCGAAGGGGTTGAGCTGGGCCAGTTCGCGCTTGCCGAAGAGGCGCAGCAAGAGTACCAGCACCAGGTAGACGATCACCGGGCGAAGCAGCTTCTCCAGGATCGGAAGCGGCAACAGAAACATATGGTCGAAGACGAGTGAGTGGGGCATGGAATGAGGATAGCTGGCGTCAGTGCTTTTTTTCCAGCAGTAGCGCGACATCGATGGTGTGGGTCTGGATATTCCGAGTCAGCTTGAAGCGGCAAGTGGCAGAGGCAAAGGTGCGTCCGAGCGGAGTGTTTCCCTGCGAATAAAAGTACGTTTGAATCGCGCTTTCATTGAAGACCGCGCCCTCGGGCAACTTCCAGGCGGCCAGCATCGCGGCGCGCAGGTCGGCCGCGCCGTTTTCAATCGTCAGCTTGCCCATCGTATAAACCGGTCCCGTCTGAACCTCCAGGGTGTAATTGACGATGCCGTTCGCATCGTCGTACTGCGGACGCGGCGTGACAACGCAATCCATGTAGCCTTTGGACTTGTATTGTCCGGTGACGAAGGCCAGAGCGGTTCGAAGAGTGACTCCGTCCTTGACGGAGATCTTCTCAACCGTATTCGGCACGACTCCGGCGGTTTTGTTGATTTCCGCCATGGTCAGCGGCTCGCCGGACGGCTCTCGGATGGAACCCAGTTTGTAATGGCGGCCCTCCTCGACGATTACGTTGAAGGGGATCTCGATGGCCTCGCTGCTCACGACCGGATCGCCCAGCCGCTCGGCATGAACTTTGACGGCAGGATAGCCTTCATCGGAGTAGAACAAAGCAAATGCGTGTTCGATGTTTCCCGCCGCATTTTCCGTGTCGTAATCGGTCCTCTTGGTGCGATCCGCGACGAGTTTCACTATAGCTTGCAGCTCTGGCGAGACGCCTTCCAGATGAATCTCGCCCAACTTCACCGGCGGCGCGGCGATGGCGTAGCTCATGGCTGTGACCTCATGCAGCTTCTGGTCGGTATAAGGCGTGGCGGCGACGGTGGCCTTGATGCCTTTGGCGGCAAGCATCTCTTCCATGGCCTGGCGCACCTGCTCGGTCAGCCCGCCGTCGAAGGGCAACTTGCCGTGATAGAGCGGAACGCGGTCGTGGAGCGCGGCGTCCAGCTCCTTGCCCGGTGTGAGCGGCAGGTTCTGCAGGCGCGCGGAGTAGAGCGCCGTGGAGGGAACCAGGGTAAAGACCAGGTTCACTCCGTCGTAGGTAAAGCTGGCGGATTCAAAGAGGCCCGTGTCGAGGAGCCTCTGGGCGTGGCCCTTCACCTCGGAATAGGCAATGGGCGTGTCCTTTTTGTATCCCACGGCTGCCAGCAGCTCCTGGTTGGAGTACTCCGGGGCGCCTTTGAACTGAATGGACTGGGGAATAAACTTCTGCGCGGCGGCGGGTGGTGCGGCGGCGAGGAGGAGAATGGCGGTCAAGAGCAAAAAGAGCGTGCGCTTCATGGTAGGGCCAGAGTAGCAAAGCGGCGGGTTGCGCGGGAAGGAAAATCTCTTCAAGCGCGGCGGCTGAAAGGGGCGGCAACCGCGCCATTGGTGAAGCTGCCGGCGAGTGAAAACTACAGAAATCTTTGGTGCGGCATCGGCGGGAAGAACCAGGACTGCCACGACGCCGGCAAGATCCATCTCCGCACCGAACCACCTATCATCTACGATACGTCCGCGGAACGGCCAGCCCGCGAGGCTACACCTATTCCCGGCCTATTTTTCCGGGGTTTAATTTCAGGTTAGTTAACCTCGGAAATCCCTTGCTGTGCGGTCTGATTGCCTCGGGGGATAAAAAGCAGCGGAACTACTCGATAGGCTAAGGCGCCGAGTTAGCCTCGCCGATCATGGGTTTCTGCACGGTGTTGGAGAGCAGCACCGCCAGGTCTAAGTGGTTGAGCTGGGCCAGTTCGCGCGCTTTCTCGAAAATCTGACCGTGGAGTAAGCCTGCGTTGCACGTAAAACTGTGCGCTCTCGATGCTCTGCGCGAAATGGCCCTGCGGGAAACAGCCGCGCATTCCGCTTATCATAGGGGTTCTTGCCGCTTTCACCTGATTGGATGCATTTCTCCTTGGTTATCCACAGGATGGGCGACTTTCAGGAAACAAGGAATCAAAATAGACACCAATTATCCACCTGATTTTTATTGCGGCAGTAATTTGGGTCTGCTTATCCACGCATACTCTTGACATAATTCAAGCAGGAGCGGTTTCTCAGGAGCTATTCCAGGAGCCGGGTTCTGGAAGTTCGGGGTCGAAGGACTGAGTTAGAGCTCCGAGGCTTTGCCGGAAGCACACGGGAGCAGTGAAGAGTGACCAGCTATAGCCGCCAAGACGTATTGCGCATCTTGCAGATTGGTTCCCGTCAGTTGCAGGGGTGGGAGCGGGCTCAGCTCATTGCTCAGCAAAAGAGCTACAGTTTTCAGGATCTGGGTCAGTTGCGGATATTGCGCGTGTTGCGCGAGGAGGCCGTGCCGCTGGCGTCGATCCGGCATTCGATTGTAGCGATGAAGGCGGTGGCGGGCATGGCGAATCCGCTGCTGGAGGCCTCTCTGGTTCGGACCGGGTCCAGGCTGGCCTTCCGGCATTGCGGGGCGATGGTGGACCCCATCCGCCGCCAGTTGCT
>PLPA01000242.1 GCA_003159355.1 Acidobacteriaceae bacterium | reverse complement strand
GGCTCTGCCGGGGGTATTGACACTTGCCACCGGGAGCGATCACTCCACCAGACTCAACAGCGTCTTTACATTGCGTTCCTCGTCGCCGGGAGCATCCACCGGGGTTTCGGCGATGAATGCGGCGTGGGCGAAGCGGGGGTCGTTGAGCAGGCGTCGGAAGGGTTCCAGCCCCATCGTGCCCTTGCCAATCTGCTCATGCCGGTCGAGCTTGGAGCCGCGCGCGGCCTTGGCGTCGTTCATGTGCCAGACGCGCACCGTGCCGAAGCCCACCGTCGCCGCGACCTGCTTCATCGTCTCCTCGTAACCCTCGGAGGTCACTAGATCGTAGCCGGCGACGTGGGTATGGCAGGTGTCCAGGCAGACGCCCATCGGCGCTGTCGGCTTGAGCCGCTCGACCAGCTCGGCGACTTGCTCGAAGCTGCCGCCCAGCGAGAACTCCGACCCGGCGGTGTTTTCGATCAGAATGTGGAACGGAGTTCCCTGCCAAGCCAGACCGTCAATCGCTCGCGCAATCGAGTCGGCGGCCAGCGTAAGTCCCTCGTGGCGCGTCAGCCCCTTCCACGAGCCGGGATGCAGCACCAGGAACTCGGCGCCCAGCGTGAGCGCCCGCTCGATCTCGCCGCGAAAGGCCACGACGCTCTTCTCGCGCACTTCGTCGGTCTGGCTGCAAACGTTGACCAGGTAGCTAGTGTGTATAACCAAGGGGCTGACATCGAGAACCGCACGAAGTGCCTTCATGCGGACGGCCTGCTTGGGATCGACTTTGGGCGCGCGCCACATGCGCGGGCTGGACGAAAAAATCTGAAAGGTATTGGCGCCAATCGCCCTTGCCTGCTCGACGGCGTTCGAGGCCCCGCCGGTTGTGCCCAGATGGATGCCGATGCGTTTTGCCATGAAAACAGTCTAATTGGTGATATGCGTCACCAAAACAGATTACTAACGGTTGGGCACCCGTAATCGTGCATTTTTTTAAATTTGACGTTAACATTTCTTCATGAATGAACCACTTGTTTCACTTTCCCGGTTTCTGACCGGCGCCATCCTGCCCAACCTGAAGTCGGTGCAGGCGAGCCAGACCGAGCAGATCGCACCCAATGACCGGCTGGAGAATGCCATCGAGGAACTGCGCCTGAATCTGGAGTCGCAGTTCGCCTCCCTCTCAGCACAGTTGACGGCCTGCCGCGCGGAGCTGGCAGCCACGCAGGCGATATTCCATGCGACGCAAGTGCAGCGCGGACTGCTTGTGCCGGATATTATGACGCTGATTCACTAAGGCCCCGTTCTCCCGGAGAGCCTGTAATAATCTCTAGTATGCGAACCGTGCTCACAGCGCAGCGGCTTTGGGATGGGACCGGGCTGCTCGACGGACCCGTAGTGGTGATCGAAGACGGCTGGATCGCGTCCATCTCCACACGCGCGGCGGCCGAACTGCCCACGGATGCCCGCGTTCTCGACTATCCCGGCGCAACGCTCGCGCCCGCTTTCTTCGACGTGCACATTCACGGGGCCATGGGCCACGACGTGATGGAGGATACGCCCGAGGCGCTCGGCGCGATGGGCAGCTTTCTGGCCGCTCACGGCACGGGCAGCTTCCTGGCCACCACGGTGACCGCGCCGCTCGATGCGACGCTCCGCTCGCTCTCCGGGCTGGCGAAATTACTGGCGCAGCCGCCAGCCCAGACCGGAATCGCAGGCCGGGCGCAGCCCATCGGCATTCATCTGGAAGGCCCATTTCTCTCCCATGCAAAGCGCGGCGTGCAGCCGGCGGAGCATCTGCTGGCACCCAACACGGCCACCTTCGACCGGCTCTTCGAGGCTGCCGAGGGCCGCATCCGGCTGATGACGCTGGCTCCGGAGCTGCCCGGCGCAATCGAGCTGACCGCGCACGCCACCGCGCGCGGCGTTCGTGTCTCTCTGGGCCACTCGAACGCCACCGCTGCCGAAACCCGCGCCGCCATCGCCGCCGGTGCGGTCAGCGCGACGCATACCTTTAACGCGATGCGTCCGCTCGATCATCGCGAGCCGGGGATTCTGGGCACGGCTCTGACCAACGATGACCTCTTTGCCGAAGTGATCTGCGACGGCATCCACGTTGCGCCGGAGATGGTGAAGCTCTGGTGGCGCGCCAAAGGCCCGGAACGGGCGATTCTGGTCACAGACGCACTCAGCGCCGTGGGAATGCCCGACGGCGTGTACCACCTGGGTGACTTTGCAGTGCAAGTCGCCAACGGCAGGGCTACAGCCAACGGAGTTCTGGCCGGCAGCGTCCTCACGCTGGACCGCGCGCTGACAAACTTCATGGAGTTCACTGGCGCGCCGCTGGAGCAGGCGTTGCGGCTGCTCACCGTGAATCCGGCTTCGATGACCGGGTTAGGCGATTTGGTTGGTTCAGTCGCCTTGGGCCGACCCGCCAGTCTGGTGGCCTTGGATGGAGCGGGGAACCTGGTTGGCTCGGTTGTGAATGGAGAGCAGCGTTTGTGCGGCGACTTGGAGAAATAGTCGATATTTTCGGACATCATGACCCAATCGCGCCGCTCACAAAGTCTTTTCGGAAATCCTTGAGAATCCGCATTTTCTGCGGATTCTGGCGTTCGCGGAAGCCAACAGGTGCAAAATCACCCCGGAAAACCTCTTCACAACTTACGTTTCACGGCCAGCTTGGATAGAATAGCTGGCAGAGGGCGAGGTCGATGCCGCAGGAAATATTGGCGCCACAGGAGGGATTCGAGAAGTTTGCCCGAAAGAGCAAGCGAGAACTGTTTCTCGACCGGATGGAGCAGGTGATGCCATGGGGAGAGTTGTTGGCTCTTGTGGAGTCGCATGATCTGTCGGCAGACAGCAGTCAGCCTCCGGTAGGCCTGCCAATCCTTCTGCGAACCTACTTCATACAGCAGTGGTTCAACCTCTCGGACCCCGGCGCGGAGGAGGCTCTCTATGAGTCGCCTGTGCTGCGCAGTTTTGTCGGAGTCGATCTTGGCGTGGCTCCCGCGCCGGACGAGGCGGCGATCCGCCATTTTCGCCAACTGTTGGAAGAGAGCAATTTGGGCGGCGAAATACTCGTAAAAGTGAACACTTCTCTTGCCGAGCAGGGCGTCCGCATCACGATCGGTACAAATGCGGATGCGGCGATACACGAGGGGGCCTCTTCGACCGAGTACGCTGCGGGTGAGCGCGAGCAGCCCGGAGACGGCGACAAAAAGGCTGACGAGACCGGCGCGCATATTGGAGCGCCTGGCACAGAAATGATCAGAAGTTTGACCAAAGCCAAAGGAATGGACGTTGCTGATCCTCTCTTCACTGGCACAGGCGCCTTGTACGTTGCGGTCATCAGCCCGGACGCGCAACGCCGCAGCGCCGCATTACGCGCTTTGGAAGAGTGCCATGTTAGCAAAATCCAGGAGTTCCTGTCCTATCCTGCCGACCTCGAAGATGCGCCCCGGACTCTGAATCGCGACTTTGACATAGTCCTCGTTGACTTGGACACTAATCCAAAACTAGCCCTCGATCTGGTGGAGACCATCAGCGTCCGCGGCTTGGCAATCGCAATGGTCTATTCGGCGCATGCCGATTCAGACCTGCTGCTCAGAGCCATGCGTGTGGGCGCTCGCGAGTTTCTCACTCTGCCCTTCAATTCCGGCGCCATGGCCGAGGCGCTGGTTCGGGCATCGGCCCTTCATTCGGTGACCCGCCCGCAGGAAAAGGCCGACGGCAGGTTACTCGTATTTCTCGGTGCTAAAGGCGGCTCCGGAGTCACGACCCTGGCCTGCAATTTTGCTGTTTCGCTGGCCCAGGAATCAGGACAGAAAACCCTCCTGATCGATCTCAACCTCCCGCTCGGTGATGCGGCGATCAATCTCGGCATCAAGCCTCGATACTCGATCGTAAACGCGCTTCAGAATTCCAGCCGGCTCGACGCGAGTTTTCTCTCAACCATGTTGATAAAGCATAGTTCCGGGTTATCTGTACTCGCGGCGCCCAGTGAATTGGCCACCGCACAGTTCTCCGATGACGCCGTCAACAAACTGCTCAAGGTCGCGTGTGAGGAGTTCGATTATGTGGTGGTCGACGCAGGATCGAGACTCGATCTGCAGCATACACGTCTCTATGAAGAATCCGCCACCATTTATCTGGTCACGCAGGTCGGCATTCCCGAACTGCGCAACTCGAATCGACTGATTTCACTGCTTTCCGCTGCCGGTAGCCCCAAACTCTTCATTGTGATCAACAGATACGACCCTCACAACCTGGAAATCGACGAAGCGCATCTTACAAAAGCGCTCACCAGACCGTCTGATTGGAAGATTCCCAACAACTACGCCGCTGTGCGGCACATGCAGAACACTGCAACCTCACTCATGGAAGATGACTCGGAGATTTCAAGGGCGATCCGGCAGATGACCAGATCCGTTTGCGGCCAGCCCGCCATCCCGGAAAAGAAGAAGGGGTTCAGCTTCTTTCGGTAAGGGATCTATGCTATCGAGACCGTGTGATTGTGGTTTGGCCGGAACGGAGCGCCGGTCTCCAGACCGGCTGTTGCGCGGGCGTCCACGCCCGCATTTGTTCAGGAACAATGACCAAATCACACAGTCTCAGCACCAGCTGTGTCCGCTGATTCTGGCGCTCGCTTGTGCTAATAAATGCGGATTTGTTTTAAGAAACCATTGTCCAGGTACCGTTTCACACCCTGCTTGAGTAGAATACTTGGCAGAGGGCGACGGCGATGGGGGAGAATAGTTCGGTATCACAGGAGGGTTTCGAGAAGATGGCGACCGAACGTGATTCCCAGATGCGGCAGTCCGGAGAGGGCGTCCGAAACGACGTTGAGACCGGCGCGCACACCAGCGTAAATGGCGCGGAGACAGCCGCGCCCATGGCGCAGGAGATGGCCAGCCGTCTGACCAAGGCCAGAGTCATGGAGGTCGTTGATCCTGCCTTCCATCGCGCACGCGTCTTGTCCGTTGCCGTCATCAGCCCGGACGAGAAACGCCGCGGCGCCGCATTACACGCTTTGGGCAAGTGTCAGACTGGCCCAATCCAGGAGTTCGTCTCCTATCCTCCCGACCTCGACGATGCGCCGCGGATCATCAATCGCGACTTTGACGTAGTCCTCGTTGACCTGGACAGTGACCCAAAGTACGCCCTTGAACTGGTAAAGAGCATCTGTATCAATGGCTTGGCAACCGTAATGGTCTATTCAGCGCAGGTCGATTCAGACCTGTTGCTCATATCCATGCGGGCGGGCGCTCGCGAGTTTCTCGTTCTTCCGTTCAATCCCGGCGTCATGGCCGAGGCTCTGGCTCGGGCCTCGGCTCTTCGTTCGGCGTCCCGCCCAACAAAGAAGGAGGAAGGCAGGTTACTCGTATTTCTCAGCGCCAAAGGCGGTTCCGGAGTCACCACCCTGGCCTGCAATTTTGCTGTATCGCTGGCCCAGGAATCCAGGAAGAAAACCCTCTTGATCGATCTCAATCTCCCGCTTGGGTGCGCGGCGATCAACCTCGGAATCAAGGCTGAACACTCCATTGTCAACGTTTTTCAGGATTTCAAGCGGCTCGATTCGAGCTTTCTCTCCAGCTTGCTGGAAGAGCATGCCTCCGGCTTATCCGTACTCGCCGCACCCAGCGAACTGGCCCCCACACAGGTCTCTGAGGCTGCCATCGACACTCTGCTGGAAGTCGCCCTCCAGAACTTCGATTATGTGGTGGTCGATGCCAGTTCAAAGCTCAACCTGCAACATACGCTTCTCTTCGATGAATCCTCCACCATTTATCTGGTCACGCAGGTCGGCCTTGCGGAACTGCGTAACTCAAATCGCCTGATTTCACTTCTGTCCACAGCCGGCAGCCCCAAACTCGAAATCGTGATCAACCGATACGACCCTCTCAACCTGGAGATCGCCGAAGAGCATATTACCAAGGCTCTCACCAGGCCGGCTGAGTGGAAAATTCCCAACGACTACGCCGCTGTCCGGCGGATGCAGAGTACTGCGACCTCTCTCATGGAAGATGACTCGGAGATTTCAAGGGCGATCCGGCAGATGGCAAAAGCGGTTTGCAGACAGCGATTCCGGAAAAGAAATAGCGGCAGCGCTTTTCGGTAGGGAATAATCGAGGACCAAGGGCGTCAGTGCCGCCCGCAGCCGTTCTCATGGAATCAGATCCAGAATCTCCACAGACAGCTCTACGTCCGCGGGCTGGATCTCTCGATTCTGAGGCCTGGGAAATCACGAAACGCCTGCGTCCTCTCCCTTTGGCCAAAATTTTGCAAAACTGTCTCTACTTTGACGCAGAGGTTTTTTTGCGCGCCAATGATAACGCTGATCTTGCGCCGTCCTTTTTGAGCAAACCCCTCCAGTGGGATAATGAATACCAGCTATGACCAACGCAAATCCGGAAACGCAAGCCGCCGCAACTCCCTCCAACTTCCTCCGCGAGATCATCGCCGAGGATGTGCGCACCAAAAAGTACGGCGACGCCGTCATCCAGACCCGCTTTCCTCCCGAGCCCAACGGCTACCTGCACATCGGCCACGCCAAGGCAATTTGCATCGACTTCGGCCTCGCCGACGAGTTCGGCGGCAAGACCAACCTGCGCTTCGACGACACCAACCCTGAAAAAGAGGAGCAGGAGTACGTCGATTCCATCATGGAGGACGTCCGCTGGCTCGGCTTCGACTGGGAGCGCCTCTGCTACGCCTCCGACTATTTCGGCCAGCTCTACGAGTGGGCCATTCAGCTCGTCAAGGCCGGCAAGGCTTACGTCGATGACCTCTCCGCCGACGAGATCCGCCAGCACCGCGGCACCCTCACCGAGCCCGGCAAAGACAGCCCCTTTCGAGTCAGGACTATCGAAGAGAATCTTGACCTATTCACCCGCATGAAGACCGGCGAGTTCCCCGACGGCACGCGAGTACTCCGCGCCAAGATCGACATGAGTTCGCCCAACCTGAATATGCGCGATCCGGTCATGTACCGCATCCTCCACGCCTCGCACCAGCGCACCGGCGACCAATGGTGCATTTATCCGATGTACGACTACGCCCACGGCCAATCCGATTCGCTGGAGTGCGTCACCCACTCCATGTGTACTCTGGAATTCACCGACCACCAGCCCCTCTACCGCTGGTATATCGAGCATCTCGGCATCTTCCCCACGCAGCAGTTTGAGTTTGATCGCCTCAACATCACCTACACGATGCTGAGCAAGCGCAAGCTCCTCCAGTTGGTGCAGGAAAAGCGCGTCAACGGGTGGGACGATCCCCGCATGCCCACTCTTTGCGGCATACGCCGCCGCGGCTTCACTCCGGAAGCTATCCGCACCTTCGTCGCCGCCTCAGGCGTCTCGCGCACCAATGGTTTCACCGACATTGAAATGCTCGAGCACTTCCAGAGGGACGACCTGAACCACCGCGCGAGTCGCGCCATGGCCGTCCTGCACCCGTTGAAGCTCATTATCGACAACTACCCCGCCGGCCCAAATTCGGATCAGGAAGAGTTTGTCGAGGTCGCCAACAACCCCGAAGACCCCAGCACCGGCACGCGCCAGGTGCCCTTTTCCGGCGAGATTTACATTGAGCAGGACGACTTCCGCGAAGTTCCTCCGCCCAAGTACTACCGCCTCTCCCCCGGCAAGGAAGTCCGCCTGCGCAACGCCTACTTCATCACCGCCCAGCGCGTGGTGAAAGACGAGGCCGGCAACATCGTCGAGGTGCACTGCACTTACGATCCGGCCAGCCGCGGCGGCAACTCTCCCGATGGCCGCAAGGTAAAGTCCACCATGCACTGGGTTTCGGCCGCCCACGCTATCTCCGCTGAAATCCGCCTCTACGGCAACCTCTTCGCAAAGGCCGATCCCTACGATCTCGCGGAAGGTCAGGACGTACTCGACAATCTCAACCCCAACTCCGTCGAGATTCTCACCACCGCCATGCTGGAGCCTTCTCTGGCCAACGCAAAACTGGCAGACCGCTACCAGTTCGAGCGCGTCGGCTACTTCTGCCTCGATCCTGACTCCACTCCGGGCAGTCTGGTCTTCAACCGTACCCTCGCGTTAAAAGACTCCTGGGCCAGGATCGAGCGTAAAACCGGCGCGTAACAGAGCGCAATTCGAGTGCCAAACGCGCAAAAAACCCTCTGCATCAAAGTAGAGATAGTTGTGCATAATTTTGGCCAGCCGGATATTTGCTATCATGATAGCATCCAAATCTTGGAGGCGGAAATGGCGCAGATTTTGGTTCGCAACCTGGAAGACCAGCTCAAAGTACGCTTGCAGCGCCGAGCCAAACGTAACGGTCACAGCATGGAAGCGGAGGCGCGCGATATTCTCCGCAACGCGCTGCGGGAAGACGAAGCACAGTCAGTGGGTTTTGGCACGGCCTCTGTTGCTCTCTTCAGCGGACAGGGAATTTTTCTGGAAGAGCCGATTGCCGAATTGCGCGACATACGCCTGCAAGTACCTGACTTTGAATCATGATCATCCTCGATACGAACGTGATTTCGGAGATCATGCTGCCCCGGCCGGATATCCAAGTCCTCGGCTGGCTGGACCGGCAGTCTGACGCCTCAATCTGGACCACCTCAGTCAATATCTTCGAGATTCGCTGCGGCTTGCAATCGATGCCGGAGGGAAAGAAGCGGTCCGCTCTGTTGGATTTGTTCGAGCGCTGGCTGGCCGAAGTGATCCAGGGGCGAATTGCAAGCTTCGATGAGGCTGCTACCCGCCGAACGGCGGACTTGAACGCGCTGCGGAAAAAGATGGGCCGTCCCGTTGACACGCGCGACAACCTAATCGCCGGAATCGTGCTCGCCTCTCACGCCACCCTCGCCACGCGCAACGTCAAGCACTTCGAGGAGATTGCATCGTCGCTGGTGAATCCCTGGGAGGCGTAAAAGCATAGAACTGGGAATAAGGAATAGAAGAGCCGGTTGGTTGAGGTTTGTGCTATCCCAGGTCCCAAAGGCGGGACCTGGCGCACCCGCGGGTGGCCCACATCTGACTACTAATGTTGGGCGGCCCACATCTCGACTTTGAGATGGGTGAGACGATGAACCTCGACCGGCGGTTTTTGTTCTCGGATACTCCGGATTCCGAGGATTCCCAGGTCTGAAAATCCAGACCTGGGCCACCCATCGTTCGTGGTAGATTCAGAACTGGGCCACCCGCACGTTCTTTTCGGGCCGTCCGTCTTACTTATTACGAGGACATCAGTCGCATATGTGCTTTCATCTTTACGCCGGAACGAGCAAACCGCTTCCCAGAAGCAAGTGGGACATGAATGATCCACACGTGAATGTAGATGATCTAGCAGAGTCAGATTTGTGGGCGCAGTCGATCTTCAGCAAACCTGAGATCCAGTACATAGGGTCGACAACATCTTGTGGTTGCGGTTTCCCGTCGGTGATGCAGGATCGAGCAGGTGATTGGCCTTACTGGTTGGATCCCGTGGGCGATGCTGAGGAGATCGCCAGCAATAAACAGGAATGCGAGGAGATCTGCCAGCTTTTCTCCCAACTCGATGAGGATGAGATCGAACTCTACGGTGTCTGGGCAGGAAATGAAGGCAAAGAGCCTCTGAACCGTGAAGTGATTACGCTCGATGATATCCGTCGTGAGTACTTCCGCTTCAAAGAAGGTGGATTCTATCGAGTGAAGTTGCACTGATTCTCTTCCCCGGCGGTTTCCTTATCTGAACTAGAAAATGGGTACCACATATCCCGCTAAAGGAATCTGGGATTCCAGTCAACCGGCAACCGGCAAGGGCTTTTTTTGCTCGAAGAACTCCCGGAGCTTCACAGTCGAGTACGGAGTCTGCCCCAGCGCTTCATCCATCCATGCCGGAAGCTCGGAGGCGAGAAAAGTAATTTCGCGTCCCAGGAACGATGCGATCAGCTTCGGCGGCATTCCGAGGGCGGAGTTGTCGTAAACACTAAAAGCATCGATGGTCTTCCCCAACTCTTTAAATGCGCGACAGATATTAAAAAGGCTCTTGGAGCGAATATCCTGAACAGTCTCTTCCGACGCGCTGTGACCGCCCATGAATGCCCGTTGTTTAACCCGTTTCACGGATGTGCCAATACTATCAACGCAAATATACGTGAAGCTCACCAAAAACCCTGCTTCATGAGCCTGCTTCATTTGATCGAAAGCGATTGTGCTCCGCAATGTTGTTTCGGTTGCGAAGTCCTTACCAGCCGCGATATAATCCTGGATGAATCTCTCACAAACCGGCCCCACTTCGTTGCGAATCGACTTGGAAATGCCGATGTAGGAACCGCCATTCAACATCGCCGCATAGTGGTCCGCGTTGAAATAATCGCAGCCAAATGAGTCACCCGGAAACGCACTTGTCTTCCCACTGCCAGCGGGGCCTGCCACCACGTACATGATCGGCATTCGCTATCCCCCAAAGTCCCGATCCGCGCCGGGCAGCATATCCGCTGGGAGTTCCTTCTTCAAGAGGTTGCCGTCCTTGTCGATGATGCCCATGGCGATGGCTCTTTCTACCGACCGTCGGATGCGCTTTGCGCCCTCTTCGCGCACCCGCGCCATCACTGCTTCATGCTCTGCCAAAAACTCCGGCGAGTACGTCTTTTTCACGTAGGCCGCTTTGGGGGCGGTTTTAGGGAGTTGCACGGCGCTTTCGTCCAACTTCCGAACCACGGTTTCAGTTGCCATCACGCCCTCCTGTTCTCTGAATTCTAGTCCTCAGGCGGTGCGAATGAAAGGTAACCGTTGCCGGCTGCCCCATCGACTGCGGCGACGGTCACATCCCCTCGAATGCGGGCGCTTTATAATCGTAACGATTCGCAACACTTTTCCGGATGCAGGGTGTGCCGGCCGGCAGACAGGTCCGCGCCCTAATGCGTCATGGAAGTCAATGAAACGCAAGTTCTTAACCCAACCAACAAAGGAGCGAAACTCCCGATGCATACCCATGAAATCGAACAGATGTGCGTAGTCGCCAAGGGT
>PLPA01000244.1:24991-61943 GCA_003159355.1 Acidobacteriaceae bacterium | reverse complement strand
ACGCTGTGGTCGCGCAAGCTGCGCACCAACATTGCTTTCATGTTTTTCATTTCCATCGTGGTCAACACGGGAATGTGGTTTGAACGCTTCGTCATTGTCGTGACCAGCCTCTACCGCGACTTCCTGCCCTCGTCGTGGGGAACGTACCGCGCGACGAAGTGGGACTACATGACGTATGTGGGCACGCTGGGATTGTTCACGGCGCTATTCCTGCTGTTTGTGCGCTTCCTGCCCATGATTCCAATGTCGGAAATTCGCACGATGCTGCCGGGGGCGAAGATTACGCCCAAGAAGGCCACGGAGGCTGGTGACTGATGGCCCCACGCCAAGGAACTTACGGCCTGCTGGCCGAATTCGATACGCCGGGCGACCTGATCCGCGCCGCGCAACAGGCGCGCCAGGACGGCTGGCGGCGCATGGATTGCTACACACCTTATCCAGTCGAAGAGGCGGCCGAGGCTATCGGCTTTCATCGCAACAAGGTGCCGCTGGTGACGCTGATCGGCGGACTGATGGGCCTGACGGCGATGTTTTTGTTCGAGGTCTGGGTCTCGGTGTGGGCCTATCCGTTGAATATCGCCGGGCGTCCGACGTATTCATGGCCGGCCTTCATTGTGCCCGCGTACGAGTGGACGATATTGTTTGCGGGCTTGTCGGCGGCCTTCGGAATGCTGGCGCTGAATGGATTGCCGGCGCTCTATCATCCGCTCTTCAACGCGCCCAACTTTTGCGACGGAGCAACGACTGACAAGTTCTTTCTGTGCCTGGAGGCGCTCGATCCAAAATTCGATTTAGTCGAAGCGAGGAAGTATTTGCAGAGCTTTCAGCCGGTCTCGGTGGTGGAGGTGGAGTACTGATGCGCAAGCAGCTTTCAGCTTTCAGCTTTCAGCTCTCAGCCTCCGGCGCTGCGTGGCGGGTTGCCCGCGGCGGTTTTGCGGTTGCCGGCCTTGCGGCCTTGCTCGCCGTTGCCGGCTGCCGCCAGGATATGCAGAATCAGCCCAAGATCCGCTCGCAGCGCGGCTCGGAGGCCTTCGCCGATCATCGCGGCGCGCGTCCGCAGGTTGCCAACACCGTGGCCCGCGGCCAGTTGCATGAAGACAGCTACTTTTATACCGGCGTGGTTCAGGCCGCCGATGGCTACCGCGAAGAGAAGAACGAGATGCCGTTTCCGGTGACGCTCGATGTGCTCAAGCGCGGGCAGGAGCGCTTCAACATTTATTGCTCGCCGTGCCACTCGCGGGTGGGCAACGGGCTGGGTGAGATTGTGCAGCGCGGCTACAAGCCGGCCGCCAATTATCACGATCAGGTACGGTTGTCGCAGCCCATTTCGCATTATTTTTACGTGATGACGCACGGCTACGGGGCGATGCCGGATTACTCTGCGCAGCTTACTCCGGTAGATCGCTGGGCGGTGGCGGCCTACATTCGCGCCTTGCAGTTGAGCCAGGCGGCTAAGTTGGACGATGTGCCTTCGGGCGTGCCGGTACGCAGCCTGAAGGAGATTGCGCAGGAGCAACATTTGCCGGAGGGCTTTGCCGAGCCGTGGACGCTGCCGCCGACGGCTGTTCAGGCGCTTCCGAACGATGTGAAACAGGGCAACCCGGCGCTGGCTCCGACCGGCCCTGCTGACACGAAGATTACGATTCCACAAAGTAAACCGGCTATTAAGGCCGCGAAGTAAGGACGAACGGAATGGCTCACGACCTGCATGCCAACACGCTTCCCGCCGATCTCGGCGCACCGGCCTTTGTCGATGGCTGGAGAACGCGCGCGCTGACGGTGGCGTTGGTCTTCTCGGTGATAGCCGCCGGCCTGGGCTTTGCGGATGGGCGCGGCTTCGACATCGATCACGTGCTGAGGGCCTGGCTGCTCGGTCTGATGCTGACATTTGGATTTTGTGTAGGCGGGCTGGCTTTACTGATGCTTCAGTACTGCACGGGAGGCAAGTGGGGCCTGCTGCTGCGCCGGCCTCTGGAAGCGATGAGCCGCACACTGCCGCTGGTCTTCGCCTACTGGATTGTGATTGCCTTCTCGCTGAGAAAGCTCTACCTGTGGGCCGCGGTCGGCGATGTAAACGCGGCGCTCAAATCGGGTTGGATCAACGAGGTTCAGGCGCACGCAATCGAATTCAAACGGCCGATGCTGAACCCGGAGACCTTCATAATTGTAAGCGTTGTATGCTTTGTAATCTGGGGCTACTACACCTGGCGGCTCAATGCGCTGGGACTCGAACGGGATGCGGCTTCCCCCGCGACCACGCCCGAGTGGATCAAGCGGATGGAAAACATCAGCGGCCCCGGCCTCGTGGTCTACGCGATTACGATGAGCGCCGCGGCCATCTACTGGGTCATGTCGCTTGATCCCACGTGGTACTCGTCGGTCTACGGCCTGCTCTTTCTGGTCGGACAGATCTATTCTGTGCTGGCGCTCTCGATCATCGTTGTGATTTCGCTTTCGAAGGCCGAGCCATTCAAGACGGTTCTTCGCCAGACCGAGCAGCATGACCTGGGCAAATTCACTTTTGCTTTTGTGATGCTGAACATTTATCTTGCCTTCTCGCAGTTTCTCATCATCTGGTCGGGAAATTTGCCGGAAGAGATTCCCTGGTACCTGGATCGCATCCTGGGCGGATGGGGCGTGATCGTCACGCTTGACTTCATCTTTCACTGGCTGATTCCGTTCACGCTCTTGCTCTCACGCGACTTGAAGCGCAACAAAAAGCGGCTGGTCTGGGTCTGCCAGTGGATGGTCTTCGCCAAGGCCTTCGATCTCTTCTGGCTGATCGAGCCGAACTTCAAGGACGCGGCGCGCAACCTGCATTTCAGTTGTGGAATTCTCGAATACGTGGCCGTGCCGGTGGCGATGACCGCCTTGTGGGTCGCAGCTTTCTGCACGCAGTTGAAGAAGCGCCCGCTGGTGCAGACCAACGATCCGCACCTAGCGGAGATTCTGGAGGCGGAGCATGTCCATGCATAAGAACGATGGCTCTGAGCACGGCCTCTGGCAAGAGCCGGAAGATCACTCGCCCGAAGAGATCGACCGCTCAAAGGGCTATGAGGCGACCGACGTTCGCATCTCCGGCGTTGTGGTCTTCATCGTCGCGCTGAGCATCTTCGCGATGGTGACAGCGGCGCTGGCTTACGGTGTCGGCAAGGTGCTCGATGCGCGCATGAACAAGGAAGATGGGCCGCCGAGCAGATGGGTGCATCCGGCGGATGTGCGTCCGCTGGGCAACATGGCCTCCAATCCTGAGATGCAAAACAAGATGGCGGAGATGACGCAGAATTATCCTGCGCCGCGCGTGCAGACCGATGACGGCAACCAGGATGTGGCCGATCTGCATTTGCGCGAGGATCTTCTACTGAACAACTACAGTTGGGCCGATCAGTCGCAGGGCAAGGTTCGGATTCCGATTGAGCGCGCGATGGAGTTGCTTGCCGCGCGCGGATTGCCGGTGGCGACGGCGGCGGAGCAGTCGCCGCTGATGACCGGGGACAAGAAGCCTGTGATGGCTCTGCCGCTGACCAATGGATTTGCGCGTACCGGTTATGAACTGGATCAGGCCGCGGCGGTTGCTAGAGGACGTATGGAGCAGCACAAGTAGCGAGGGACGAACGGCGCTGGGTTAGGTTCGTGGACTCCCACCCTAGCCGCAAAAGCAAGAACGCGACGAGGGGGGGAACCCAGATTTTTGGGAACTATAGGGATGGGCCAGTTGAGGTTTGTGGTCTCCCACCCTTTTCTCAAAGAGCGCGAAAAGGATGGGGCACGGAGCATTTGTTGAGACAGAGCGCAAGGAAAGAAGGCATCATGCAAGGCACAGGGAGAATGCGGAGAAGCTGGCGAGGCGCGGGGTTGATCGCGGCCGCGATGGCGGTCTGCTGTTCTGTGATGCCGTTGGCGCGAGCGCAGGTCTCGCGCTACGACGAGAAGCAGATGGCGCCGGTGAGCGACAAGCCGCCGGCGATTCTGAACAAAGTGGGAATTGCGCAGCGGCTGAATGAGCAACTGCCCCTCGCGCTTACCTTCACCGACGACGCGGGCCAGCAGGTGCAACTGGCCAGCTACTTCGGCAAGAAGCCGGCGATTCTGGCGCTGGTTTATTATCAGTGCCCCATGCTCTGCTCGGAGGAGTTGAACGGCCTGACGAGCGCCTTGCAGATGGTGAGCTTTGTACCCGGCAAGGACTTCAGCGTGATTGTGGTGAGCATCGATCCCACCGAGGGCACGGAGCTGGCCGCGGCCAAGAAGCGCATTTACCTGAGGCGCTACGGCCACCCGGAGACAGCGGCGGGATGGCACTTCATGACCGGCACGCAAGAGAACATCGACGCGCTCACCAAAGCGGTGGGCTTCGGCTACGTGAAGATTCCCGGGCCGGACGGAAGGCTTACGCAATTTGCGCACGCCAGCGCGATTCAGATTGTGACGCCGGAGGGCAAGCTGGCGCAGTATTACATGGGCGTTGAGTACTCGCCCAAGGATTTGCGGCTGGGGCTGGTCGAGGCTTCGGCCAATCGCATTGGCTCGCCGGTGGACAACATTCTGACCTACTGCTACCACTACGATCCGCAGACCAACAAGCATTCGCTGATCGTGGCGCGGGTGGTGCAGATGGGCGGGTTTGTAACCTTCGTGACGCTGGGCGGATTCATGCTGGTGATGTTTCGCAGAGACGCAAGGAAAGTTACTCAGCCAGGGACTGACAAAAAGGTGAACGGATAAAGGAATGAACCATATTAGTCCAACAATCTGGCAGTTTCTNNTGACGAACTTCGCGCTCTTTCCGCCGGAGGCGTCGAAGATTGCGCCGCAGATGGACGCGCTGCTTTTCTTCATGGTGCTGGTGAGTTTGATCGGACTGACGATTGTGGTTCTGCTGGTCGTGAGCTTCTCGATTCTCTACAACAAGAAGCGCCATCCGGTTGCCGTGCAGGTCGAAGGCTCGACGCTGCTGGAAGCCACATGGACGATCATTCCACTGGGGTTGTTTTTGGTGATGTTCGTTTGGGGCGCGCTGATTTATTTTCGCGTCTTCACGCCGCCGGCCAACTCCATGAACATCTACGTGGTGGGCAAGCAGTGGATGTGGAAGGCCGAGCATCCGGGCGGGCAGCACGAGATCAACGCGCTGCACGTGCCCACGGGCCGCGCGGTGCAATTGACGCTGATCTCTCAAGATGTATTTCACAGTTTTTCCGTTCCCGCCTTCCGCGTGAAGCGCGAGGCGATTCCCGGCCGCTATACAACCGTCTGGTTTGAAGCCACCGTGCCCGGAACCTATCATCTCTTCTGCACGCAGTATTGCGGCACCAACCACTCGCAGATGACCGGCGACATTGTGGTGATGACGCCGGAGGATTTTCGCAAGTGGCTGGCCAGCTCGACCAGCGGCGCGTCGCTGGCGCAGAACGGCGAACGGCTCTTTGCAAGCTTGAGTTGCGCCGCCTGCCACAACACGCGGCCCGATGCAAGAGGTCCGAATCTGGCCGGAGTCTACGGCGCTAAACTGCCGCTTACAAGCGGCGGAACCGTGATCGCCGACGATGCTTACCTGCGCGAGGCGATCCTGAATCCATCGCAGCACGTGACTCAAGGCTACGCGCCCATCATGCCCACCTATCAAGGGCAGATCAGTGAAGAGGGAGTGATCGCGCTGCTTGAATACATCAAGAACCTCGACTCCGATTATCGCGTCCAGCAGACATTGAACACGACCGATCTGTCGCCGGGGAGCGAAGGCACAGCGCCCGCCGCCGCAAAAGCACCCGCCTCGAAAGGAACGGTGAAGCCATGAGCACCAACACCATCATCAGTCTTCCCGATCAAACGACGGCGCGGATTCCCAAGGATAACTTCATCACGCGGGAGAACGGCCTGCTGAGCTGGCTGCTGACCGGCGACCACAAGCGGATTGCGATTCTCTACCTGATCTCGATCACGTTCTTCTTCTTTATCGGCGGAGCGCTGGCGGGGCTGATCCGCCTGGAGCTGCTGACGCCGCAGACGGATCTGATGGCCACCGACACCTATAACAAGGTGTTCACAATGCATGGCATCATCATGATCTTCTTCTTTCTGGTGCCGTCCGTGCCGGCCACACTGGGCAATTTTTTCATTCCCATGATGATAGGGGCCAAGGATCTGGCGCTGCCCAAGATCAACCTGCTCAGTTGGTATCTGTACATGGCGGGCGGCATCCTGGCCGTCTACACAATGGCCTCCGGCGGAGTGGACACGGGCTGGACCTTCACCACGCCGCTGTCAACGCATTATGTGAATACCAACGTGCTGACCACCGGCCTGGCGGTCTTCATTGCCGGCTTCAGTTCCATCCTCACCGGGTTGAACTTCATCGTTACGATTCACAAGATGCGCGCGCCCGGCATGACCTGGTTCCGGCTGCCGCTGTTTATCTGGGCGCATTATGCGGCCAGCATTCTGATGGTGCTGGCGACGCCGGTGGTGGCNNTATTTCAACACCTCTTCTGGTTCTATTCGCATCCCGCCGTTTACATCATGATTCTGCCGGGAATGGGCGTGATTTCTGAAGTGATTTCGACCTTCAGCCGCAAGCGCATCTTCGGCTATACGGCGGTGGCCTTCTCCTCAGTGGCCATCGCCGTCTTCGGCTTCTTTGTCTGGGCCCACCACATGTTCATCATGGGCATTTCGAATTACGCGGTGCTGGTTTTTTCGCTGCTCACCATGCTGGTGGCCGTGCCCTCGGCGATCAAAATCTTCAATTGGACCTTCACGCTTTACAAGGGCTCCATCACCTTCGAAACGCCGATGCTTTACGCCTTCGGCTTCCTCGGCCTGTTCACCATCGGCGGCATGACCGGCGTCTTCCTCGGTTCTTCGGGGACCGACATTCACCTGACCGAGACCTACTTCATCGTGGCGCATTTTCATTTCGTCATGGTGGGTGGAATGCTGATGGCCTTTCTGGCCGGCATTCACTTCTGGTGGCCCAAGATCACCGGGCGAATGTACCCGGAAAAGATCTCGCAATTTGCCGCCGTGGTCACCTTCATCGGATTCAACCTTACATTCTTCCCGCAGTTCATTCTGGGCGTGCTGGGCATGCCGCGGCGCTACGCATCCTATCCGCCGGAGTTCCAGGTGCTGAATGTCTTTTCGACCGCAGGCGCGACGATTCTGGGCGTCGGCTACCTGATGCCGGTGCTCTACCTGATCTGGTCGCTGAAGTACGGCGCCATCGCGGGCAACAATCCATGGCAGGCGACCGGCCTGGAGTGGCAGACGCAGTCGCCGCCGCTGACGGAGAATTTTGCGGTGATGCCGGTGATGGACCACGAAGCCTACGACTATGAGTGGCTGGAGCAACAGCAGCAGGCCCATAAAGAAACGGAGGCGCCCCATGCCGGATAATACTGTGACCTCCAAAGGCGCCTTGGGAGCGGCAAAAAACGCTGACAGTGCTGACAACGCTGACATTTTGCACGCCGACCACCCGCCTTATCTGCGCCATCACTTCAATTCGGCCGAGCAGCAGGCCGACGCCGCCAGCTTCGCCATGTGGCTCTTTCTGCTGACCGAAGTGATGTTCTTCGGTGGCCTCTTCACCGCCTACCTGATCTACCGGAACTGGTATTACCCGGCCTTCGTCGCCGGCTCTCACCAGTTGAATGTGGTTTGGGGAACGACTAACACGTTTGTGCTGATTTTCTCCAGTTTCACGATGGCGATGGGCGTCTGGTGCGCGGAGACCAGGCGGAGAAAAGGGCTGGTGCTCTGCCTGACGCTGACCTTCATTCTGGGATTGTGCTTCCTGGGCATCAAGACCATTGAGTACCGCGAGAAGGTCGAGATGCATCACGTTCCCGGCTTCCACTACAGCCTGCAATCTTTTCTCGATCCCGCATCCAACCCCGAAGTCTTCAAGGAATATCATGACAAGCCGCTGGCGCTGGACATGGCGCGCCACACGGAGATTTATTTCTCGCTCTACTTCCTGATGACCGGGATGCACGCGGTGCACATGATCATCGGCATCGGAATTCTGGCATTCATGATCTTCCGCGCCCGCGCCGGGGCTTACACCGCGGGCCACGTAACGTTTGTGGAGAACTTCGGCCTCTACTGGCACTTTGTCGACATTGTCTGGATTTATCTCTTCGCGCTGCTCTATCTGATCAGCAGACATCAGTAGAGACAGTGAAGAAGTGAATTAGTGAAGAAGTGAGCAGGGATCGATTGAGGAGTACGGCATGAGCGAACCGAACGAACACGCGCATCACATTGTCGGCCCTGGGGTCTATGTGGCCATTCTCTTCGCGCTGCTGATCAGCACCGCGCTCACGGTCTGGGCGTCGTTTCTCGAACTGGGCTTTTGGAATCCTATCATCGCGCTGGCCATCGCCACCGCCAAGGCCACGCTGGTGGTGCTGTTCTTCATGGGGGTGAAGTATAGCACGAAGCTGACCAAACTGACCGTCTTCGCCGGCATTTTCACCTTCCTGATCCTGATCTCGATGACCCTCTCGGACTACATCAGCCGGGCCTGGGGAAGCTGGTAGCCACCTGCGGTGAGGGGACTGGCCGTCCAGGCAGCTGGCGCTTGCATGCCATGAGGTTAGTGGTTTCCCACCCTAGCCGCAAAATGTGCAAGAAGCAGGTCCTTCGACTTCGCTGCGCTTCGCTCAGGATGACATCGTGCTGGTTAGGCTTGGGGTTTCACTGGATTCGGAAGCTAGCCGCGCCAGCCGGTTCTTGTAACTTGCAATAATAAACTCGCGGAACAACGGATGCGGCTCCAGCGGCTTGGATTTGAACTCAGGGTGGAACTGGCAGCCTAAGAAGAACGGATGGCCGGGGAGTTCGACGATCTCGACATACGTCGCATCGGGCGTCGTGCCGGTGAGGCTCAGGCCGGCGCCGGTGAGCAACGCTTCGTACTCGCGGTTGAACTCATAGCGATGGCGATGGCGCTCGCTGATCTCCGTCGCGCCGCCATAGGCCTTGGCGGCCAGCGAGCCTTCCTGCAAGACGCAGGCCCACGCGCCGAGTCTCATGGTCCCGCCCATCTCTTCGACGCCCAGCAGCTCGCGCAGTTTGTAGATGATGCGATGCGGGCTGGCGGGGTTGAATTCGCTGGAGTTCGCGTCCTTCAATCCGCAGACGTTTCTCGCAATTTCAATGCAGGCAGTCTGCATTCCCAAACAAATTCCAAAATAAGGCACCTGCTTTTCGCGGGCATAGCGAATGGCGTTCAACATGCCCTCGATGCCGCGCTTGCCGAAGCCTCCGGGAACCAGGATGCCGTCGAATCCTTCTAACTGCGACTCATAACTCCGGTCCTCGGGAAACTTCGATTCCAGGCCTTCGGCTTCGATCCAGGTTACTTTGAGCTTGAGGTTCTGCGAAACCGCTCCGTGCGTCAGTGCCTCCTTGAGCGACTTGTAACTGTCCTCATACTCCACATACTTGCCCACGATGCCGATGTGTACCGTATCCTTCGGGTGGTAGCAGCGGTCAACCAGCGCCTTCCACTCCGTCAGATTGGCCTCAGGCGCTTCCATGTGCAGGTACTTGAGGATGAGCGAGTCCACGCCTTCCAGGGCAAAGCCGAGAGGCACCTCGTAGATCGACGGCACGGTCAGCGCGCCAATCACGGCTTTCTCTTCGACGTTGCAGAAGGCGGCTATCTTCTTCTTCATCTCGATGCCCAGCGGCCGATCCGAGCGGCACATCAGAATGTCGGCCTGAATGCCGATCGAGAGCAGCTCCTTGACCGAGTGCTGCGTGGGCTTGGTCTTCAGCTCCTGCGCGGCGGCAATCCAGGGCACCAGCGTCAGGTGAATAAAAACAGTGTTCTCGCGGCCCAGCTCCTGGCGCATCTGGCGGATGGCCTCCAGAAAGGGCAGCGACTCGATGTCGCCCACCGTGCCGCCGATCTCGATGATGGTCACATCCGCGCCGTTGGCCGAGACCTTGCGCATCGCGTTCTTGATCTCGTTGGTCACGTGAGGGATGACCTGGACGGTCTTGCCGAGGTAGTCGCCGCGCCGCTCCTTGAGGATGATCTGTTCGTAGATGCGGCCGGTGGTAAGGTTGTTGTCGCGCGAGAGCGGGGCGTGGGTGAAGCGCTCGTAATGACCCAGATCGAGATCCGTCTCGGCGCCGTCGTCGGTGACAAAGACCTCGCCGTGCTGGAAGGGCGACATGGTGCCGGGATCGACATTGAGGTAGGGGTCGAACTTCATCATGTTGACGCGCAGGCCGCGGCTTTCCAGCAAACAGCCGATGGAGGCTGCCGCCAGGCCCTTGCCTAAACTGGACACAACTCCGCCTGTCACAAAGACATACTTTGCCGACATGGATGCAACCTCACTCTTCGATTGTTGGGATTGGCCGTACGAGGTGGACACTCACAAGTATGACAGAGTTGGGGCACGAAGGGAAGAGAAAATTGAGATGAACTGCCAGTTCGCGATCACATATTGATCGCCGGCAACACCAGCATCAAAACCGCGAGAATTCAACCCCGCCGTTTCATCGCGTCACTCCCTTGAAATATCGCGTTGCGCTTCTTGGACCGAGAAATTGCGTTGCGGACGAGCAACATCCAGACAGCGGAACGGCGCGGCGGCTGAAGGGGGCAACCGCCGCGCCGTTGTTGAAGTTGCCGGTGAGCTAGTGAGCGGCCAGCTGGTAGTTCTTGTACTCCGAGGTGAAGAGTGTGTGGCGGGTAGTGAACTTGGCGGCGCCGGAGTCGCCGTTGGGAACCACCTCGGTGTCGATGACGGTCTTGACGGGAAGGACGAGGGCTTTTGTGTCAACCTTCACCGGAGCGTAATCGATGCGCTGGTCTTCCTGCTGAACATTGTCGGAGGATTTGAACTCAGCCTGGAGGACTAGCCGGACGACGATTCCCGTATCCGGATCGACGAAGATCTCGCCGTGATAAGGCACCGTGGCCTTGAAGTACTGGTCATACGTGGTGTGCGTCTGCAGATTGCCCACGGGTGTGTAAACGCCAGACCCGGCTTTTCCAGAGAAATGCATCAAGCCGGCCTGTTCCGACACCGGGAAGCAGCAATAGTTCACGGCGTAGTGGGACTTTTTCTTGTCCACGGAGAAGGCATAGACGGCAGTGGTCTTTTTGTTGATGGTCTCCCAGCGAAGCCAGCTGATTGTGCCGGCAGTCTGCGCATCCTGGAGCACGCTGCTCAGAACCGGAACCTGTCCGAGCAAAGCGATATAGCCATTCTGACCCCATTGGGTCTTATCCTTTGCCGTGGACACCTTTTCGGCGCCATTCTGGGTATCGACCGGCACTTCTGTCGAATTGATGTAGTGGATGAAGTGGTCGGCCTCCACCAGGTTCGGATCGACGGACGAACCGCCGGAGTGCATCCCCGACACGGGGGCAATGGCCTCGACGTTGTCTTGAAAACGTACGGTGGTTTTGGTTGCGGTCAAATGCGGCAGTTGGGCGTAGGTCTTTGTTGTGTAATCGACGGCCTTGTCGAGGATCGCCTTTTGCGCGGCGGCATCGGGGGCGGGAGTGGCGGGAAGGTCGACAGCCGGAGGCGGCAGGACGGCGCTGCGCGCCTCCAGCACGTAGATCTGCTCCGTTGACAAGGAGCCGGAAACGTACGAGACCAGGCTGTTCATCGCGGAGCGGGTGAGCTCTTCGGTCAACTCGACCTGCTTGAGCTCGGCGGCCATGTCGGCGTCTGTTTTCCTGTCCTGATGCAAGGAAACCAGCAGATCTTTGAGTTGTTGTACGGTGATTTTTTTGGTGGCCCATGCGGGCGACGCAAGCATCAGAACCACGAGAATCCAACCAAACCGTTTCATTTTCTCTCCTTTTGCAACAAAGCGCTGCAACCATTCGACGGTGAAATACCCTTGCCGGTCATGTTCTTTTCAGCCATCTCCCGATAAAAACAGGGAAACTGCGCTGGAAGAGTTCGGATCAGGTCCGGCACAGCCGGATGGCCGCGGCTGCTTAACATCGCTGGCTTCGGGGTATCATCCCTGCTCATGCATGAGCCGCAGTCATTCTACAGAGCGATTGCCACGCCCGACCGCGGCAAATTGTGCTTCACCCTCCATGCGCAGCCTGCAAGGCCGAGGCGGGAATGGTGACCGAACCCATGCGGCCAGTATTCTCGTCCACCACGAGAACCCGCAACGAGGCCGTGGCCGGCTTCATCTGCACAAAGCGTTCAAAGGGAACGCCGCTGGAGAGCAGGTTCTGGTAGGTGGAGGATTTGAGGCGCAGTCCCAGCGTTTGCCCCTCGACCAGCGCACGAAGACCGGCGTCGTCGCGCTGAATGAAGAAGATGTCCAACTTGTCCATCCAGTGCCCGGCGCGCTCTTCCAGGCCCAGGTCGCCGGCGGCAATCTCGATCTTCACATCGGCGCCGGCGGTCATGGAAACGACTTTGGCGGTCACAGCCACCTGGTTTGCATCCACCGGCAGCCAGACCGCCTGTTGGAAGCGCTCCCTGAGGGTGGCCGCTTCCTTGGCGTAGAGGTAGCCGGTGCGGTAGCGCAGGGTCAGTCCGCGCTGCTTGCCGGTGAGCTTGACGGTGATGGTGTGATACTGGCCGTCGGCCGGACCCTGGGGATAGAAGCTGACGCGCACGGCGGCGTGGCCGTCTTCAATGATCTCGGAGAGCTCCGCCGCCAGATCGCCGGCTCGGCGGATGGTGCGCCCGCCGGTGGCATCGGCCACCTGCCGGATCGACGGCTGGATGGGATGCAGATCCTGGTTCATCTCGGCGGTAATGCGTCCGTCGGTCATGTTGCGCGCCGGCCCGGAACTGCCGCCCAAGGTGGCCGCGTCCGAGGCTGCCTGCGTCAACTCGACATTGCGGTGCTGGATGTCGGCGCTGACGGTTTGGACTTCAAGCTGGGAGACATCGAAGGGATAGACGGCGACATGGGCGTCATTCATCACCTCCTGGGCGCGCAGGGCATAGCTGTCCAGGTATCTGCTGCCCTTGTCGACGCTGACGTCCTGGTCGCGCCAGTCGGCGAAGACATTGTCGCTGGAGACCCAGACCAGGCTCTTGTGGCCGGGGAGGGCGGAGAGATGGCGCGCCACGGCGACCAGAACGATCAGCGACGCGCGAGCCGGATTGCTGCCCTGGTTGAGCAACTGGGGATCGATGGGGCTGTCGCCGGCAGGCGCATCGGTGCGATTTCCGTTCACCGAGTCCAGGTCGGAGACGTTATGCACCTCGTTGAAAGCCTGGCGGTTGCGCGTTTCTTCCTCCTGCGCCTGGGAGACGGACTGGGCGCTGGGCGTAAACTTCCGCAGGCGCGCCATCAGAGCAGCGTGATCGGTTGTGACCTCCTGCAAGACGCGGAAGCCGAGGCTGGTCATGGTGTAGATTCCTACCCGCTCCGTGGGAGGCACGGAGGCCAGGAACTCGAGCATCTGCTGGCGGGCGTGGTTCAGGTCGCCCCAGGCAATGTGGCTCTCATCGATGAGCAGAACCGTGCTGCCGGTCTCGGCTGCCGGCGAAGCGGCGGGCGCGGCGGGTGAATCCACGGCGCGATTGGAAAAACTGAGCTCCGGCGCCGGGGCGGCAGCTTGCGCCGCCGGGGCCTGATCCGCAATCGGGCTGAAGAAGCGCAGCTCCTGCTTGCGCCCGTTGTCGTAGACCTCGATCTCTTCCTGCTTCAAATCCTTGACCGGATGGCCCTTCTTGTCATAGGCCACAATGCTCAAGTCCACCAGCCGCGAGCTGACCTTGAGCGTATAGCCGGAGGTCTGGAGCGGGTTGAAGTTGGCGGGCTGGTCGGGGACGCCGTTGGCCGCAGCCATGCTGATCTCCGGAATCACCGGCGTGGACGGCGGGGTGGGCGTAGTTGCGGGCGGCGCGCTGGCCTCGGCTGGCGGGGCCGATCCCGCAGCCGGGGCGGGCGCGGAGGGGGCTGGCGTAGCATCCGGCGGCGCGAGGCCCGCAGCGGACGGGGCGCTCGGAGTGAGTGCGTTGGGTTCGCCCGCATCAGCAAGAATGCGCGCCGACGCGCCCAGGCGGTGATAGTGCGTGAAGCTGGTCTCGTTCAGCAGCAGCAGCGGCTGGCTGATGCGATGGCTGGCCGGGCTGGCCCATGCTGCGTCGGTGGCCTTGTTGGAGCCAATGACCGTCGAACTCTCGTCCAGCGATCTGCTCCCGAAGCCGCCGTTCTGAACGGCCTCTTTCATGGAGAGCGCCAGAGCGCGAACCGGGCAGATAAAGCGCTGGTCGCCGATGGAGACGGGGCCGTACTCGATCACGGTGGCGGCGCGCAGCAGCGGGTCGCCGCTTTTCAATTCAGCTTCCAGCGTGATGCGCAGGATGGCTCCGGTGGCGGGATCGACGGCGAGCGAGCCGTGATAGCCGGGAGTCTCTCTGAACGATTGCGCGGTCTGGGTCTCCGGCAGGAAGGCTATTCCTCCCCCCGACCGTCCTCGTCCTCCCCCTGTCGAGTTAACTCCTCCGGGTTGCCCTTCCACGACGCAACAGAAGGTGACGCCATAGTGGGAGGCCGCCCTGGGGACAGAATAGTGGTAGACCGCGGCCAAGCCCGCTGGAGTCTGTTCCCAGTGGTTGAAAGTCACCGTGCCTTTGGCGGTGTCGGTCATGACTACGGTCAGCGCCGGGCCAAACTCGCCCCAACTGTGCAGTCCTATCTCCTGCAGGGGCTGCACAGCGCCAGAGGCAGCGGGCTGAGTTGAGTCTTGAATCTCCTGGCCATCACGGTAGGTGATCTGGCGACTTACCGATCCCAGCGGCTGCAGTCCTGCGCGCACCGCCCAGCCGCCTTTCTCCAGCACCTGCGGACTGTTGTCGAAGCGATGGGTGGTGCGGGTGGCGAAGAAGTTGGGCAGATGAGGCAAGGTTTGAACCACGTAGCCGCGCGCCGCATCCATCATGCGCTGCTGCGCGGCGGCATCGGGAGGGGCCGTGGCGGGCAGTTCGCTGGCAGGCGGGTCAAGGAAGGCCGATTGGTCGGCGAGCAGTTGCAGGGCCAGGGCCACGCGTGGGGTCAGAGTGAAGCGGGCGGCAAACCGGTTCAGCGCGGCATCCGTCAGCCGCTCCGTGAGTTCCAGTTCGCTGATCTGGCGCACTATGTCGGCTTCCACCGTATGCGCGGCAATGGTCGCCGACAAGATCTGCTGCAACTGCTCAACCGTTACGCGCTTGGCGGCATAGGCAGGAAGAGCCAGGGCTGCCACGAGCGCCAGCAAGATCAATCTCCGCACCGAACCACCCCCACTGATTGACGATATACCCGTAAGGATAGATGCAGCTTGCAACACCGTGCCCGCTGCGCGCCTGTTCGGTGGGTTCAATTACGGGTTAGAAAACTTCAGAAACAGCACTAGACGGCCAGCTTGCGAGCGTCGCCGGCGTGTGGTGGGTAGATTGCCGGGCGGCCGATGCTGATGTACGTGAAGCCGTGATCGAGCATCTGCTGTGGCTGGTGCAGGTTGCGGCCGTCGATGACGATGGGAAAGCGCAGCGTTTGCTTGAGGCGCTCAAGATCGAGGTCAGCAAACTCCTTCCAGTCGGTCAGGATCAACAGCGCGTCGGCGTCCTGGGCCGCTTCAAAGATGCCGCCGGCGTAGCGGAGCTTCTCGGAAGGCGGCAGCAGTTCATGGGCGCGCTCCATGGCCGCCGGGTCATAGGCCGTGACGGACGCGCCGGCCTCGAGGAGTTTTTTGATGATGCCAATGGCGGCAGAGTCGCGAATGTCGTCGGTATCGCCCTTGAAGGCCAAGCCGAGAGCGGCCACGCGCTTGCCGCGCAGGGTCCACAACGCGGCGCGCACCTTGTTGAAGAAAAGCTCTTTCTGGTGTTCGTTGATCCTGCGGACCTCGTCGAGAAGCTGGAAGTTCACACCCTGCTGCTCGGCCAACCATTGAAAGGCGGCGACGTCCTTGGGCAGGCAGGAGCCGCCGTAGCCCAGGCCGGCGCGCAGGAAGCTGGGACCGATGCGGGTGTCCAGCCCCATGCCGGCGGAGATCTCTTCGATGTTCGCATCGACCGTTTCGGCCAGGTTGGAGACGGCATTGATAAAGGAGATTTTCATGGCCAGGAATGCGTTGGAGGCGTGCTTGATGATCTCCGCGCTCTGCGCCGAAGTGACCAGCAGCTTGGCCGGGCACTGCAGGCTGCAAGCTCCCGGTAATGAATTTGGCAACTCGTAATAGCTGCCCGAAGTGAGCGGCTCGTAGATACGCCGCATCAGCCCGGCGGCGCGATTGCTGTTGGCACCTACGATGATGCGGTCGGGATGAAGAAATTGAACGATGGCCGTACCTTCGCGCAGGAATTCGGGGTTGGAGACGACATCGTAGCTTTCCGCTGCAACGCCGTTGAGGTGCATCACGCGGCGGATGCGCTCGCTGGTGTGAACCGGAACGGTGCTCTTTTCGACGATGACCTTGTAGCCGTTGATGGAGCGGGCTATCTGCGAGACCACGGCCTCGACGTGCGATAGGTCGGCGGCGCCGGTATCGCCCTGGGGCGTGCCGACGGCGATGAAGATGGCTTCACTCTGTTCGACGGCGGCCGCCAGATCGGTTGTGAAGGTGACTCCGCGCCCCCCATGGCGAGCGAGAAGCTCGGGCAGATGGCGCTCGAAGATGGGTACGCCGCCATCGCGGAGGGTCTTCACCTTGGCTTCGTTCTTGTCCACGCAGACGACCTGGTGGCCAATCTCGGCAAAACAGACAGCAGCTACGAGTCCGACGTATCCGGACCCGATCACACAGATGGAAACTGGCTTCGACATGCGCAGGCGCTTTCTCCGCTGTGGATTGCCCTGGAGCATGGAGTCAATGAAAAAACGGCTCCCGAGCATTGACCGTCCGGCCTGGAAGAAACAACCCTTCCGCCCAGAGGAACACGAATCCGCAACACTCAGTCTTTCGCTTGTTCATTACAAGGAGATGAAGTTCGTTCTGTTATGGCAGCAACGCTCTGAAAAGAGGCGGGGCGAACGGGCAAGCCGGATTGGCTCTCTGGTAGAGTGGGATTGCAACCGGCGGCAGAACCGTCGCACGGGACCGGCTCCCTTTCTCATCGACCTGGAACCGGTTTATCCGAAGCATGAGGTGCAAATGGATGGAATCATGCAGTCCGCTTCTTCTACCTGGGCGCCCTTTCGCATAGCGCCTTATTTTTCCGAGCGGGTGTGGGGTTACCACGACCTTCATCCCTGGTATGACCGGGTCGCCGAGGGAGCGCCGATCGGCGAGGCCTGGCTCACCGGGGATCAGTGCGTAGTGACGAGCGGCGCACATGCCGGGCAGGCGCTGGGTACGCTCTTCGCGGATCATACCGAAGCCCTCCTGGGTCCGGCAGCGCCACGCAATGGTTCTCCGCTGCTGATCAAGGTTCTTTTTGTAAAGGAAAAGCTCAGCGTGCAGGTGCATCCGGACGACCGGATGGCGCAAAAGTATGGCGATCCGCGCGGCAAGACGGAGTGCTGGTACGTTCTGGAGGCCGAGCCGGGCGCGCAGGTGGCCTGCGGGCTCAAGCCGGGCGTCACACTGAACGAAGTGAAGGAAGGGATTGCGGCGGGCACGCTGGAAAGCAGCCTGAATCTGCTCGATGTGGCCGTGGGTGAGATGATTTTTGTGGATGCGGGGACGGTTCACGCCATCTGGCCGGGATCGATTCTGCTGGAGACGCAGCAGAACTGCGACCTGACCTACCGGATGTACGACTACGGGCGGGGGCGCGAGCTGCACATCCAGAAATCCCTGGAAGCCACGAAGCTGGTGACGCGCGCCGGCAAGGTTCCTTCCTGCGCACAGGCCGGCCGGAGCCTTCTGATCGAAGAAGATTATTTTCGCGTGGAGCGCATCGAGGTGGCCGGCAGCCGAGCGAGCGCTAGCCTACCGGGTGAAGGTGAACCCACGCCGGGGCTCCAGTACCTGTTTGCGGCCGCGGGAGCGGCGAGAGTGGAGGGGGCGGGCTTTGAAGCGTTGGACGTTCCGATGGGCGGGATGGTGGCCGTCCCCGCTGCTTCGCCGGAGTTTGTGGTGGAGGATTTGGGTGCTTTGGAGTTGATGCGCATCACTCCCCGCTGGCCGGAAGGGAAGTAATGACCGGAACCAACTGGAGAGAGCTGGTGGTGGCCTATATCCGGGCCGAGGCACTGCCGGTGGACAAGTTCGGTCATCAGCCGAGGCTCTATGCGATGGCGGTGCGTCTGGCGGAGGGGATGGAGTACGACGACGATATTCTCTTTGCCGCCGCCTGGATGCATGACCTGGGGGTCTTCCTGGGGCATCGACCGCTGAATCCGGCAGAGCTGGCCGGCTGGGATCATGTGCCCTACACCGTCGCCCGGATGCGCGCATTGCTGCCGGGCTGGGGCTTTCCGGCGGGCAAGATTGAGGCGGTCGCGGAGGCCATCCAGACGCACCAGCCGGAGGAGGAGCCGGCGAGCGTTGAAGCGGTTCTTCTGCGGGATGCCGATATCCTGGAGCAGTTAGGGGCTATTGGAGCCTTCCGCGCGTTGGTGAAGGTGGGCCGTGACACTCGTTTTCATACCTTCTCCTCGGTACTGCCGGTGCTGCGCCGGGCGGTTGCGGAATTACCGGGCAGTTTGCGTCTGGAAAGCGCACGGAGACTGGCGGCTCCGCGAGTTGTGCTGCTTCAATTGCTGATGGCCGGCCTCGAAGACGAGGCGGGGGAGTTGCTCTTCTGAATAAGCGCTGGATGGTGCGCCAACCGAGGCTGGACATCCGCGCCGAGATTATTTGCGGTATCTTTGCCTTGCATTTTTACCTTGCAGAGGTACACTCTATCGAAGGGGAGTGCCTAGGGGGAGGGTGTCCTGCAACTTCGAAGGAGACGCAGGATGCGTTTGAAGCTGTATGTAGGGCTGGCCCTCGCACTTCTTTTTGTTGGCGCGGCATACTCCGCTCACGCACAAACCGTACCGGCGGCTAGAGGCCCGAAGGCATTTTCTCCTTTGGCGATCGGCGCTGGCTTTTCCGGCTACAACCCCGATGACGGCCATACGCATCTGCTCGGAGGCACGCTGTGGATCGACTATACCCTGCCCGTCGTGCCGCATATTCTGCGTGGAATCGGCATCGAAGCTGAGGCTCGCGACCTGAACTACGGTCGTTCGGCGACGGCGGAGCCGGACCTGCGCGAGGATGTTGCCTCGGGTGGGGTGATCTATTCCTGGCCCCACTACCACAAATTCCATCCATACGGGAAGTTCCTGATGGGATTCGGCAACACAGACGAAGAGGATAAACGAGAAGGGTTGAAATTCCATGACTCACGCACCGTCACCAGTTTTGGCGGCGGTCTGGAGTATCGGGCCTTCAAGAGTATTTGGGTGCGCGGCGATTATGAATACCAATCCTGGCCCGACTTCTTTAAACACTCCACCCCCACTCCGCCTGCAGGACGGCTCAATCCCCAGGGCTTCACCGCCGGGGCGATGTACCACTTTTAGCCTCCACTGTTTCCATCGAGGGCATAGGATGATTGCTGGGACGGCCGTGGCGTGGCCGATATTTTCCCCGAGGATACCGCAGCCGTGACCGCAACCGCCAATCTTGAGAGTCCCTTCGCTACCCGGTCTATTCTGGGCGTCAATGTTGCCGTCAGCAGCTACGAAGAGGTGATTCAACAGAGTCTTCTTTGGGCACGGGATGGGCAGTCCCGCGCACAGCTTTTCGCCAATGTCCATGTGGTCATGGAAGCGGTTGACGATCCAGCATTCCATCGCCAACTGAACGCCGTCTGCGTGGTCAATCCCGACGGGGTGCCGCTGGTCTGGGCGCTTCGCGCGCTTGGAGCACGCAACGCACAGCGGGTCTGTGGTCCTGACGCGACGGTTTTCTTGCTGGCGGCAGCCGAACAAGCCGGGGTACCGGTTGGCTTCTACGGCGGAAGCGTAGCGGTTCTTGATCAGCTGATCGGAGCAGTGCGTTTACGCCACCCCAATCTCCATATTGCCTTTGTTGAAAGCCCGCCCTTCCGCGCGCTGACGCCTGAAGAAGACTTCGCCGCTGTAGAGCGAATCGCCGCTTCCGGCGCGCGCCTGCTCTTTGTTGGCCTCGGATGCCCCAAGCAGGAGCGCTGGATCGTCGATCACCTGGGCCGTGTTCATGCCGTGATGTTCGCCGTCGGCGCGGCCTTTGACTTCATCGCCGGCAACAAAAGCCGGGGGCCTGAATGGATGAGCCGCCACGGGCTTGAATGGGTCTATCGCTTTGTGACCGAGCCGCGCCGTCTGGCCATGCGCTACTTCAAGCACAATCCCCGTTTCATCCTCAAATTCCTGCGTCAGCTCCTCTCGGAGAAAGACTGAGCGCTTCTTCCCAAAGACTCCATGCGCGTGCAGTTTTCCGCCCGCGCGGAGGGCAGCGCTGTTTAAGATAGATGCTGAGGATTGAACGCGATGCCAATAGCATTGATCACGGGCGTTACCGGCCAGGACGGCGCCTATTTAGCCGAGTTTTTGCTCAAGAAGGGTTATGAGGTGCATGGCATCAAGCGCCGCGCCTCGTCCTTCAATACCCAGCGCATCGACCATTTGTATCAGGATCCGCATTCCGAGTATCCCAAGCTGGTGCTGCACTATGGCGACATGACCGATACGTCAAGCCTGGTCAATATCATCCAGAAGATACGGCCGGACGAGATTTACAACCTGGCCGCGCAGAGCCACGTGATGGTCTCCTTCGAGGAGCCGGAGTACACGGCCAACGCCGATGCGCTGGGCGCGCTGCGCGTTCTGGAGGCGATCCGCATGTTGGGACTGACCGGGAAGACCCGTTTCTATCAGGCCTCGACCTCGGAGATGTTCGGCCTGGTNNGCGGCCAAGGTCTATGGCTACTGGATCACGGTGAACTATCGCGAGTCCTACGGAATGTATGCCTGCAACGGCATTCTCTTCAACCACGAGTCGCCCATCCGCGGCGAGACCTTTGTGACGCGCAAGATCACCCGCGCTCTGACCCACATCAAGGTGGGCCTACAGGATTGCCTCTTCCTGGGCAATCTGGACTCGTTGCGCGACTGGGGCCATGCCCGGGATTATGTGGAGATGCAGTGGATGATGCTGCAACAGGAGACGCCACGGGATTACGTGATCGCCACCGGCGAACAGCATAGCGTGCGCGAGTTCGTGGAGATTGCCGCGGCCGAACTGGAGATGACTTTGCGCTGGGAGGGAACTGGCGTGGAGGAACGCGCTGTCGATGAGCGCGGCGCGATTGTCGTGCGCATCGATCCCCGTTATTTTCGCCCGTCCGAGGTGGCGTCGCTGCTGGGCAATCCCGAGAAGGCGAAGCGCGAGCTTGGCTGGACGCCGAAGACTACGTTTCGGCAGTTGGTGACCGAGATGGTGACCGAAGACCTGAAGCTGGCCAAGCGCGATCTGATGGTGCGGAAGCATGGCTTTGAGACGGCGGTTGGCTTCCACGAACATTGAGACAGGTTTATTACAAAGAGCACCGAACCTATAACCATCAAGGAGAATTATGAAAAAGGACGGCAAAATCTACGTTGCTGGGCATCTCGGCCTGGCTGGTTCCGCGCTGGTGCGCAGCCTGCGGCGCCACGGCTTCAGCAATTTCGTCTTCCGCTCCATCGCCGAACTGAATCTGCAAAATGCCGCGGCCACCGACGCCTTCTTTGCCGCCGAAAGTCCCGATTATGTCTTCCTGGCCGCGGCCAAGGTGGGCGGCATCCAGGCCAACAATACCTATCCGGCCGATTTCATCCGCGACAACCTGCAGATTCAGACCAACGTGATCGACGCCGCCTGGCGCAACGGCGTGAAGCGGCTTCTCTTTCTCGGCTCCAGTTGCATTTATCCCCGCGACTGCCCGCAGCCCATCCGCGAGGAGTTTCTGTTGACCGGGCCGCTGGAGCCCACCAACCGCGCCTATGCGATGGCAAAGATCGCCGGAATTGAAATGTGCTGGTCCTATAACCGGCAATACGGAACGCGCTACCTGGCCGCGATGCCCACGAATATGTATGGGCCCGGCGACAACTACAACCTGGAAACTTCGCACGTGCTTCCGGCGCTGATCCGCAAGGTCTATGAGGCCCGCTGCGCGGGGCGGAGCGAAGCGGTGGTATGGGGATCTGGAAAGCCGCTGCGCGAGTTTATGTACAGCGACGACTTCGCCGACGCCTGCGTTTACCTGATGACCCTCGACGACCAGAGCTATGGAACACTGCTCCGCGAAGATCATCCGCCGCTGATCAACGTCGGTTACGGCAGCGACGTGACCATCCGCGAGCTGGCGGAGACGGTCTGCCGCGTGCTCGGCTTTGAAGGCAAGCTGGTCTTCGATGCCTCCAAGCCCGACGGCACGCCGCGCAAGCTGATGGATTCCAGCCGCCTGCGCGCGCTCGGCTGGCGGCCCAAGATCGATCTGGAGACCGGAATCCGCCTGTCGTTTGAAGCCGCCAAGCCTATCCTGGATCGCAATCTGCCCGCGGCGCGGTAGGCTAGGTTTTCCATTTGTAAATGCAGTGCCGTGACGGCTATCCGTTTCAGAACCCGGCTTTTTGTTGCACAATGAATAACGATATGAGCTTCCGATTCGCACTACCTCCCGAACTTCGCGACGCCGTAAAAGTGGCCGCCGCCGACTGGAGCGACAACCACAAAGTTGCTCGCTTCTGGCAGAAAGACGCAAGCCTGTGGACCAATGACGGCGAAGAGAAATGGCTGGGCTGGATCGACATTGTCGAGCGGCAGCAGCAGGATTTGGCCACCTACGCCGAATTGGGCGCGGAGGTGGAGACGGCTGACATCCAGACGGTTCTGCTTCTGGGCATGGGCGGCTCCAGCCTCTGTCCCGAAGTTCTGTCGCTCACCTTTGGCGAGCGGCCCGGTTTTCCGGAGTTGCGCATCGTCGATTCCACCGATCCGGAGCAGGTGTGGACCGCGCGCAACGAGGTCAACCTGGCCGATTCGCTGGTGGTGGTGGCCAGCAAATCCGGCTCGACGCTGGAGCCGAATGTCCTCAAACAGTTTTTCTTCAATGAGATGAAGAACGCCGTTGGCGCTCAAGAGGCGGGCAGCCATTTCATCGCCATTACCGATCCCGGCTCGAAGATGGAGCAGGTGGCCAAGGACGACGGCTTCCGCTACATCTTCTACGGCGACCCGGCGATTGGCGGGCGTTTCTCGGCGCTGTCGCCCTTCGGCGTGGTGGCGGCAACGCTGGCCGGACTGAATACGGAGAAGCTGCTGGCGGAGGCGGCCAAGGCAGTGGCTTCGGCCAAGCTGGAGCCGGCGGAGAATCCCGCGGTGCAATTGGGTCTGTTGCTGGGCACGGCGGCCAACGCCGGACGGGACAAGCTGACCATCTTCACCTCGCCGGAGATTGCCGACCTGGGCGCATGGATGGAGCAACTGGTGGCCGAATCGACCGGCAAGCTGGGCAAGGGCATTACGCCGGTGGACCGCGAGGCGATTGCCGCGCCGGAGATTTATGGGAAGGACCGCATCTTCGCCTACATTCGCTACGCGGGGACGGACGACAGCAGTCAGGACGCCAAGGTCAAGGCAATTGAAGCCGCCGGTCATCCGGTAGTGACCATCGAGATTGCCGACCTCTACGAGATCTTCGGGCAGTTCTTTACGTGGGAGGTGGCTACCTCGGTGGCCGGCTCGGTGATGGGCATCAACCCCTTCAATCAGCCGGACGTGGAGTCGGCCAAGATCGAGACGCGGGCGCTGACCGCAGCCTACGAAGAGACCGGCAAGCTGCCCGTGCGCGCGCCGGTGCTCGAGGGCGAAGGATTCAAGCTCTACGCCACCGAAGCCTATGCCGCCACGCTGAAGGCCGCCGCGCCCGCTGGAACCCTGGCCGGCTATCTGCGCGCGCATCTCAGCCAGATTCACGAGGGCGANNGCCACCTGCCTGGGCTTCGGCCCGCGCTTCCTGCACTCCACCGGGCAGGATTACAAGGGCGGTCCCAATGCAGGCGTCTTCCTGCAGATCACCGCCGACCATTCCGTGAATGTGGAGATTCCTGGGCAGAAACTGACCTTTGGCGTGGTGATTGACGCCCAGGCCGCCGGGGATTTGGCGGTGCTGGAATCGCGCGGGCGGCGGGCTTTGCGGGTTCACCTGGGGGTCGATCTGGCGGCCGGGCTGGAGATGCTTGCCGCGGCATTTGATGAGGCGCTGTGGTAAGGGCTGGCCGGAGGTTTGACCTTGCCGGATAACGCTCGTATCGTTAGGGGGAGACGATGAAAACTTCCCCCAACACTCTTCGCATCGGTATCGCGGTTGCCGTGATCGTCGGCACCATCGCCTGGCTGGCGTACTCCGGCTACGGCGCCAACAAGAGCTACTACGTGACCATCGGCGAGCTGACTGGGATGGGCGACAAGGCCTATCACAGCCAGTTGCGCGTCGAGGGCTTCGTGCAGCCCGGCTCCATCGAGCACAACGGCCCCCACGTCACCTTTGTGATGAATGAGTTCGAGAGCCACTCGCCCAAGGCCGCCGCCGGCCGCCTGCTCACCGTCGTCTACAAAGGCTCCGAGCCGCCGCCCGACACCTTCAAGGACGACTCCCAGGCCCTCGCCGAAGGCACTTACGGCCGCGATGGCCAATTCCACGCGACTGTGCTGCAAGCCAAGTGCGCCAGCAAGTACGCTCCGGCCCAGCCGGGCGCTCAACCTGGGACTGCGCCCGCGCAACCGGCTGCCGTGCCTACTGCCAGCCCCCGCGCCGCCGCTACGACTTCCAATCCCGTCACCGCAGCTCCGTCTGCCGTAAACTGACGCGCATGATCGCTCCCGCTCGTGAGGCCGCCAGCAGCGTTTGCGCCCGCCTCGACAACGTCTCGAAGCTCTTCGGCTCCTTTGCCGCGCTGCGCCAGGTCTCGGTGGAGTTCGCGCCCGGCCGCTGCTACGTCCTGCTCGGCGAAAACGGCGCGGGCAAATCCACGCTGCTGCGCATTCTGGCTGGCCTGCTGCGTCCCAGCTTCGGCAAGGTCACGGTCTTCGGCGAGGACGAACCGCATGAGACCCGCGAGCGCATCGGCTACATGAGCCACGCGCCGATGCTCTACGACGAGCTGACCGCCGAGGAGAACCTGCGCTACTTCGCCAGCCTCTACCCCGGTCGCGCCTGCCTTGCGCCCGCCGAAGCACTGCGCCAGGTCGGCCTGGACCCCGCGCTCACCCGCACCCTGGGCCAGTATTCGCAGGGAATGAGACAGCGCACCTCGCTGGCCCGCGTTCTGCTCTCCGTACCCGAATTGTTGCTGCTCGACGAGCCATTCTCCAACATGGACGTGGAATCCGCCCGCCAGATGGTCGAGCTGCTGGCTCAGTTCCGCCACGGCAGCCGGACGATTGTTTTGACGACCCACCAGCGCGAGCTGGCCGCCCCCATCGCCGACTATGTGCTCACGTTGCACGCCGGGCGAGTAGCTTCGCTTGAGGAAGGGAGGCCCACGCAATGAAGACTAACGGCGCGCGCATCCTCGAATCTCTCAACATTCCCTTTGCGCTTCAGGAGTACGAGGTTGATCCCGACGATCTTTCCGCCCTCACCGTCGCGAAGAAGATCGGAATGCCGCCGGAGCAGGTCTTCAAAACCCTGCTGACGACTGGCGGACCTAACTCGTACGTCTTCGCCGTTATCCCCGGCGACGCCGAGCTGGACTTCAAGAAGCTGGCCCGCGCCGCCGGCCTGCGCAATGCCGAGATGGTTCCTCTCAAGGAGGTGCAGCCGCTGACCGGCTACATTCGCGGCGGTGTCACCGTCTTCGGCGCGAAAAAAGCCTACCCCGTCTTCGTCGATGAAACNNCTGATCCTCGCGCCCGGCGACTATCTGAGAGCCGCCGAGGCCCAGACCGCCGACCTGACAAAATTCGTTGCACCGGAGGGACGCCACCCATGACCCGCGCCCTCTGGACCCATCTCGCCAAGGATCTGCGCATCGAGTGGCGCTCGCTGGACGCGCTGGTCTCCATGCTGTTTTTCTCCGGGCTGGTCGTTGTGCTCTTCTCGATTGCCTTCGACCCGCGCGGGGCCTTCTCGCAGCAGATCGCCGGCGGCGTGCTTTGCGTGGCCACGATGTTCGCCTCGGTCAGCGCGCTCAACCAGGCCTGGGCGCGCGAAATCCGCCACCAGGTGATGGATGCGCAGCGCATGGTTCCGGCTCCCAGCGCGGAGCTTTATCTGGCCAAAGTGCTGGCGAATTTCCTCTTTGTCACCATTGTCCAGATCATTTTGGCGCCGTTTTTCTTTATCTTTTATAACCTGCACATCGCCGGCCAGGCCTGGCTGCTGGCGCTGGTGCTGCCGCTGGGAACATGGGCGCTGGTCGCGAACGGCATCTTCTTTGCCGCGCTCTCCATCCGCAGCCGCAACCGCGAACTGCTGCTCTCGCTGATTCTCTTTCCCATCTTCATTCCGGCTCTGCTGGCGATGGTCCAGGCCACCACGGCGATCCTCACCGGCGAGAGCGATCCCACGCTGTGGATCAAGCTGCTCCTGGGCTACGACATCATCTTCACCACCGTCAGTTTGCTGCTCTTCGACGTCGTCTTTCACGCGGAGTGAAGCAACTCAAAGCCTAAAACCACCATTGACAAAATGCACCACTTGGCGCAATCTGTTCATGTGTCTCAGGCGGCGTCCAGTACTATAGCAAAACCACAATAGGTGTACCCAAGGCTACGACTCTAAAGTGTTGATTTCCTTAAGAAATCAACACCCTTGATGAGACTGTTACGGGCATGGAAATTGTGGTTTTGCTCTAACTGGAGTAAATGTAGTTTCAGACAAGGCTCCGGATTGACTACCCGGAGCCTTTTGCTGTCTGGTGGTATCCTCTTCTGGCATGAGACTTTCGCCATGGCAGACTCCTTCAACCTCGACCGCTTTATCAGCGCCCAGGCCGGCGTCTTTCCGCAGGTGCTGGAAGAACTCAGCGCCGGCCGCAAGCGCGGCCATTGGATCTGGTTCATCTTTCCGCAAATGAAGGGCTTGGGCCGCAGCGCGCAGTCGGAGTATTACGGGATCGGCTCGCTGGAAGAGGCCGCGGCCTACGCGCGCCATCCGTTGCTTGGTCCGCGCCTGGTTGAGTGCACGCAACTGGTCAATCAGGTTGAGGGCCGCACCATCCGCGCAATCCTCGGCCCTCCCGACGACCTGAAGTTCCGCTCGTCGATGACGCTCTTCGCCCGCGCCGCCGAAGACGCCGCTGTCTTCCACGAAGCGCTGAAGAAAAACTTTAACGGCGAGGGCGATCCGCTGACGCTCAAGCTGCTCCGCTGATCGGTCAGCAGAGTTAGCCCAACGCAACCGTCCAGTCCTCTGTCTTGAGCCCATCGACAAAGGAGAATGCCGAGTCGTGCGTCACCAGCGTCAACCCCAGCGACAACGCGCGCGCGGCGATCATCAGGTCCTCGCTGCTGAGGGCTCGTCCTTGACGTTTCAGAATCTCTCGCGTCCGCGCGCAACTCTGAGCCGCGCCGGAATCCCAGGGCAGGCAGCGCACACGCATCAGAAAATCCTCAACACCGACGCGAATGCGCGCAAGAGGGGGACGCCTGATAATCCAGAACCGGAGTTCCGCCTCGGTCACGGCGGAGACAGCCAATTCATCAAAAGGCGTGTGGCCGAGACGCTTCGCTATCTGCGGGTAGCCGCCCCGCACGAAGTAGCTGACGATATTTGTATCGAGCAGGTAAAGGATGGGCATTTAGAAGAAATCCCGTTCGACTGGCGGCGCCGTATCGCGATCCATCTCTTCGTCGTCCGAAGGGCCTAACTCATCCCAAGCGGCAAAGAGTTCCTCCCAGGAACTTTGCGCCACAAGAGCCTTTCGATCTGCCAGGAATCCTTTTGGCAAACCCCCTTGAGCCAAGACCGCGTACAACTCCCGCAGGGTTTTCTTCGGCTCGACAGTAGGCGTGGAAGGCAAAGCCTCTTTGGAAAGCATGACCTCGCCGGTCGCCGGATTGCGGCGGACATTCACCTCAGTCCCTTCGAAGCGGAACTCCTTGGGTAGGCGCACCGCCTGGCTGCGCCCATTCTTGAAGAGCTTGGCGGTCTTCACGGCAGTCCCGGCAAGCGGTCTGGCAGTGGAATTTGTGGTTGCCATGGCGCACCTCCCTGCCGTGGTATAGACCAAGTATAGACCATTCCAAATTCTTCCCGACAGCTTTATTGTTTCCTTGCGTGCCGCGCCCCGAACGCCCGCAGCTTGGCCAGCGTCGCCGCCGCCTGCCCGGAGTCAATGGCTTCCGCGCCCATCCGGACTCCTTCTTTCAGATCCCCGGCCAGCCCCGCAGCCACCAGGCCCGCCGCGGCATTCAGCAGCACAATGTCGCGCCGCGCGCCGGGAATGCCGGTCAGCACGTCGTAGAGCAACGCCGCGTTGGTCTTCACATCGCCGCCGGTGAATTGATCGAGCGTCGTGCGTGGCAGCCCGGCCATCTCCGGCGTCATGCGCGCGGCGTGCATCGCCGGCTTGCCGCCCGTCGCAGATTCCTCAATGCGCGCCACAATCGACTCGCCGGTCGTGGTCAGCTCGTCAATCCCATCGGTCCCATGCACGATGAAGGCCCGCCTGGCTCCCAACTCCACCAGCGCGCGGCCTACAAGCAAGACGCGGCTGGGCGCCAGCACGCCGATCACCTGCGCCCGCGCGCCCGCCGGATTGGTCAGCGGGCCGCAGAGATTGAAGATCGTCCGGAAACCCAGCGCACGCCGCAGCGGCCCAAGAAACTTCATCGCAGGATGATAGAGTGTCGCAAAGAGGAACATGAACCCTGTCTCGCGCAGGCACTCCACGGCCAGCTCCGGCTCTAGGTCAATGGGCACGCCCAGCGCCTCCAGCACATCCGCCGCTCCGCACAGCGAGGTCACCGCGCGGTTGCCATGCTTGGCCACCCTGGCTCCCGCCGCCGCCGCCACCAGCGCCGCGCCGGAGGAGATGTTGAAGGTCAATGGACCCCCGCCGCCGGTGCCCACCACGTCCACCAGCTCGTCGCGCTCCGCATCGGTCAGCGGCAGAGGCGTCACCCGTTTGCGCATCACCTCGACAAAGCCGGCCAGCTCCGCCGCCTGCTCGCCGCGCGTCGCCATCACCGTCAGCAGCGCCGCCGTCTCCACCTCCGGCACCGTGCCGGAGAGAATCTCCTCCAACACGCCAGCCGCCTGCTCGCGCGTCAACGCCGCGCCATCCTCGGCCAGCGGCTTCAATAGCTCTTTGACTTGTCCCATACCTTCCATGATAACGGCGCGGAATCAACGCGGCGCGGCAGCCTGTCTAGCGCGAGCGGCTTAGGCGGGAATGCGCGCAGGCTCTTTGAGCCGGGGAAGCGCTTGGATGGCTTTGCCGGCCTTCTGCTGGGCCAGACGCAGCTCATAGAGGTTTTGCAGATTGAGCCAAAACTGGGCGCTAACGCCGAAGAAATGGGCCAGGCGCAGGGCAGTGTCGCCGGTCAGACCGCGCTGCCCGTTCAGGATCGCGGTGATGCGGTTGGGCGGCACATCCAGCTTGCGCGCCAGTTCAGAGGCGCTCATGCCCAGCTCGTGCAGTTCCTCGGCGAGGTGCTCTCCGGGATGGATGGCGGGGATAGTCATGGGGTTCTCCTAGTGATAATCGACAATCTCGACGTTGGATGGGCCTAAGTCATAGTCCGGCCACTCAAAACAGATTCTCCACCGGTCGTTGATGCGGATGCTGAATTGGCCACTGCGATCACCAGACAAAGCCTCGAAGCGATTACCTGGCAATCCAGCAAGGTCATGGAGGGAGGTTGCCGCATCCAACCGGTCGAGCTTCAACCGAGCCGGCCTTTCAATGCCTTCGAATGCTCTTTCGCGCTCTCCGGCAGCGAAGTTCTTCGTACGCTTGTCTCGATAGCCGGTAATCATCTTCTAGTATGTTCTCCGTTATGCGTTACGTCAAGGGTATTTTCCAGGATAGGCTTATCTCACTCCCTCCAGCGCCTGCGCAGCGCGCGTGAGCGCCTGGGTGAGGACCGTCAACTGCTGCGTGGCGAGCTTGAGGTCGCGCGCGTCGATGGCCTCGTTGACGCCGGGGATCACCACGGCGGAGTAGCCGGTGAACTCGCCGGGAGCGTAGATGGTGTGCCGGTACCAGGGGCGATTGGGCAGGCCTTGCTCACTGATGAGGCCGGTCTCGGCCTGGCGCAGGGCCAGATTGAGTTTTGCGAGGTCGCCCGATGCAGAGACTTGCGCCCCATGGGCGCGCTCGGCAGCGACGGAAAAGCGAGCAGCGGCGGCCTGAACAGCGGAAAAGTCGAGCGTGCCGAGTCCGGCGTCGCCAGCTTTGTTTTTGGCGGCGTCAATGTACGAGCTGATCGCGGCGGCATAGGCCACGTAGTCGTAGGGCAGCACGTCGGCGTCGGCCATGCGTAGCGCTTCCAGGCCGAGGACGCGGGCCATCTCCTGCAAATAGACGAAGTTAGGGTCGGCGTTCAGCGTGAACCAGGCGTAGTTGTCGAAGACGGAATGATAGACGCCATAAGGGCCGTCGGAGCCGATGTCGGTGGAGGGGACGCCGATGTGCTGGAAGAAGGGCGTAAAGTCGGAGCCGGAGCCGAGGTCGCCGACGTGGATTTCTTCGCCGGCTTCAGGCGCGGCGTTGGAAGCGCCCGCGCTTTTCATGCGCCACTGCTGATAGACCGTTCCGCCCAGCGGGCTGGGAACCGAGCGGGTCAACTCACGGAGAAACTGCTTGAGCGAGGGCACGGCGGAGGCGGAGAAATCCGCGCCCGCGACGGCGACGTCGGTGTTGAAGTAGGCGACTGCGTGCTCAAGCGCCTCGGCGTTCTGCTCCACCCACTCGGTTGAGCCGATGAGGCCTTCTTCCTCGGCGTCCCAACTGGCGATGACAATTGTCCGTTTCGGCCGCCAGCCCTGTTTGGTCAGCGCGCCCAGGCCGTGGACCGCTTCGAGCATGGCGGCGGTGCCGCTGGAGGGATCGACCGCGCCGTAGACCCAGGCGTCGCGGTGATTGCCTACTACCACCCACTCGTCGGGGTACTCTGTTCCCTTGATCTTGCCAATGACATCCCAAATGATGCGGCGCTGGTAGTCCTGCACGGAGACCAGGTGGACCCTCACGCCGCCCTGTCCTCCAACTTGTCCGAGGTGGTAGCGGAAGGGCAATGCGCCCTGCCACTCCTGCGGCACACTGGGGCCGCGGAGGGCTTGCAGGATGGGCGCGGCGTCGTAGTAGCTGAGGGGGATGGAGATGATGTGCGGCTGGCTGCCGTAGGGCGATACGCGCGCCGAGTCGGGCAGATCCAGCGTCGAGGCCACACCGGGAGTCTCCGGGTCGCCGGAATACTTGAAGATATATTGCACCGAGCCGCGCTCGACGCTGGTCTCCGGCCGCCAGGGACCGATGGGATACGCGTCGCCCTTGTAGTAGCCATCGTCGTGCGGGTCGGAGTAGATGAGCACGCCCATGGCGCCACGCTGCTCGGCGAGGTAGACCTTGACGCCGCGGAAGTTGGCGCCATAGCGCACCAAAACGATCTTGCCGTGCAGGTCGATGTGCTGGGCGGCGAGATGGTCGAAGTCCTCCAGGCGGCCGTAGTTGGCGTAAACCACCTCGGCGGTCACGTCGCCGGAGCCGGAGGAGCCGCTGAAGGGCATCACCACGCGGGGATCGTCCTGATAAGGGTCGCCATCAACGTGTTCGCGCGTGGGGCCGCTCATCAGCAGCTTGCCGCTGGAGTCATAAGCCTCCACACGCACAGTTTTTGGCTGATTCATCAGCACGCGATAGGGAACGATCTCCGTCTCCAGGCCGGCCGCGCGAAACTTTTGCGCCACGTATTCGGCGGTCTTGCGGTCTTCGGGGGTTGAGGCCAGATGCGGCTCACTGGTGAGTATCTTCAGGTGCTGCCCGGCCAGCTTGGCGTCGGGGACGGCGAGAAACTTCTCCTCGATCCTGGACTGGGCGGTGAAGTCCGCGTAGCCGAAGACGGCCGGTTGGACTGAATTCTGGGCCGGACTCTGGGCCACCAACGGCCTGGAAACGAAAGCGGGCGGAAGGAATACCAAAAGGACCAGAGAAGCAAGCGGCTTGCACACAATCATGAGCGGTACCTCTTTATGTGAGTCACCCAGACGGCGAGCAAGCAACTCGAATGGGCGCCCCAGATCTCGATCTCAATACCTGGGAAGCAACAATCGATTGACCCGCGATTGCCGGCTGCTATGCAACCGGCTGTGCACAATGGGCGCAGCGGCGGGCTGCCAGCGGAATATCACTCAGACATTCAGGGCAGGTTTTCACAGACGACGGAGCCTCGGGCGCGGGTTTCTGGAGCTTTGCAAGCAGCTTATTCAAGGGCAAAACTATCCCAAAATAGACTACGCTGGCCACGATCAGGAACGAGATGGCAGCGTTCAGGAAGTTGCCGATCATGATGGGGGTGCCATTCACCTTCAGCACCACGGAACTGAAATCCGGCTTGCCCACGAGGGCGGCGATCAACTGTGTCAGGACGTCCTTCACCAGGGATGTGACGATGGAGTTGAAGGCTGCGCCTAAGATCACGGCGACGGCCAGGTCAACAACGTTTCCGCGCAGAATGAAATCGCGAAATCCCTTGAGCATAAGTCTCCCTTCGACGGTGAAGCCTTTGCAACCACCATGGACGTGAACCGGGTTCACGGATGGCGCTATTGAACATCCTATACGGCAGCAGGTTGCATTCGGCAGTCTGAATAGAGCTTTGGCGGGTCAGGCAGGGGGAGAACTCTCACAGGGCGGCCGCCAGCTTGGGATAGAGGCCCGCGTGGCTGGTTTCATACAGGCACAGCAGGCGCTGACGCATCAGGTAGTAAGCCGAGGAGGCTTCCTGCGCGTGCAGGGGGAGGGTGAGCTGGTAACGCCGCAGCAGCTTGGAGGGAATCAGACCCAATTCGACGCGGCGGACTGCGCGGCGCAGCGAAGCCGCGTCAAGTCTCATGCGTTCGGTTACGATCACGGCCTCGGTAAAATTCCACTGTTGCGCACAGGCGGCCAGCGCCAGCATGACCTCGGCGTTCTCGCGCATCTTTCTCAGGCCTTGATAGCCGCCGAGAGACTCCCAAATCTCATTCGGCTCCAGGTCGATCTGGCCGCTGTGCGGAGCCAGGTAGTCGGTGGCTACAGCGCAGACCTCAACCATATCCAGCTTGGACAGGCTGGCGACAAGATCGTGCCAACCCCGCTGCCTCTGCTTCACCAACTGCAAAAGCAGCAGAGTCAGTGCGCACAACAAAGCGCAACTTCCGGCGAAGACGAGATAGGGTTGCAAAAAGGTCATCGAAAAAGATATTACCTTCGCGCGCCCAGCGTGTCAATATCTTTATTTACGCGCTGGTGCAAAGCAAGAATGTAGGCGCGGAGTTCAGGCGGAATCTCCTGTCTCGCCGGCTCGTCCTGCCAGAACTGAACCATCCAGTAGACCAGGGCCGCAAGATATGCGAACTTCCTCCCATTATTAAGCGCATCATAATATAAATGAGTACCATAGTAACCATGCAGCAGATCAACCAGCATCGCTGCTAAAACCCAGACCGACCAGCCGGTTAAAAGCGCAAAGACATGATTCCGAAAGCCCAGTCCGAGTTGCTTCGCGGTCAACAGCATTACGACGAAGAGTTCGCAAACCACCAGGCTGGTGAAGAAGCTGCTGCGCACAGTCAGGCGGCCCAGGAGAGTTGAGGCCGGAGGCGAGATCATCCAGGAGAGCGCGGCGGCCAACAGCACGGCCGCAGCGCCTCCGAGGATGAACTGCTTTTTGGCGTCCCGGAGCCAGGTTCCGGTGGGCCGCATGACGATTTGCGCGATCTCCCAGATCACTCCGAGTTGCAACAGAAACTCGGTCAGAACAGAGGACCAGTAAAACCGCGCATACCAATTCATGGGACAATGCGCGAAGATCGCATACTGAAACGGACCCAGCGCTGTCTCAAAGCCCATGAGCGCGGTGAAGACAGGGAATTCCCTCCACCTGCGCCGGGCTATGAGAACAGAGAACAGGGCGGCTTCGCCGAGAAAATTAGCTACCCACAATGTCCAGTCAAGAGCCGACAGGTTCATTCCACCTCGCCAGTTCTATTTTCCCAGCTTTCAGGCGCCAATCACAAGGAGAATTATTTAGCTTCCAAGCTGTAACAATACAATTCCAGTCTTGGGCTCCGGGCCTGGGTTGATGGGAGCGGAGAAATGGGCCGCTGACAATACAACTCCAGTCTTGGGTTCCGGACCTGGATTGATAGGAGCGGAGAACTGAGACGCTGACTCTACAATTCCAGTCTTGGGTTCCGGACCTGGATTGATAGGAGCGGAGAACTGAGACGCTGACTCTACAATTCCACCTCTGGGGTCCGGACCTGGATTGACAGAGGAGGCCATAGCGATGGGCGCAAAGGACGCGAGAACGGCGGCGGCAAGGACAAAACGCAAAGACTTTTTCATGGGAGGGCTCCTTTTTCTGGCGCAAGTATGCGCAATATGAGCGTAGTCCCATTTTGAGACACCTTGAAAGTGGAATATACGGCGAAAAGTGTAAAAGTTGAAGAATTTACTATTTACCCGCGCCCCGGCCGCATGCTGTCCAGATGGATCGTATCGACCGGGTCGGGATCCTCATAGGCAGGAAAGACCGGCAGCCCAACCCGCAGCCCGCTCCACTCTTCGGCCACCACGATGCTGTTGTGAGGATTGCCCGGCTGGTAGCGCGCCGAGCAGGGAAAGCCCGCCCGCACCTGGAGCGCATCCACCACGCCGCTCATATCGGTAATGTCCTGGGAAGACTCGTAGTCCACGCCGCCGATGCGATAGCTGTAGAGGAGCATGGTCAGGGTGCGGCCATCCTCGGCCTGGACCTCGCAGACATCCAGCAGCATCCCGTCTACCAGCCGTCCGGAATGCGCCAGAAACAGGCGGCGCGCGCGCTCCAACTCTTCCGCCGTGGGGCGCTTGCGGAAGACCATCCACAGACCCAGCGCCAGCAGCGCTGCGCCCAGCACCGCGGCAGCGCCAATCACCCATGGATTTGCGTAGAGGGTCATTCGAGGCAGGACACTACCCTTTTGGCTCCAAACTAGAGGATACCGCAGAGGGGTTCAGAGGACGTCGCGTGGGCTGTGCAACCAGCTCCGGTTGATGGCGGCGCAACCCCAGCGTGCGCGCTGCGATATACTCGTGACTGCATCTTGAAGCGGTTTTGGCCCGCCGGATGCTCTGTTTTCAGAGGTTTGTTCATGGCTTTGAGTACGAGTTCCACTGCGGCACAACATTCCCGGATTCGTTCGACGACCGTCATTTGCGTCCGCCGCAATGGCCAGGTGGTCATGGCGGCCGATGGGCAGGTCACGCTGGGCGATCACGTGCTGAAACATTCGGCCAAGAAGATACGCCGGCTCTACCAGGACAAGATTCTGGCCGGGTTCGCCGGTTCCACGGCCGACGCCTTCTCGCTCTTTGCGCGCTTTGAAACCAAGCTGGAGCAGTACGCCGGCAACCTGAACCGCTCGGCTGTCGAGCTGGCCAAAGACTGGCGCACCGACAAGATGCTGCGCAATCTGGAAGCCTTGCTGGTGGTGGCCGACCAGGGGCAGACCTTTCTCATCTCCGGCTCGGGCGACGTGATTGATCCTGACGAGCCGCTGGCCGCGATTGGATCGGGCGGAAGCTACGCCACCGCCGCCGCGCGCGCGCTGATGGAAAACACCGACCTGGGCGCCCGCGAGATTGCCGAAAAAGCGATGAAGATTGCTGGCGAAATCTGCATTTATACCAACGACCACGTTACGATTGAGGAGTTGAAGAGCTAAGTCCTTCGCAACGCATTATCGTTTGGGATTTTCAGTGTCAGTCATCAATCAGTCTCCTAGGAGGAACGATGAAAAAGAATGCTCTTATTCTTTTTGTTTTTCTCATAGCAGTATTTGCAAAAGCTGCTGAAAAGAATTACCAAACTGGCAAACTTCTTGATGTGAATTCGCAACTCTACAACAAAGTTATTGATGGCGACAGCTATGTCCGACATGAAAATTCTTTGTTCGTACGAGTTGGTGATGTGATCTATGAAGGGCAGTGCGAAGAAAGACGCCACTTTTCTAGCTGTAAGCCAGCTAACTGGATTATTGGTGATGACATCAACGTTCGCTTCGAAAAGGACTATATGTACCTTCAAAAAGCGAATGGCGATGAAGTTAAAACGAAGCTTGTGAAACGCACAAAGGCGAACTGAAGAACAAATGGCCATTTATCTACCCGCATCCGCTGAAGAACAAGATCTCTCGCTGGACGAGCTGACGCCGCGCGAGATTGTCACTGAGTTAGACAAGCACGTCGTCGGCCAGAAGGCCGCCAAGCGTGCCGTGGCCATCGCGCTGCGCAATCGCCAGCGCCGGCAAAAGCTGCCGCCCGACATCGCCGACGACATCATGCCCAAGAACATCATCATGATCGGTCCGACAGGCGTGGGCAAGACGGAGATCGCGCGCCGCTTGGCCAAGCTGACGGGTTCGCCATTCCTGAAAGTGGAAGCCTCCAAGTTTACCGAGGTCGGCTACGTGGGCCGCGATGTCGAATCGATGATTCGCGACTTAGTTGAGATCGCCATCGACATGGTGCGCGAGGAGCGCCTGGAAGAGGTGGAAGACCGCGCGGAGATGAATGCGGAGGAGCGTTTACTCGATGTGCTGCTGCCGCCTCCGCCGCCCGCCCCGCCCGCCCAGGAGGGCCAGCTTACTCTGCCTGAGATCGATAGTTATCAGCGCACCCGCGAGAAGCTGCGCCAGCAATTCCGCGAGGGTAAGTTAGATGAGCGCATGGTTGAGCTAGACGTGCGCGAGCGCGGAATGCCGCAATTCGGCATTATCAGTAATCAGAACCTTGAAGATATGGAGATGAACTTCAAGGATATGCTGCCGAATATCTTCGGCGGCGGCTC
>PLPA01000244.1:19744-24975 GCA_003159355.1 Acidobacteriaceae bacterium | reverse complement strand
CCCGATGTTTCGCGCGAGGGCGTGCAGCGCGACATTCTGCCCATCGTCGAGGGAACCACGGTGAACACGCGCTATGGCATGGTGCGCACCGACCATATTCTCTTCATTGCCGCCGGCGCATTTCACGTCTCCAAGCCCAGCGATCTTATCCCTGAGTTACAAGGCCGCTTTCCCATCCGCGTCGAGTTGAAGTCACTCACCGTCGATGACTTTCTGCGCATCTTGACCGAGCCTAAAGCATCGCTGACCAAACAGTACTCGGCCCTGCTGGAGACTGAAGGCGTGAAGCTGGAGTTTTCGCCGGAGGCCCTGCGCGAGATGGCGGAGTTTGCCTTCAAGGTCAATGAACAAACCGAAAACATCGGCGCGCGAAGGCTGCATACGATTATGGAGCGGGTGCTGGAGGATGTTAGTTTCCTAGCGCCTGACGTAGCTCGCAAGGCGCCGGATGAGGCAGCAGCCGAGGCGCTGAAGGAAGCCATCAAGAGCGAGTCGTCCACGCCATTGCCGTATGAAGAACGCACGACGCCTACCGGCTCCGAAAAAATCTTCCACATCGACGCGGAGTACGTGAAGCAGATGGTTGCGTCCATCGTCAAGGATCAGGATCTCTCGCGCTACATCCTGTAATCACACTACCGTGAAGCGCTCTGTCTTTCCACGCAGAGTGCTTCCAGCTTACGCAGAACCTTGAGCATTTCAACTAATGCCGTCTTGCCAATCTCCTGCTCAAACTCTCTTTGCAACTTGTCGAAAGCACCTATCACCCGCACCGCGCACTTCTTCCCCGGCGGCTTCAATGTAAGCTGGTAGGCGCGCGCGTCCTCTGGGTCGATCTTTCTCTGCAAAAGCCCCTTGGCCTCCAGCGACGAGACGCAATGGCTCACATTTCCCCGCGTCGTTCCAAAGGTCTCCGCCAACTCGGATGGCTTTACAGTCCGCTCTGCTTCGAAAAACAAGGCCGCTACAACCAGCCCTTCCAGAAAATTCAAGCTGTCTGTAGCAAAGACCTCACTGGCCAGCGATTCAAAGCGGCGCGCTGCCCGGTTGACCGCGAACATGGGGCTTTCATTCAGGAATGCATCGATGCGCATCATCTCACCTTGATGGTATAGCCATCAACTATTTATCACAATATCAAATCATCCTTGCAAAACCGTTCATCCGCAGCCAGAATTACATAGGAAATCCAATTATGCCCACCTCATCTTCGATGTGCCTCGCCGGCTGCCTCTTGCTGGCGGCCTTTGCCCCAGCGGCTTTCCCACAAGCGGGTTCGGCTTCACAACCCGCCGCGCTTCCTCATCCCACTGAGACCATGGTGGTTCTTGGTTCGCCGGTTCCTGTGCCTCTGGCCGAGTCTTCCGCTTCGGTCGTGGTGCTGCCGGTCGAAGGCAAGACTCTCTCACTGGAGTCGCCGCAGGAGCTGCTGCGCCAGGACTCGTCGGTCTATCTCGAAGAGCGCGGCGCGGGCGGCGGGCAGGCTGACCTGATTCTTCGTGGAGGAACTTTTGAACAGGCGCTGGTGCTGTTGAATGGCTTTCGCATCAACGACAGCCAGACCGCGCATCACAATCTCGACCTGCCCATACCGCTCGACGCGATGGACTCGATTGAGGTGCTGCACGGCGCCGGTTCGACGCTGCATGGCGCGGACGCATTAAGCGGCGTCGCAGACTTTCTCACCGTCGCGCCCTCCGTATCCTCGCTGCGCTTGCGTGCCGGAGACGGCAGCTTTGGCGAGAACGAAGAGTCGATGCTGGGCGAGTTTGCGCGCAAGCGATGGAGCAGCCGGCTGACCGCGGAGCGTAACTTCTCGACGGGATTTCTGGCAGCGCCCAGTTACATCGGCAACAGCTTCACTGGCAACTGTACTGCACAGCAACTCTATTCGGATTGCCAAAATGATCGCGATTACCGCAACGAAGACGCTTCTTCCGAAAGCTGGATTAGTTCGCGTTTAGGAATCTCCGACCTGCTCGTTGCCGCCAGCGACCGCTTCTTCGGCGCGAATCAATTTTATGGACCTTATAACTCGTGGGAGCGGACCAAAGGATGGTTTGCCTCCGGACGTCAGGAATTCGGCGCGCATACTGAAGCAGCCTTCGGTTATCGCCGCCACACCGATGAGTACATCTTGGCGCGCAACAATCCTTCTCCCTACGAAAACAATCACATCGACGGCTCTTGGCAGGCGTCCTTGCGGCGGACCGAGACTATTGCAACCTCGTCGGTGCTTCTGTTTGGGTTGGAGTCTGACGGCGACAGCATCCGCAGCTACAACCAGTCAAACGGAATCGTCTCGTACGCCCTCGGTGTTCATGCCCGCAATCGAGGCGCCGGTTATGTTGACCTGGATTTGAAGCCAGCCATGAGCCGCTGGAAGTTATCCGCCGGGCTGCGCGAGGAGTTATTCTCTGGAGGGTTGCAATCCACGCTGGCGCCGCATCTGGCAGGCAGCCTGCGCCTGACCGATCAACTCAAGCTGCGCGCCAGCGGCGGCTATGGATTCAGGCTTCCCACTTATACCGATCTGTATTACTCCGATCCAGCCACCATTGGCAATGCGAATCTGAAACCCGAGTCGGCCTGGTCCGGCGAGGCTGGCGCCGATTGGGTGCAGTCCAGCCGGTTGAGGCTTTCGGCAACAGGATTTTATAACCGGCAGCATGACACGATTGATTATCTCCGCTATCTCAGCGCCACTCCTCCGGCTAACTCTGTTCTTCCCGCATCATGTCCAACCGATACCTGGTGTGCGGTCAACCTAAGCGGCCTGCATTTTGCTGGAGTCGAGACTTCCGCAACCTGGGTTCCAGCAAAGGGACAAACTGTGCGGGTCGCGTGGACGCAACTTGTTGGCGCGCAGCCACCCTTGAATGGCCTGCAATCGGAGTATGCCCTCAATTATCCGGTCGAAAATATTCATGCAATCTGGACCGTCGCGTTGAAGCACGCACTAACTGTTACGAACTCGGTCGCGATTGCAAAACCCTACCAGCAACCCGGCAACCCACCGTGGAACTCGACCCTCTATCCCGTGTGGAACGCGGCGTTGACGTACGACTCAGGAAAGATTCGCCCCTATCTCCGCCTCGCAAATCTGAGCAATACCGGCTATCAGGAGATCAACGGCGTCGCCATGCAAGGCAGGTCGATCACCGGCGGCATCTCTCTTTGGCTAGGGCGGTAAACTTTCGTAAAAAATCTATGCGGCAGACGCAAATTTCTGTTAGCCTGTCTTCGTACCTCGCGAGTCCGCGACCGGAAATCAACCAGCGGGCTCTACCTGCACTCTCCAGCTTTTGAGGGAATGTGGATGGGGGCGCTTCAAGAGCACACCGGGAAAGGTGTGCCTGCGCCTTGCATCCGCGCCGACTTTCCCTCGCCTCCACGCAATACAACACAAAAGGAGAGAATCCATGAGTAATCCAGCACTGCACAATAAGATCACCTACATCGAATTCACCACCAACAGCATCGAGCGGACCAAGCAGTTCTACTCAACCGTCTTCGGCTGGAGCTTCAAAGATTGGGGTCCGGATTACATCGACTGCAACGCGGCAGACTCCGGCGTCTCCATCGGCTTTGCCAAGGGCGCTCTTCCTGCGGAGCAGCCCAAGTCCGCGCCGCTGGTGGTGCTTTACTCCGCTGACCTCGCTGCCACCGAAGCCGCAATTGTGGCTGCCGGCGGAAGCATCGTCGTGCCAACCTTCGAGTTTCCCGGCGGGCGGCGCTTCCACTTCGCCGATGGCGCGGGCAACCTGATGGGCGTCTGGTCGGAGTAAGTGCTTCAGATGAATTGAACTGAGTAAATCTTTGGTTTCCCACCCTTGCCACAAGAACAAGAACGTGGCAAGGATGGGGCACCTTGAATTGTTCGCTCAATCAGACGGCGGCGACGTGGGTTTCCAGCTCGGCCAGACGCTTGGCCAGCAGCGTTTCCAGCTTGACCAGCGCGGCCGAGAAGCCTTCAATGCCTTCCTTCAGCTTGTCGGTAGCCATGCGGTCGGCTGCGTGCATCGCGTCAAACACCGCCTTGTCCACGGCCATTTTTTCGATGTGCAGCGCCTTGGCGGCTTCCGGGTCGAGCTTGCGCGGCAGCCCGGCTTCCGTCGCTTCCAGTTCGGCCAGCAGTTGCGGCGAGATCGTCAGCAGGTCGCAGCCGGCTAACTCGCAAATCTCGCCGATGTTACGGAAGCTGGCGCCCATGACTTGCGTCTTGTAACCAAACTTCTTGTAATAGTTATAGATTGCCGTGACGGACTTCACGCCGGGGTCATTGGCGCCGCTGTAATCCTGGCCGGTATCTTTCTTGTACCAGTCGAGGATNNCGGCCGACGAAGGGCGAGACCAGCGTGACGCCAGCCTCGGCCGCGGCAATGGCCTGGTGCAGGCCGAAAAGCAAGGTCAGGTTGCAGTGGATGCCTTCGCGCTCCAGCACTTCGGCGGCACGAATGCCCTCCCAGGTGGAGGCAATCTTGACCAACACACGCTCACGACCAATGCCCTCGGCGTCATACTGCGCGATAATGGCGCGGGCCTGCGCGATGGTGGCCGCGGTGTCATAAGAGAGGCGCGCGTCCACTTCGGTCGATACGCGGCCCGGAACGATGGCCAGAATCTTCTTGCCGAAGGCGATGGCCAGCCGCTGAAAGGCGAGGTTGGCGACAGTCTTCGCGTCGACCGACTTCCCTAACTCATAGCGGGCGGCAAGCAGCACTCCGTCCACGATGGGCTGGTAATGCGGCAACTGCGCGGCAGCGGTAATCAGCGAGGGATTGGTGGTGGCGTCCTGGGGGCGAAACTTCTCCATCGCCTCAATGTCGCCGGTGTCGGCAACAACCACGGTATACTGGCGCAACTGGTCAAGCATGTTCCTTGGCAGATTCTGCGGCATGATTCCTCCGGGGGAAAACGCGCTACGGGCTTCATGCGTCCTCGGCTCTAGTGTACCGCGCTCCGAAACGTCCAGGCGGTCAAGGTTGCACATCGGGCCGAGAGAACTTCGTTTTCAAGCCGCTGGATCGCGCTGCCGCAGGAGGAGAATCCGGCACTGAAGATGCGCCAGGGGTAGCATGAACTCGATCTTCGTGCTACTCTGAGACTTCCCTGGGAGAGTCGAATGCTATTGCGGGGGTGCGTGTGGGGATCTTAAGCAGAATCGGGATTGCGCTGGATTCGGAGCTTCTGAAGCGGTTTGACCGCTCGATTGCGCGGCGGGGCTATAC
>PLPA01000244.1:0-19678 GCA_003159355.1 Acidobacteriaceae bacterium | reverse complement strand
CATCTGGACCACGACTCCTGCCTGGAAGTGCTGATCGTGCATGGAAAATCGGCGAAGGTGGAGCAGTTTGCGGATCTGCTGATCGGCCTCAAGGGCGTGCAGCACGGGCGGCTGGTGATGACCGTCCCGGCGCACGCGATCGAGCACACCCACGAGCACGGACACAAGCACAGCCACAAGCACTGAAATTCATAAAAAGCAGCCGGCAAAGGAAGAATCATGGGAAAGGGTAGCACGATAAACGGAATCGTAGCACTCGCGCTGTTTATTATTGCTGTTACCCTTTCGCTCGCGGCGCAGAGCGGCGCGGCGCGCGCCAGCGGCACGGTGCTCGATCCCGCGGGAAGGCCGGTGGCGGGAGCGCGCGTCGCTTTCGATTCCGCAACGGGCGCGCGGATAAGCGGGACTACCGGAAGCGACGGCGCCTTGACAATCACGCTGCCCGCGTGGGGCGCATACACGGCGCGCGTCGAGGCCACGGGCTTTGCCGGCGTCACGCGCAAGGTGCAACTGAGCGCCGAGACCGCGAGCCTGACGCTGCGGCTGGAGCAGGTGGCCGCGGCTTCCGAAGAGGTGATTGTTGCGGCTGATGTGAGCGAGATCGCGTTAGCCTCGCCCGATCCATCGCAAAAGGTCCTGGTGCGCGAGGAGCTGTTGGACGCGAATCCGGGACGGCCGGGCGCGCCGATCTCGATTCCGGGGCTTCCCATTGAGACGGCATCCGGGGGCATCAAAGCGCCGCAGTACTTTGTGCCCGGCGTGGCCGGCGATCACGGCGAGCCGATTGCGCAGTACATTGCGGTAGGCGGCTACCTGGTGACCAACAACCTCTCCGCCAACGCGCACGGCAATGGCTACGCCGACCCGAACATTTATGTCTCCGGGGCGCTGGGCAGCGTGACGACCGACGGCGGCGCGTTCAATGTGCTGGAGGGCAATCATGCGCTGAACCTGGCGGCGACTTACGGCTTGCGCCCGCAACTGAGCCGCTTCCTCACTCTTACCGGCGACGTTCGCGATGGGGATTTGACGGCTGGATTTGCGCCCAGGGACGCGACGAAAAAGGGGTGGATTGCTCTTGAAGCCAACTATGGCAACGGCTTGCTGAAGGACTTGGAGCATCGGCAGCAGTACAAGTGGAACGCGCTGCGCGTCTTCGATCCCGGAAAGCATGAGATTACGCTCTTCAGCCTTGGATATTTTGGATTGTCGCACGAGGGCAACCTGGTTCCGATAGGATTTGGCGTGCAGGTGAATGACACGCTGGACCCGCGGCAGAAGGACCAGACGCATACCTCGATTCTGGCTGCTGACGACCGCTGGAAGGCGAGAGCCAACGACGAGCTTTCGTTTTCAGGATTCTTTCGCACCTACAATTTGACGCTGTTTTCAAACTTCGGCGAGGGTCTGATCCGGCAAAGCGAGTTCCGCACCGTGGAAGGCGCGGAGGCGCGCGAGACGCATACGTTTGCGGCGTGGCTGGAGGCGATGGCCGGAATCGACTACAACGAAGACGATATTCACCGCGACGATCTGGACCACTATCCCCTGGCCGATGCGAAGATCTACGGTTCCTTTGTCAAGGTGCTGTCCAACAACGTTACCATCCGCGATCTGACGCCTTATGCGGCGCTGCACGGCGATCTGGGCAAGCTTCTGCGCTTCTATGCGGGGCTGCGGCCGGACGTGATCGAAATGAAAAACACCGACGCGATGAAGCCGGCCGATTCATTCGATTTATGGAAGGTGATTGAAAGCCCCAAGGCCACGCTGGCCTGGAGACCGGGAACAGGCGCGGCGCGCTGGCTTCCCTCGGCTGCATTCAGCATGGGGCAGGCCTTCTTTACCCAGGATCCGCGCACTGCAATTGCATCTTCCTACGCAACCGGAGCGGCGGCACTGGTTTCTCCCTTGGAGCGCTCGCACTCCATGCAGTTGGTGCTGGAAAAAGCAATCGCAGCGACGGATGTGCGCGTGACGGTGGGGCGGACGACTACGACGGCGACGATGGCCAAGATCGATCCCGACAATGGTTCGGCGGAAAACCTGGGACCAGGAATGCTGAAATTCTTCACTGCCAGCGTGCGCCATCCGTTCAGCAACTATGGCACCGTGCAAGCGGTCTTCTCGAAGGCTGACGCGCGCCTGGTGGCCTCCGACACAACCCCGGCGCAGATTACGCCGGAGGCGCCACGCACCATCTTCGACGCGCTAGCCACGCTGGACAAGCTGCCGCTTGGCCTGCACGGACGCGGCGAGTACGAGTACGTAGGCCACAAGCTACTGGATGTGGGCGGATTTGAGGCTATTCCGGTGGGCGAGACGCGGTTGGCGGTGGTGCGTTCGTTTCTGAAAGGCCGATTGGAGCTGGGCGCGAATGGAATGCTGGCGCGCGGCTACACCGGCCAGACCACCGAGACCTTCTCTCCCGGCTGGGTGATAGGCACAATTCCGAACTGCTCGGCGATGACGGTGGACGGCGTTCTCGTCCCCAACAATTTCGACTGCGGGACGGAAGAAAAGAGCGTCGGCATACGGATGGTCTCATGGGTGGGCGGGTCGGTCTCGTGGCGCTTTGGCGCGGAGAAGTGAGGATTGCTGCTTTTGAAGAACGGGGCGGATTGGGGTTTGTGGTTTCCTACCCTTCGCAAAAGATTTCAAAAAATAGGTTCTTCGATTCGCTTCGCTCGCTCAGGATGATGGGGCACCCAAAATTATGATTCTTCGAAAACGCAGCGAGTTAGCGAGTTGGCGAAGGAGCGGCAGATTTCAACAGGCTGAGGTTCGCCTGGATCGCTTGCTGATGAGCCGGGTCAATTCCGGTATCGACCGGCAGCGCGGGGCCGGCATAAAACTCAAGAATGTTCTTGCGCAAGCGGGCCGAAGTCTGATCGAAGTTATGCGCGGAGAGCTGGGCCAGCAGGTTTGCGTAGGTTTCATCCGCAAGCGAATATTCGCCCTCCGAAGTGATTTTACCGTCATCGAGATCGTAATCAGGCAAAGCCAGCGTGCCCGCACGCACTTTTGTCAGCATAACGCCGTAATCATCGGTGGTTGTGTTGATGCTCTTGATGTACATGTCTTCGGTTTGCGGGGTCGGGTTGTTAAAGCCCAGGCTCTTAAACGGGCCTATCCTGGGCGCAAAGCGCAGAAGCGTGGATAAGATTCTCGTGCCCAGGCCAGGCCTTTCATAGGTCTTTCCCCACTCTCGCTCATAATCCGAGCGGGATAGGCGATAGAGAAACTTTTGCCGGGCAAAGTTAGGCGTCTCACGCATGAGATCCTTCTTGTGCGTTTGCAGCGCCACCTGAGTCATCTGCGGAATCAGCCGGCTGATCGAGAAGCGATAAGAACCAACCGCCATGTCCTCATGCTTGAGCACGTCCTTCAGATCCAGCCCATAGACAACGGGAAAGACGCGCTCCAGCAGCGGTTCCGAGACCTGGAATCCTATGAAGTCGTGGTACTGCGCGGGCGCATAACGATTCTTCGCCACCTGCAATGTGTCGAATCCAAACTCTGTTTTCAGATGCGCGGACTTATCCTGAGCATAACGAACGGAGTTGCCATATTTCGCGCGAAGCTTCGGATAATGAATTGCGACCGCCGCGTTGACCGCAGGGTGTCCGTCAATGTCCGACACATAGTGCGAAAGCGCGCCCAGCGCAAAGGCGTACTCGTCGGCATTCTGGCTTTCCGTCAGTAACTCCATGACAAAGTCCCCGGTGCGAACGTAATGCGCCAGGTTGCTGAACTCCTTATTGCCGAAGGGGTAATAGCCCAGGTCCTGGATCACCGAACCTCCATAGGCGTAGGCATGAGCTTCCTTGATCTGATCTTCAGTCAAACCCGGATAGCGTTCGATCAGCAGTGGCCGAATCTCGGTGGTCCATGCCAGGTCGATGATCTCCTCGTGGGTCAGAACGGAGTAGGCATACACAGTTCCGCCGAACAGCAGCAGGGCGAAGACAAGCGCCATTGCGCGAGCGAGCCTCATAGAATGCCGTCTCCTCATTCTTGCTTGGGTCAAATCGCGCCAACCAGCATCAAGACAACAACGATCATGAGAATAAGTCCAATTCCACTGGTCGGATAATAGCCCCAGTTTTTGCTGTGCGGCCAGGTTGGCACCGCGCCAATCAATACAAGAATCAATAACACCACCAGGATAATTCCAAGCATATGATTCTCCCGGCGCCTCCGCATGGCGCGCATCCGGCTCATTTTGTGCCGAACAGCAACGGTGAATCGAGTTTTTCACGTTGCGAACGGAGAATCTGCTCAATTGAATACAGGTGAAAACGCCGCAAGGATGCTTTGTTCACGGCTGCGCAAGGACCTATATCGTCTTATGGATAGAGTAAAAAATGGACGGAGGTGTGCAAGGGGGGTGGTAGGCGAGGCGGGGCTTGAACCCACAACCCCCGGCTTAGAAGGCCGGTGCTCTATCCAGTTGAGCTACTCGCCCGTGCTTCTTCTCATTCTACCGTCGAATGGCTCTCAAGCGCATCTGTCAGTGCCGTCAGCGCTGCCGCAAGCGTCCGTTCCGCCTCCACGGAAGATGAGCCGCAAGAGGTGAGGTAGGCGGTGATTCCCAGGTCCATCCGATCCGCGGTGATGAAGGCGCGGCGAATGACCAGATCGGCGCGGCTGCAACCGAGCGGTACGGCGCGCAGAAGGCGGCACACGCGTTTGCACGCGGCCTCGGCGATGGCCGGTTGCGCCCATTGCTGGTCGCTTCCGGGAAGCAGGTCGATGTAACAACCCATGGCGTGGGCCAAGCAGCCGGGCGGAGCATCCAGCTCGCCGGCGTCAAATTCATCCGCTTCGAGGTTCGGCCAGAAATCGCATTTGGAGGTCCAGACCGGCGAGGCAGCGGCATTCAGCTTTGCCAAGGCCTCGGCCAATGCGGGAAGCTGAGCGGCCTCCGGCAAATTCCAAGCCAGTTCCGGGGCGCGTCGCAGATCGACAAACCCCGGCCAGAGAGCGTCGATGACCGGCGCGGCAAGGCCCGCCGCATCAGGGCCCACCTCGAACTCCCAGTCAGCTTCCATACGCCTCGCCAGTCGCAGCCATCAGGAACCGCATGACCGTTGCCTCAGCCCAGTGAATCTCGTCGCCGGGGTCGCGGGAAAGATAGCCGCAGTGGCCGCCGTGACGGGTCTCGACAAAGGTCACGCACGGGTTGGCGAGCAGCTTCGCACGCGTCTCCGGCAGCAGGCGGATGAAGGGATCATCCTGAGCGCGCAGAATCAGCGTGGGAACCGCGATCTTGTCCACCACGCGGGCGCTGGCGGCGCGATGGTAGTAGTCGTCGGCGTTGCGGAAATCCCAATAGCGGGCCACGATCTTGTCGTCGAACTGGCGGATGGAGCGCACCGGCCCGATGGCCTTCCTGGTTGCATAAATGCCGGGAAACAGCTTTGCCTTGCGCGTGTAGCGCGCCATCAGGCCGAGCAGAAACTTACTCTCATAGCCGCGGTTGAGCGGCTCGTGCAAGGCGTCTGCGCCGGGAGCCAGATCGATGGCCGGGCAGACCGCGGCCACGGCGCAGAGGGGCGGCAGACTGCCCCACTCCCCAGCCAGCTTCAGCACCATGTTGCCGCCCATCGAGTAGCCCGCCAGCGCCACCCGCTCCAGGCCGAATCGTCCGGCAAAATGGCGTACCACCGCGCCCACGTCGCCGGAGAGTCCGGAGTGATAGAGCGTGGGCGTCAGCGTCTCCGTGCCGCCGCAGGTGCGCATATTCATCCGGACGACGTTGCAGCCGGCCTTCCAGGCGCGGGCGGCGATGCCCAGAATGTAGCGGGACTCCGACGAGCCTTCCAGGCCATGAACCAGCACCACGGTCAGCCGCCTGGCAAACTCGGGATCACTCTGCCAATGGCAATGACAGAGCACGCGGCTGCCATCGGCCGGATCGACCTCGACCGTTTCCGCGACAGACGCGAGCCGGAAGGCTGGCCGGGGAAGAAAATTTCCGACGATGGTCTGCAAGTGGGCGTTGGCCAGGCCGCGGCGAGGCTCAAAGGCCGACAACCACCCCGGTGGCAAAGAACCGTCGCCCGAGGCTTCGCGCAATTCCGTCGGAACTCCGGAGGAATCAGTGTCAAACCCTGTATTTTCTTTGATATTCGGGATCACGGAGGCTCGGTAATCTAGGAGGCTGGCTCTTGCCGCGCGTGCAAACTTGGGGCGGTTAGAGGGGATCGAACCCTCGACATCCTGAGCCACAGTCAGGCGTTCTGCCACTGAACTATAACCGCCATATACACCGATTGTAGCATTGAATCAGGTGATTCGGCTCAGTTGCAGGTTCAGAGATCATAGGGAATTCCAGTCCATGGAAGTTTGTTCCTGGCCGCATTCGCCGCGCAAAGGATGGCGTGGTGATATGTCTCCCTCAGAACTGCGTCAGGCTCAACACATTCCCATCCGGATCATGAAACCAGGCGATGCGCGCGCCGCTGGGCGAGGTCCAGATGCCGAGCGGGTTGGAGTCATTCAGGCCGGGATAGCGCAGGAATTGAATCCCCGCCGCGGTGAGCCGCTCGACAGTGGCCTCAATGGCTTCCACCTCCCAGCCCAGCACCGTGCCAGGCGCTGGTTTGTGCTCGCCTCCGGGGGTCACTCGCAGCATGATTCCGTTGGCGTCGAAGACCAGAGCGAAGGGCTTTTCCTCTTCCACCAGGCGAAGCCCCAGCACGTCTTCATAAAAGGCGCGCGCCCTCGCCCAGTCTGTTATGTGAACAAAGGCTATGATCTTGCTGCCGCCGAGAATCGACCCATCCATCGCACTGACCTCTGAAACAATTTTCTACCACATGGCGGCTTCTTCGTAATGACTTGGTCATTACGTTTTGCTATACTGGATTTTTGAGGAGGGATTCTCATGCCGGCGCTTCAACAGGAAAAAGGCAGGCGCGATACGCTGAACCTCCGCATCAAGCCGGAACTGCGCGGGCTGATCGACCGGGCGGCGGAGCTGACGGGCAAGAATCGGACGGAATTTGTGCTGAATGCCGCTCGTCACGCCGCCGAGGATGCGCTTTTGGACCGTACGGTTTTCGCGGTCAACGCCAAGGCATACGCCGAATTCCTGGCGCGGCTTGATGCGCCGCCGCAACCCAATGCCCGGCTGCGCCGCACCCTCCAAACGGTCGCGCCATGGGAGAAGTAAGCCGGCTGCTGCCGCCTGAGCCGTTGGCGGAGGCCCACGACTTTGCGGATTTCCGCAGTGGGGAGGCATCGCTCGACGATTGGCTGAAGCGCAGGGCGCGCGCCAATCAGGCGAGCGGCGCTTCACGCACTTACGTCGTCTGCGTAGGCAAGCGCGTGATGGGCTATTACGCGCTCGCTTCCGGCATGGTTACGGTGGAGAATGCTCCCGGCCGCTTCCGGCGGAATATGCCCAATCCGATTCCGGTAGCCGTTCTGGCCCGCCTGGCCGTGGACCAGGATTGGCANNGATGCGATTGGCATTCGCGGCATCGTGGTTCACGCGATCTCGGAGGAGGCGAAAGGCTTCTATCAGGCGCTTGGATTCGACCCCAGCCCGCAGGAGCCGATGACGCTTATGGTCACGCTTGCCGACGTCAGGGCGGTCGATGAAATCGGCCAAAGGAGATGAGTTTGAGCGATAACATAGGCAAGGACGCCGGTGCGGCGGCCGCTTAGCGCCGGGATCATGAGTCTCCATCGGCGATCGCGGCCGAGGGCTGGCGCTATCACCGCACATTTTCAGTTGAGCCGGCCATTCGATGAGCTGATCGGGAGAGACCTGCCGTGAAGCCGCATAGACCTGCGCCAGTCCCTCCCAGGCTTGCGTGGCGTGCGATTCGGGACGTTCGTCCTGCATGAACTGAGTGTAGAACGGACGGCGGCGGGGAAGTAGAATCGAGTCCAGTGGCACAACAGCTCTCAACTCAACCCACACAGCCGGCGCGATCGAAATGGGCGCGCGGCCTGGGGTTGCTGCGCCCCTCGCATGCGCACACGGCCTTCACGGCGACGCTGGTGCTGATGGCTTCCACCTTTCTGTCGCGCATCATCGGCCTGGCGCGGGTCAAATACATCGCCTGGCTCTTTGGCCGCGGCATGGACGCCGACGCCTTCAACGCCGCCTTTGTGCTGCCGGATATGATCTCGTATTTTCTGGTGGGCGGCGCGGCCTCGATCACCTTTGTCACCATCCTCACGCGCTATCGCGAAAACGGGCGCGAAGATGAGGGGCAACGCTCGCTCTCGGTGATTCTGACCACAATGTACCTGGTGCTGGGCGGGGCGATTGTGCTGGCGGAAATCTTCGCCCCGTGGTACATCCATTGGTGGTTTGACGGTTTTGACGCGCAAAAAGCGGCGCTCTGCGTGCATCTGACGCGCATTCTGCTGCCCGCGCAGTTGTTCTTCTTTGCCGGCGGAGTCTTCGGCGCGGTGCTGCTGGTGCGCAAGCAGTTCAGCGTGCAGGCGGTTGCGCCGCTGATCTATGGCCTGGGCACCATCGTCGGCGGCTTGCTGCTAGTGCATCGCATCGGCGTCTCTTCGCTGGCCATCGGCACGCTGGCCGGAGCGTTTCTGGGGCCGTTTCTGCTGAACGCAATCTTCGCGCGGCGGGCGGGCACGCGCTACAGGTTCATTCTTGACTGGCGCGACGAGGGGTTGCGCGAGTGGGTGCGGCTCTCTCTTCCTCTCATGGTGGGCGTTTCGCTGGTCAGCGCCGATAGCTGGATCATCGCCCACTTTGCCTCCAAGACCGACGGCGCGGTCTCGCTGATGTCCTACGCGAAGCAGCTCTTCACCGCGCCGATGGCGATGCTGGCGCAAGCGGCCGGCGCGGCCTCCATGCCCTTCTTCGCCAGCCTGTGGACGAAGGAGCGCCGCTACGAATTTGCTGTTGGGGTGGCGGATTCCGTCTCCCGCGTGGCCGCGCTGGGGCTGCTGGCGGCCTCGGCGATGGTGGCTCTGGCCGCGCCGCTGGTGGAACTGCTCTTCATGGGCGGACGTTTTTCCCTGAACGATGCGCGCGAGTGCGCCGCCTACTTCGCTGTCTTCTCCGTCTCCCTCTTTCTATGGTCGGCGCAGGCGATTTATTCGCGCGCTTTCTATGCCGCGGGGAACACGCTGCTTCCCATGGTGGCGGGCACCGTGGTAACGCTGCTTTCGCTGCCCATCTACTACTCGCTCTATCACGCGCATGGAGCGATGGGACTGGCGGCTGCCTCCGACGTGGGCATCGCGATGCAGACGGTGGCGCTGGCCGTGCTGCTGCACCAGCGGCGCATGGTCTCGCTGGCCAGCCTGGACTATGCCGAGCTGGGCCGCTGCCTGCTGGCCGCCGTAGCGAGCGGCGCGGGGGTTGGGCTGGTCTTCTGGTGGCTGGGCGGCACGCTGCACCGGGCGGCGCCGGGCCGCACTCAATGGATTGACCTGGCGGTGCTCGTGGCCGGAACAGCGCTGTGGGTGGTCATCGTCAAGTGGGTGCTGGAAAAGACCGGCTCGGCGCTGCCCAGGGTGGCGATGAAACGGCTGGGGATGGGTTGAGAGATTTCCCGGCAATTTCCAGTTCATTTCTTGCTATCTATTTCAATTAATGTAGTTTGTGAGGCGATAATCGCATTTCATTTCAGCTTCATATTCCGATAATCCTTTGCCGGAAGGCAGCTTTCTCGCCCGGACTGACCGGCTCGCCGCCCTCCTGCCCACAAGACACAAACGCCCCCGCGACGGCAGGGGCGCTTGTTTTAGAGCTGAGCCCAGGACGCGGCTACGGCTGGATTGGCTTGGGCGTCTCCGGCGCGACCGGGACCGGCGTGGGAACTGCCGGCTTGGCGTCGGCCTTCTTGATGTCGATGCCGCCCTTGAAGAAGGCGCCATCCTCGATGCTGATGCGCGCCGCGGCCACATCGCCGGTCAGCGCGCCCTCGGCGCGGATGTCCACCCGGTCGGAGGCGGCGACATTGCCGCGCACCTTGCCCAGAATCACGATTTCGCGGGCAGTGATGCTGGCTGAGACCTGGCCGTTACGGCCCACGGTGACACGGTTGCCGGGCAGGGTGATGCTGCCCTCAACCTTGCCGTCGACAAACAGCGACTCGGAGCCGGTGATCTCTCCTTTGATGATCAGGCCCTTGCTGATGGTGGCCTGGTCGCCGGCCGCAACCGGGGGCCGGTGGACGGGTTCAGCAACGGGTGCGGGCGATACGGGGCGGGAGGGTTCTGGCGGGGGGTTGAGATGAACGGGGCCGGGTTGGCTGGGTTTCCACATTGCGCTCACGATAATTCCTTTTCTGTCCTAATAGGACGGGGGCTAGCAAGGCAAGGGCCTTTGCATTGGGCCCAAAATCAAAATGTGCGGAGTGCCGGGCGTGGGACCCCGTGCAACCCGCGTACGGCCACAACTAGAATGTTACCTCTTCGCGGTCCGCCGGTATACTGCAATGCCGTTATTCTAAGCCAGCGCGCGGTGGAGAATCGAATGCGCGGGCAAGGTTGAGCAGAGGGAGCCAATTTTGACAACAGCGGACCGGCCGGACCGAAAGGGGAAAACCGCGCCCCGGCTACGCTCGTGGCCGGTATGAGCTGCGCGAATCAGGATTCGCGCCGAAGACGAGTTTCAACCAGCGCAACAATAGCCTACTCTTGATTTATGACCGATAGGGAACTACTGGCGCGGATTGCCCGCTCCGCCGGACAGAAGGCCGGATACAAGCAACTGGTCCGCGAACTGAGCCTGGGCGGCGGGCGGGAGCGGCGTCTGCTGCTGGAGCAGTTGGCGCGGCTGACCGTACGCGGAGCGTTGACCAAGCTGGACAAGGAGCACTGGAGCATTCCGAGGCCGCTGGGCGCGGGTGGCACGCGCGACAATCTGGCCGCCGGGCGGCTGGATCTGCATCGCGACGGCTACGGTTTTGTGCGCCCGAATGCACGACAAGCGGGCAAGACGACGGAAGTGCAGGAAGATATTTTTATTCCGCCCAACGAGATCAACGGCGCGATGCAGGGCGACCAGGTGCTGGTTGAAGTCGAACCGCCCAAGGCCGACGGACGCAGGATGGGCCGCATCGTGCGCGTGCTGGAGCGGCGCAACCCGACCGTGGTTGGAGTTTTTCATTATGCGCGGTCGGATCGCGCGGCGGGGCACACGGTCGTTCCCTTCGACGAGCGCATGACGCAGTCGATTCTGATTCCCGAAGGCTCGGAGCTTCCTCCGGCCAAACAAAGAGCCACGCCGCATCGGGTTCTGGGCAGCCAGGCAGCCGCAACCGCGGCCCACGAAAGCCTGGAAGGCCTGGTCGTCGATGTGGAGATTACCAGTTGGCCGACGCCGACGCGGCCACCGGTGGGCCGTGTGATCGAGGTGCTGGGTGATCCGGATGATTTCGGCGTCGACGTCGAGATGATGATCCGCAAGCACCAGTTGCCTCATGTATTCCCGGAAAACGTCCTGGCCGAGGCGCGCGCCGTGGCTCATCTGGACGAGGAGGAGATAGCGCAGCGGCAGGATTTTTGCGCGCTGCCCATCGTCACCATCGACGGCGAGACGGCGCGTGATTTCGACGACGCAGTGCTGGTGACGGAGCGCGGCGACGGCGGTTATGAGTTGCAGGTTCACATCGCCGACGTGGCCGAGTACGTCCGCGCCGCAACCGACCTCGACCTGGAAGCGCGGCTGCGTGGAACCAGCGTTTACTTTCCCGACCGCGCCATTCCCATGCTGCCGCAAGAGCTATCGACAGGCATTTGTAGCCTGCGCCCTGGCGAAGACCGGCTCGTCCTGAGCTGCCTGATGCAGCTCGACGCAACCGGCCGCATTGAGAGCTATGAAATCGTCGAAGGGGTGATCCGCTCGGCGGCGCGCATGACCTACACCGAGGTCCACGCGATTCTCGAAGGCGACGCGGAGACGCGAACGCGTTACGCCAGCCTTGTTCCTGACTTCGAGCGAATGCGCAAACTGGCCGTCCTGATGAACAAGCGCCGCAGTGAGCGAGGCAGCATTGATTTTGATTTGCCCGAGCCGGTGATCGATTTCGACGAGCAGGGCCAGATGCGCGGAGTGACCAAGTCCGAGCGCACCTGGGCCAACCGCCTGATCGAGGAGTTCATGCTGGCCGCCAACGAGTGCGTCGCCACCTGGCTGGAAGACCTGGGCGTGCCCTCGCTCTATCGCATTCATGAGAAGCCGGAGCCGCGCCGCGTGGTGCAATTCGAGGAGTTGGCCGCCGCCTTCGGCTACACGCTCGGCCTGGGTGCGCTGCCCGTCCGGCGCATCCAGACCCGCGGCGACCGGCGCGACGCGCAACGCACCGGCCGCAATCCGCGGGTGCTCGAAGTGCCCGAAGACATCCCCGTCACGCCGCGCATGTATCAGAAGCTGGCAGCGAAGATTGAGGGCAAGCCGGAGGAGCGGATTCTGAGCTACCTGATGCTGCGTTCGCTCCGCCAGGCGCGCTACTCGGAGATCAACGAGGGCCACTTTGCGCTGGCCGCGCCCACCTACACGCACTTCACCTCGCCCATTCGCCGCTACCCCGATTTGATCGTCCATCGCATCGTGAAGACGCTGCTGCGCGAGGGAGTTAGCGGCGAGGGTGTGGTGGCCGAGGGTCGCCATAGCTCGCCCTGGACGCATCCGAATGAAGGGAGCGAATACGGGTTCGTGGTTTCCCAGGTCTCAAAATCGAGACCTGGGCCACCCAGCGGTTTGGTTTCCCACCCTAGCCGCAAAAACAAAGACGCGGCGAGGGTGGGGCACCCAGCTTCTGGTTATTCCGGCGAGCCGCCGATTCTTGAGGCCGAGCTGGCGCAGATTGCCGAGGAGACCAGCCAGACCGAACGCCGCGCCGCCGAGGCCGAGCGTGAGCTGGTCGAGTGGAAGAAGGTGCGCTTCATGCAGGACAAAGTCGGCGAGGAGTTTGCCGCGCTGGTGCTGAACCCAGCCAAGTACGGACTCTTTGTCGAGCTGACCGACCTCTTTGTCGAGGGGCTGGTGCCCATCGATTCGCTCGCCGGCGACCGCTACACCTGGCGCGAGAACACGCATGAGATCATCGGCGAGCGCAACGGACGCCGCTTCCGCGCCGGCGACCGCGTGCAGGTGATTCTGGACCGCATCCTGGCGCAAGAGCGCAAGCTGCAATTCTCGATCGTGGAAGAGGGCATTCCCCTTACCGGCAAGAAAGCCGCGCCGGGCAACGCGAACAAGCCTAAGAAGAGCAAGCGCAAGGACGCTCCCCGCCCCAAATTCAAGCCCCCGAAAAAGTTGGGCAGAAAAGGCAAGCGGCGCTGAGGCCTCACGGTCCGCAGCGCCACATACATGAAGCGTACCGGGGCAAGCACAGCCTCTGCGTGGAGGACGTGCTCGTGCTTGATACTGGCCTTCGGGGAGCTATCCGTTGGCCTGCCGTTCGGCGAGGGCGCCAAGAATCGGTAGCTTGAATCGCTTGCCGCTCAAAGCGCTGATCGCGCAAAAAGCCCACACAAGCAACCAGAAAATCCCGATTAGCCATGTGGTGGGTACAGCCAGGAATACGCCAGGCGCTCCGCACCACCCAAGAACATAGCTCAGCGCATAGCTGACGATCAACGTCAAAAAGTTGAGGTAGACGGATTGCCAGGCGTGGAAGCGGACAAAGGGGCTCTTTTTGTAGGGAACAAGGATCAGGAAGGCGACTGCCGGGAGGAATGTGATGTAGGCGATTGCTCCGGCTGCATTGTCAGAGAAGACTGACGATTTAGGTTCGGACATGAAAATTCCTTTCATTTGTCGAGATGGAAGGCTGCAAACGAATACTCCGCGCCTTGGCCAGACTCAGCAATCCAGAGGGAAATCCGGATAGCCTTGCGCGGAAGGCATGGAATTGAGACGAGATAAGAAGAGCGCCGGCGCCAGGCAATTGTCAAGTGGAATTTTGCGAGAGGGCGCGGATGGTAACCCGCAGTGAGGAAATATCCCTGTGGGAGGCGCGAACGCAAGGACGGCCTCCAGGCGGAGGCCGTCCTTGCGTTCGCGTAGTTGGGGAGGGCCTGTTACCGGTTGGCTTGCTTCTCCGCCAGCCCGCCGATGATCGGCAGCATGATGCGCTTGCCGTTGAAGGCGTTGACGAAGACGATGACCAGGATGACGAAGAAGACCAGATCGATCAGTTGCCACAGCGATAAAGTGAGGAAGACAACGGCTGGAACGAGGTTTTGTACAACCTGGACCAGAATATGCACTACCGCCCAGGCAACGAAGAAGAAGATCGACTGCCAGGCATGGAAGCGGACATACGAACTGCTCTTGAAGGGCGCAACGATCAGAAAGACGATGGCCGGGATGATGGTGACGTAGGCAAGGCCGCCAGCGGCGTTGTCAGAGAGACCAGACGGATTCGAATCGGACATGAGGACTCCTTTGGGGCGAGGCTGCTCGCTCGGCTCGGCTGTTGGACAATCCAAGAGAGCGCCAGTGAGATTGTGAGCCTGGCCCCGAGAATCCGTCAGGTCAGAATTGCTCAAGTTGCGCGGATCGTTGTTGCCCAGGTTTCCGGCGGGGCGGCGCGCCCGATCCAATACAATGGGTTCAGGAGCATGACGAATGGCACACACGGTGTTTTGCGTTCGCTACAAAAAGGAGATGGAGGGCCTGGAAGAGCCTCCCTTCGACTCGGAGTTCGGCCAGAAGATTTTCAAGAACGTCTCGCAGGCGGCCTGGGGCGAGTGGGTTGACCGGCAGAAGATGCTGCTCAACGAGTACCGCTTGCAACCATGGACCCCGCAGGCGCAGCAGTTTCTGGTCGAGCAGATGGAGCAGTTCTTCTTCAGCGATGGGCTCGGCCTGCCGCAGGAGTTCGTTCCGCCGTCGCACTGATTCTCTCATCGAACGCAAGCGCGCAAGGCCTCTCTCGTGTAAACTAAGGACGACCCCAACAGCCGGCTCCGCGCGAGCCGGCTCGATTGTGTCGGGACGTGGCTCAGCCTGGTAGAGCACTCGCTTGGGGTGCGAGGGGTCGGCAGTTCAAATCTGCCCGTCCCGACCATTTTTTTGTATTTTTTACTCCAATAGAATGGGCCGCGCCAAATCTGGCGCGGCCCGTTCTGTTTCCCGCCTCCCACCCTGGCCGCAAAAACAAAAACGCGGCGAGGGTGGGGTGCCCAGATTCCAAAATGATTTACCGGTTCACGTCCTGCGCCTCTCCCGCGATCAATTTGAGGGTGATCTGCTTGTGGCCGCGATAGAAGGTGACGCTGACGGTGTCGCCGGCCTGNNGCAGGCCGGCCCGCTCCGCCGCGCCGCCGGGGATGACCTTCTGGATCAGGATGCCGGAGTCAACAGCCAGGCCCATCTGCGAGGCCAGATCGGGACCAATCGCATAGGAGACGATGCCCAGCGAGGGCCGCTTCACGCGCCCGTAGCGGGTCAGGTCGTTCAGCACCGCTTTGGCCGTGTTGATGGGGATGGCAAAGCCGATGCCGGAGCTCTGGTCGGCGCCGTTGGAGGCGATCATCGTATTGATGCCAATCACCTCGCCGCGCGAATTGAGCAGCGGACCGCCGGAGTTGCCGGGATTGATCGCCGCGTCGGTCTGGATGGCGTTCTCGATAGGCGTCCCCGCCGATCCGCCTATGGTACGGATGGAGCTGATGATGCCCCTGGTCATGGTTCCGGCCAGGCCAAAGGGATTGCCGATGGCGTAGACCTTCTGACCCACCGCCAGTCCACTGGAATCGGCCAGTGTCACCGGCTCCAGATTGGGCGCGTCGATCTGCAGCAGCGCCAGGTCATGCACTTGGTCGGTGCCCACCACCTTGGCCGAATAGGTGCGCTTGTTGCTCAGTTTCACTTCAATGCCGCGGTTGGCGCCCGCGATGACGTGGAAGTTGGTCAGCACATGGCCGGCCTTGTCGAGGATGAAGCCCGAGCCCTGGCCTTGTTGCGGCACCGGTTCAAAGAAGAAGTTGTACACCAGGGATTTGGAGGTGATGTTCACCACCGAGGGCAGCACACGCTTGTAGATGGCGATGTTGTTCTGTTCCTCGGCGTCGTAGGCGGGCGCGGCCTCTGCCTCGGTGAGTTGGAGCGCAGAGCCGTCCCCCGAGCCAGCGCTGTGAAAAAAGCGGCCCAAAGAGGAACGGTCAAGGCTGGTAGGAAGATGCGTAGTGAGGAACCAGAATCCACCCACAAGCAGAACAATCAGAAGAACACGGCGCAATTTCATAAAGTGCAAACCTCTTCAGGGATCAGGGGTCAGCAAATATCGAAGCTAGGCAACGCTTTTTACTGATCCCTGAACCCTGATCCCTATTCTAAAGACTCCTCCGCCGGAGATTTGTTGCTCTCGGCCTGAAGGCGCGGCCAAAGCGCCTCAACCTGGGCGCGGAGAGCCGCCTGATCCCCTGCATTATCCAGTACATAATCGGCGCGAGCGGCTTTCACCGCGTCGGGAATCTGATGCGCCAGCCGGAGCCGGGCTTGGGCCTCGGCGATCGCGCGGCCTTCGCCCGTGGGGCAGACGCGGGCGGCGTAGCGGGCGATCTTCAGCTCGTCGGGCGCGGTGACCACGATGACCCGGTCCATGCGCCGCCGCCAATCGGCCAGCACCGACTCCTGTTCGCCGCGGGCGCGAGCGTCGCGTTCGACTTCAAAGATCAACGCCGACTCGATGACGGCCACGGCGGCTGGATTGCGGCGAAAGACCTGCTCCGTCCAGGTTTGCTCGGCGGCAATTACCGCCGGATGGACGATGGCGTTCAGTTCTTTCAAACGCATACCTTGAAAGGCCATCTCGGCCAGCCTTACGCGGTTCAATCTACCTTTGGGGTGAACGACCTCCGGACCGAAGACGCGGACGATCTCGGCAAAGACGGATTGGCCCGGCTCCATCAGCTCCCGGCCCAGCTCATCTGCCTCGACGACCTCCGCGCCCAGCGCGCGCAGCATCGCCGCGACGGTGCTCTTGCCGCTACCTAGACCGCCGGTGAGTCCAATTCGAATCATGATGAATAAACTCGGCTTTGGCCGCGCAAACCCGGTACAGGTTGCATTCGATTGCGTTCATTGCTGAAAGCAGTATAGGCGATCAGGCCGAATCTGCCGTAGAATGAGATCATGGCAGGAGGTGCTTCGGTATATGTACACCCTGAACCCGCGAATCACGGTCGAAGCAGGCAAGATGGGGGGAAAGCCTTGCATCCGCGGCCTGCGCTTCAGCGTTTATGATCTGGCTTCCTACCTCGCCTCCGGAATGACCGAGGAGCAAATCCTCCGCGAGTTCCCCTACCTCGAAAAGGAAGACTTCCAGGCCGTTTACGATTTTTTTGCCAGTACCCCGGAAAGGATCACGGTCCTTGAAGCTTCTCGTTGATGAGAACCTTCCACCCCGGCTCGTCCATGATTTGGCCGATCTCTTTCCTGACTCAGTCCACGTCAATTCGGTTGGATTTGGCCGTACGCCCGATGCACTCATCTGGGAATATGCCCAAGCGCATGGATTCGCCTTTCTGACCAAGGACAAGGACTTCGCCAGCCTCAGCTTGGCACGAGGCGCGCCTCCCAAGGTGATCTTGCTGCAAACGGGCAATTGCTCGGCAGACGAAGTTCTGTCCATCGTTCGAAGCAACGCGATTCGCTTGGCTGATTTCGATGGTGATGGGCAGCGAGCTTTGCTTATCCTGCGTTGAGCGCTGATCTGATCGAGATGATCGCGGCAATGTAGATTTCATTCATTGGTAATCGGATCTCGATCCTTACGAATGGTGCGATTCCAGAAGAGCGGATAATGGATCACTATGAAAGCAATTACAGAGAAGCTAACCACCTTGTTCCAGCTCGGAGGAGATGATACTCCGACAAGAAAAAACATCAGCGGAAGTATCCACCAGGTAGACCTATCGTATCTCCGCAGAAGTTTGATGAGATGCAATCCCTCGTAACAAAAAACCGCAATCAGACCCAAGAGATAAAGCCAACAACTTTCAATCAGGAAGATCAAAAATGATCCATGTGCAACACTTGGCCATACACTCCAGAGTTTCTGCGAGAGCATGATCGTCAAGCCCAACGCTCCAAAGCAAGTTGCAGACCAATCAATTTCGTCTTCGCGACGGTACGACCAGCGCCAAAGAGTGAGGAATATTTTCGTCATTTTGTTCTTCTCCAGCCAACCTCAAAGCATCGATCAGACATTTACAGCACTTACAGCACTGGCCGCAGCTTGGCGGCGCGCACGGTGTTGGCCATCAGCATCTTCGGCTTTGAGACCGCATCGGGGCGGAAGCCAATCTGCCGGACGGGTTTCTCAGGCGGCATCGCGAGCACATGAATCGCCTTTATGATTTCGTTGATTGTGTTGTCGTGTGTTTCCAGCCGTTGTTCCAACTCGGTAAGTTTGGCGGCGAGCTCCTTGTGGGTGGCGAGCGTCTCACGCAGGCGCAGGAAGGCGCGAACCACGTATATACTCATCTCCACCGCACGTAGTGAGTTGAGTACGCTGGCAGCCATGATGGCTCCGTGCTCGGTAAACGCGTAGGGCGCGTAGCGGCGGCCTCCACGGCTGCTCTTTGAGGTCACAAACTGTGACCTCAAAGCCTCGTTCTCTTCCGCCGTGAGCTGAAAGACGAAATCCGGGGGGAAACGCTCCTCGTTCCGCTTGACCGCCTGATTGAGCGCCTTGACTTTTACGCAATACAGCGCTGCCAGGTCGGCGTCGAGAAGAACCTTCTGTCCGCGAACCAGATGGATCTGTTTCTCAATGGAATAGGGTACAAGGGCGCTTTCGCTGGTCATTCCGCCTCCTACAGCCCTCGCCGCATCTTGGCGGCGCGCACGGTGTTGGCCATCAGCATGGCGGTGGTCAGCAGGCCGACGCCGCCGGGAACAGGCGTATAGGCTCCGGCCACCTCGAAGGCTTTGGGGTGGATGTCGCCCACCAGCGTTGAGCCGTTCTTGGCAAACGCGGCCTCGCGCTTGGCGTTGCCGGCAAAGAAGCGGTCGAAGTCAGCGCGCTCGGTGATGCGGTTGATGCCCACGTCGATCAGCGTTGCTTCGGGTTTGACCATCTCCGGTGTAATGAAGCCGGCGCGGCCGATGGCGGCTACCAGAATGTCGGCCTGGCGGGTGANNTGCGGCCCACCACCACCGCGTGCCGGCCGCTGATGGGAATCTGGCTGCGCAGGAGAATTTCAATAACCCCGGCAGGCGTGCAGGGCGCCAGAGCCGTCCGCCCCGCTTGCAGCAGGCCCGCGTTCAGGGGATGAAGGCCGTCCACATCCTTGGCCGGAAGGATCGAGTCGAGAACCGATTTCACATCCACCTGAGCGGGCAGCGGCAACTGAATCAGAATGCCGTCAATCTCGTCACGGGCGTTGAGACTGGCCACCAGTTCGAGCAATTCGGCGGTCGTTACCGTCTCCGGCCGCGTAATCAGGTCGCTATAGATGCCGACCTCGCCGCAGATTCTCACTTTATTGCGGACATAAATCTCCGAGGCGGCCACGTTGCCCACCAGCACCGCCGCCAGGCCCGGTCGAATGCCGCGCTCCGCCAGTGCCCGGACCTCCTCGGCCACCTCCTGCTTGATTACCGCGGCCAGCGCCGCGCCGTCCAGAATTCTCGGCATTCTTGCTCCTCTTTACAAGGCCTGTTGGGGTTCGTCGATTCCCAGGTCCCAAAATCGGGACCTGGTAGCCTCTTGCAAAA
>PLPA01000200.1 GCA_003159355.1 Acidobacteriaceae bacterium | reverse complement strand
ACCAGAAAAACCGTGCGGTGGGATTGCTTTCACACGGTTTGAGCAGACAGGGATCACCTCCCTGTTCAAGAAGAATATAGCACAGGAAGGGTGCGGTTTCAAAACGCGGAGGCGGCGCGGGGCTATAGCAAAACCAGGGATGGCGTATCCCGAAACCATCACACTCAAGTCGACGCGACCAACAGCCCGGGATCCCCGGCGACAGGTCTTCGTCGCAGGGGTGGAGAGAGCGGCAACCTTCGAAGAGGCTAATCTGGCTACAGTATCCCTGGTTTTGCTCTGGCGCCTAGAAGTTGAAGGCCAGGCCGGCGCGGAGGCTGCGCTGCTGCTGGGCGAAGATCACCAACGAGCCGTCGCTCAATAGATAAGGGCGGTAGCCCTCCGCCAGCATGTTGCGCAGATCGAGAATCGCCTCGAAGCTGCCGCGGCGCAGATGGATGGGCTGGTGAAGGTGCATATTGAGCCAGGGCGCGGCTGCGTCCTCAGTGAAGGGGGCAACCAGAGTGACGGAATCCTCCGGCTGCCAGCGGTAGCTGGCGCGCCAGCGGGTTCCGGTGCCTTCGAGGGTGCCGGAGAGCGAGAGCGAGTAAGCCTGGGCGCGGCGGGGATGGACGCCGGCAAGCGCCTGCGCCAGCGATAGGGACTGCGGCAAAGTAGGGACGGCCAGAGCGTCGCCGTTGGCGTAGCTGAGGCGGGCATGATTGCCTCCAGGCAAGCAGCGCTCGAAGCCGGCCTCGATTCCGGCGGTGGTGAAGCGCGGTCCGGCGGCGTGGAACAGGCCACTGGAGGGGTCCAGGAGCACCGTAGCGGCCTCGGAATCGCCCGCCGCAAAGCGGCTCGCGGCCTCGAGGACCGGATTGTCGATGCGGTCGTCGAAGACCCGCACGGCGATGCCGGTGCGGTCCGTGCGCCGATCCCAGCCAAGTTCCTGATGCATTCCGTGCTCGATGGCCAGAGCGCCGTTGCGGGCGGAGAGCGCGGGCAGCCACGAGCGGGCCTCGGTCTCCTCGGAATCCGGAGCGCCGGGCAGCAGCGTGGCCATGTGATAGCGAATCGTCGAGTTGCCGCCGCGCCAGCCCGCGAAGGCAAAGGGCTGCAGTTTGGCGACGGTCTCAGGGGAAGGACCGGAGAGCCGGGCCAGCACCTCATCGGAGCCCGCTTCGGCCTCGAATTCATCCCCCAGATGGATCGTCTCCCAACTGCGGAGGGCGGCCTCGTCCAGCCCTTCGCCGCTGCCGGCTTCCATCTCCGGGTGCAGGGCGACGGTGACTACCGACTGCACGGAGCCGGCAAAGCCCATATCCTGGCGGAAGCCGAGCATGGACTCCACGCCGGCATCCGAGTCGGGAGCAAAATCAACGCTGGCCAGCAGTTCGCGGCTATAGGATGGCGTTTCTTCGATCGCGGCGGTGATGCGCTCGCCATTCTCGCCGAAGGCGCCCTCCTGGCCGGTGGCCACCAGCCGGGCCTTCAGCCGGGGATGTGCGCCTCCGCCCTCGGAGACAACCACCAGCGGACCATCCTCCAGCCAGTGCAAAAGAGGCCGGTTGGCGACCGAGCGCAGCGTCCACGCCCAGTCGTCCTTCTCGACGTTGCCCGTGCGCGGCTCAGCCGGCAGCCACTGCATCGCCTCGTACAGGCTGTTCAGTGTGAGGTTGACGACGGTGTTCGAGCGCACACGGACATTCTCGCGCAGGGAGGGAAGAAACCAGGCGCCCATGGCCTTGACCGCATAGCGGCCGGGCAAAATCGAGGCGATGCGGTACCAGCCGCTCGCGTCGGTATAGACACTGGCGATGACGCTAAGATCGGGACGCAGCAATTGCACTTGGGCGCCGATCTGCGGAATGCCGGCTGAGTCGCTCACCTGGCCCGTTACCGCGCCCGAAGCCGGCACGGACGCTGCTCCGCACGTGCTGCAGCCCATGGCAATCAGCACCGCAAAAACAACGAGATGGAGCCTGCGCGTCGTCACTGTCGATAAGGACCTGGCGGCGTCCCTGGCAAAATTACCGCGAACCCACCCGCACGGCTCCGAATCTGGCGTCCGGTCGGCTTGCTGCGGGAGATACACACTATTCAACGACAAAAGGCGCCGATTGCGCAATCTCTTGTTTCGAGATTGCGTCATTTATTTTGATCTTCACCTTGTACTTACCTGGTTCAAGCCCCGAGATTGGCAGCGTTTTCTCCACCGTCATCTGGTCGCTGTGAGCGCCCAGATCCTTGGAATCCAGTTGTTTTTCAAAAACCACGGTGTCTACGGCCGATGTGCTGGGGGTTGCGGGGGTGGTTTTGACGATCTGGTAAGTCACCGTGGCCTGATTGCTCTTGGTGGCCTCGTCAATGCCCAGGTTGTAAACCTGCATCCAGAAGCTGAGCTGCTGGCTGCGCCGGAATAGGACTGGGGGGTTCGGGTTGTTCGGGGTGGGGCTGCTCACGCGAGGGCGGATGAAAGTGTTGCCGATAATGAAGTTGCCNNTTGCCGCTGCCGATCTCGCGCGAAGAAACGGTGTTCATCTGATCGGCCAGGATCAGCGAGGAGGTGCCCAGCTTCTCGTCATGATAGGTGGGCACCTCGATGCCGCGGCCATAGTAGCCCAAATGGTCCGGGTTGTTCACGTCCTTGATGGCGATATCCAGGCGGTAGAGGCCGGGCTTCAGAGGCAGGGCTTTCCAGTAGACCGACTGGTGGTCAAGGCTCTTTTCCAGCAGCTCGGAGGGCTGCTCAACCTGGACAGAGTCCTCAAAGGTCTGCACCGTTTTATGTGTGAGGGTGGTCACCTTGCCCAGAATGTTGACTACGCCCTTGGATACGCCGTCCTTGGTCACAAAGGTGATATCGCGGTTCTTCATCTGGATGGTGATCGGAACCAGCACCGTGCTATCAGTCACCTTGACAAAGTCGGTGCGCACGTCGAAGGGAAAGACGGGGCCGGAGAGCAGCTTGTGCTCGGTCATGAAGGCGTCCAGGTCGTGGAACTGCACCGGCGGCGGTGCAAAGAGCTTGGACATCAGCTCGATGCGGTCGAATTGCTTGGACTGGTTGATGTTCCCCCTCCCGCCGAGGCCCAGGGTTTCGAGGTTGCCCGCAAAACGGTCAGACTTCTTGGTGTGGCCCATCGATTCCGCGGTGGTGAGCCCGGCGTTGGGAACGTGCGCCAGCGCATCCTTCTCGCCGCGGTCGATGGTGAAGTGGTAGTCGCCGCACTGGCAGGTATCGACAAACTCCAATTCGACGTTCTCTCCGATGCCCTCCATATACCGGTAGCGCCATACCTCGAAGGGGAAGGTTTCGGTTTCGCCGCCGCCCTCATCCACGGGCCGGTTATACATGCCGCCGGAGGAGTGGGCGTTAATCTCGTCCGGCTTGCCATAGGAGATGTAGATGTGGCCGCGGTCGGTCTTCCACCCCGGCTTGCCGGCGGCAAAGTGCTCGTTGGCGTAGGCGATGCGCCGGTAGTGCTCTTCGCGGAATTCGTTCTCAGGCGAATCCGGATTGGCGTTGCGCCGCAGCCAGAAGTTCTCGATGAACGCCTCGCGCTCCTCGTCGTTGCCCAGCGCCTTGAAGGCCTTGCGCTCCTCGTCGGTGATGATGTAGGGCACATCCTGTTCCAGCCAGGTCTTGTAAGCGCCCTTGATCTCCTGGCGGACGGCATGCTGGGCGGCTATCTTCTCCTTGTCGGAGCGCTC
>PLPA01000296.1:10806-28836 GCA_003159355.1 Acidobacteriaceae bacterium | reverse complement strand
GCCGAAGTAGACAGCGGCAAACTCCCGCTGGAAGAACTCTTCGCCCATGGCCACGAACTCATCAGGGAGCGCATCAGCGGCGGCGTGTTAGCCAAGGCGTAAGAAGAATTGTAGCGCCGGTCTCCTGACCGGTTGTAATGCGGGCGTCCTCGCCCGCGTTTGGCAGGCGGCCCGCTCATCGACCCCGATGAATCGCCATGAGCCGTGATAAGTTGTGCCCCGTTCATCGGCTCTATCGCGATGAGCGGGCGGGTGACGAGGTTCGGGGGAAAAAATGAGGGCGCCCCAGTTCTCGATTGAGTCCCGGAGCGCCCGGCCGTTCCATCCCGCGATCCAAATGAGCATCGCATCGAACAACAGTTCCTATTCCCTATTCCCTGTCTCCTGTTTCCTCTTCTTCATCGTCACCCTGCCACTGCGGCTCCGCCGACAACCGCTGAGCCGGGCTACGCCCGCGCCGCCTCTTCACCGGCGCTGGGATGGGTTGCTTGCGCTCCGCAAGCCCAAACAGCACCTTGGTGCTGGCCAGGTCTCCTTCGAGCGCCTTCCCCTCCAGCAGATCGGCCAGTTGCTCCGAAATTCGGCTCACTCGCCTGTCCGCTGCCTGTCGCAGTTGCTCCGCTCCGTCCTTGCGTGCCGCGCTTCCCCGGCTCGCCCGTTGAACTGCCTTGTGTTTGCTTGTCCTGCCTGTTTTCCTGCTCGCAATTTCTGTTCCCAACTTCTGCTTTCCTACGGCCATCTTTCCGCCATTCCCGGCCAACGCTCCACGGACTCTTACGCCCGCAGTCAAGGAGCATGGCGGCGACTCCGCACCGGAATCGCCCCACAGCGGCTCTTCAGTTGCCCCGTCAGGAACCAGTTTTCCCTGAAGGCCTTCCACTAGGCTAAAAACGCCTCGTGAACTAAAGAACTGCTCAAAAACGCATCGTCAGAATTGTGTTGTCGGCATTCCGCGAATGCCGGTGCTTTTCGTCTCCCCTGCGCGCGTGCGCCGCGGAGATGGCCTGTCCAAGTCCTGGAAGGCGCAATCCCGCCTTCCGTTCTGCGTACTTCCCATTTCCGTCTCTTTGTCCCAAGCGTACCGGAAAGCCACACAATTTTCTGCAAACGCTTCAAGTCTCTATTCTTTAGTCCCAAGTCCCTGGTCTCTGACCACTGAGAACTGACCACTGCGAACTGACAACTGAGAACTGACCACTGCGAACTGACAACTGAGAACTGAGAACTGCGAACTGAGAACTGAGAACTGATCACTCATCACTGACCTCTGTCGTCACTTTCAACAACGCCGTCCACAGCCTCTCTTCCGCCAAATCCTCCAGCTTCTTGCCGCCTCTCGGCACAATCCCGTACACCAGCTTGCATCCCATCGCCTCCGCCACGCGCGACAACGTCCTCAGCGTGATGGTGTTTTTTGGCTCCCGCTCTTCCATGTCGAAGATCGCCGAACGGCTCACCCCCATCTTTTCCGCGATCTCCGCCACCGGTACACGCAGCACCTGCCGCACCGTCCGCAGCAGTGCATTGGTAGGATTCTTCTCCCTCCCCGCCTGCCGAAAGGGCCGCAACTCCAAATCCAGCTTTCTCCGCGCCATTCTCCGTTCCCGTTCCCGCATCCCCCACCCCCAGCCTTCTCCTCAGCTCCCTGACCACTAATCACTGACAACTGAGAACTGAGAACTGAGAACTGACAACTGTTTCAACGCTACGCAATCTCACCGTAATTATGCGCAAATGACAGCCAAATACACGCTAAAAACAGTCAATTTTGAGTTGTTTTTGATCTTTTGATCAACTCCGGCACGGCCATTTCCAGGTAAGTTCTCAGTCCATGCATCAGCATTTTCCGAAAACACGTCTACCACGCCCAGAATGTAGTCGTATCTACCGCCAAAATTCCTTTTTATGTAGGCGTATGCGCCCAGCGAAAAACACGTTGCGCTAAGTGTGCAGGCTTTCAAAAGCTGCGGAAAAACGCATTCAGGGTTGCAGGAAGTGTCAGGGCACGACTTCACAGGCTGCGGAAAAACTCGTTCAGGCGGTAGGCCGGGGATTTATCCCCGGCATAAAGCCAATGGAATCAGCGGTGGCTTTAGCCACTGAGGTATGCTTTTCGTGTGATTAGCTTGAAAACAAGCCTTTTTCCGCTGCCTGTTTAGCCGGGGACATTCGCATCTTCTACCGCATCGCTCCACTGATGATCGCAGCTTTCGCAAAGCCAGCTATTGACCGGATCGACGCCTTCGAGCAGCGGGTCTTCGGCGCCGCACTTGGGGCAAACAGGCGGTTCGTACTCCTCTGGCGGCATCTTGGATTGCTCGACGATGGCCTGCGGAATCGGCCTGGCAGCGACCTCGCGCGCCTGTTCCAGTTGATCGGCGGCAACCAGAATCCGGGGGTAGCTTGCCTCGGCAGCAATACGGTAGCCTTGTCCTTCGATCCAACTCTCAATTCCCGCTTGCCGAAGCGCCTCGCGGACCTGCCACGCTTCATCGCTGTCATTACATTCGCAGAGCAATGTCTTCCAGGTGTATTCGCGCGGCAGATCGCTCTCCGCTGTTCCGTCTTCGGCCTTGGGCGCATCGGCGTAAGAATCCCAGGCCGAAGCAGCGGAGATATCGGTCTCTACGTTTGCTGGGCGCGGCCGTGTAAGCCCGCGTGTCTTCATCTCGTCGCGGAGGACCTGTTGCGCTTGTTCGGTTAGGCCGGCGAAATCATCCTCCAGCTCGTACAACTCCTCGTCGCTCATCTCCCGGTAGAGCTGAGTGAGACGCCGCCATTCCTCGGAAGGGTCGATGCGCATATGCAGCAGTATAGCTGCTGGGATGCTCAGAAGTTGACCTTGCGCTCCGGAAACCAGGTGAGCTGAATAGTGGTGTTCGTCACGGTCTGCGACCCAGGGAGGTAAATGGGGGCTTTCCAGTGTTCAATTGCAAAGTTTCCGTTGACTTCAAAGTCCTTGCCGAAGCGCTTGACAACCTGGAAGTTGAAGTCGTTCAGCGTAGTCCCCCCAGGCGGAAGACAAGGGCTATTAGCCGAGCAGGGAGAGCCGGTATAAGTAACGCTAGTTGAGCCGGGGATAAAGTTGCTGGTGGCCTTTTGATTGCGGTAGCCCGCCTGGAGCCATTCGTTGCCGCTCAGGTGCCAGGTGATCCAGGCCTGGCCGCCCTTGTCCTCGCGTCCGATCCAATCGCCGAAGAGCTGGCCCTGGTTCGTATAGCCCTGTCTCTGGACGCCTTCGTAGTACATGAAGTGGCCGTACTCTCTGTCACCAACAGTTGAACTGGACGGGTCGGTGGAGGCGGCTTCGGCGCGGATGTCCAGCTTGGGAAGGCCGGGCACATGGGAGAGGTAGAGACCGGGCCGGTAGGCGGCGCGCCGGGGAGCGTCGATGGGGGAAACATCATCATGCACCTCCGAGTCCGTATAGAGCGTGAGCCAATTGCGGACGAAGGGCAGGCGATAGGAGAAGTCGAAGGCGCCAAAGCGCGCGCCGGGATCCATTGAGTCGTTCTTGTCCGCGCCGGAGGGAGAGGTGACGCTGAAGAAGCTCCTCAGGAAGCTCTTGACGTTGACGGCTCCGTGGCCCTTGCCGGCCCAGATCACGGTGCGCTCGAAGCCGAATTCGAGGTTCACCGTGGGCCGGAAGCTGACCTTCTCGACGTGGACCCATGGGTCGCCGGGGTTGATTACATTCGCTCCAGATTTGGGATAGTTCGGGTTGGGCATATAGGTGTGCCCACGGAGCGCTCCGACCAGGAAATCGTAGCGGAAGGGCCCGGTAAGCCGGGAGAGTCCGGGAACGTGCAGCGGCTCGATGCGGTTGATGCGGAAGGAATAGATGTTTGCGGCATTGTTGGAGTATGCCATGCCGCCGCCCAGGCCAGGCCCGAGCCAGTCGTCCTGTCTGCCGAAGGAGATTTCGTGGTTGAGGACGTGAGCGGAGACGAAGGCCTCGATCACCCGCGCGTCGGCGGTGGTGGCGATCGGTCCCATGGGAATCGTGGCCTGATTGTAAGGGAGCCCGGTGGCGGCGTTGAGGAAGGTGGTGGAGTCTACCGTGCTGAGCGCCTGGTCAAGAGCCTGCGAGTAGCCGGTGGCCGAGGGCGCCGCCTGAAACTCGCCGCGCGCATAGAGCACGAAGCGGCCGGCGGAGGCATAGCCGCTGGCGCCGGTGTAGTTATTCAATCCGCTTTCGTAGGGGCGGCCGTAATCATTGATGACGGTCGAGCCGAGGTGATAGCTGTCGCGCAGCGGGGTGCCGCTGATGCCACGCGCCACCGAGTAAACCGACTCCATGCGGGCGACGCCCTGGTGCGCCATGCAGGGGCCCTGGTTGTCATAGCGCAGTTCATGCAGCAACGCGTCGTAGATCCCCTGAGCCTCGTCGGTCGCCGCTCCCTCGTCCGCGTCCTCAATGCGTGCGCCGGCCTGCTCGACTATGCGGCCCAGGCTGGCACGCGTCCAAGGGCGCATGCCGAGAAAGACATCGTCCACGTAGCCGAGCGAGTAGAGCCGCAGCATGGCCGGATAGACCCAGCTGTCAACCGGAATGTAGGGTGAACCGAGCGCGGCAGGCGCGCAGATGGGCGCGACGCCGCGGTCGCCGCGGCTCCAGTGCCCGGTGCCCTCTGGCGCTGCAGCTTTGGGCGTGGCGGGCTGTTGAGCCCCGATGGGGCCGGCGGTCAACAGAGAAAGCGCCGCCAGCAACATCGCGCAGGGGAGAAGAACGGCCAGATACCTATGTTTGCTCAAATTCATATTCCTCACTTTATCACTGGTTTACCTTGATTGGATGCAAAAAAAAGGGAGCATGAATACAAACTTCCTGCATTGGCGCAACGATTCCTTATTCACGGAGTAACCATCGCTACCCGGAGGAATGCTCTTCGATTCCAGCGCAAGATCCTCTTGCCTCTGCCCCAGGAAACGATACTCTTTTCAGCATCGGCAATGCTTCAGAAGCTGACCTTGCGCTCCGGGAACCAAGTGAATTGGATGGTAGTTGTAGTTACGGTCTGCTGGCCGCCGGCCTGGGTGTAAATGGGAGCCTTCCAGTGTTCAAAGGCGAAGTTGCCGTTCACCTCGAAATCTTTGCCGATGCGCTTGACCGCCTGGAAGTTGAAGTCATTCAGAGTGGTTCCTCCGGGGATAAAGTGGCTGGTCGCTTTCTGATTGCGCATGCCCACCTGCAACCATTCGTTGCCGCTCAGGTGCCAGGTAATCCAGGCCTGGCCGCCCTTGTCCTCGCGGCCGATCCAGTCGCCGAAGAGCTGGCCCTGGTTGGTGTAGCCCTGTCTCTGGACGACCTCATAGTACTCGTACTGGCCCCCGAGATTGTCATTGGGGGTGACGACATCGGTGTTGACGGCTTCGACGCGCAGATCCAGTTTGGGGATACCGGGGAGATGGGAGAGATAGAGGCCCGGCCTGTAGCAGGCCTGTGAGGGATGTTGGAGTGGCGTGGCTTGGTCGTGCGCCTCAGTGTCGGAGTAGAGAGTGAGCCAGTTGCGCAGGAAAGGCAGCCGGTAAGAGAAGTCGAAGGCGCCAAAGCGTGCGCCGGAATCCTGGGGGCTGAACTTGGTCTGTGGGTTGTCGGGGGAAACGCTGAAGAAGCTCTTCAGGAAGGTGTGCAGGTTGATGGGCGCGTGATTCTTGCCTCCCCAGATCACGGTGCGCTCGAAGCCGGCCTCGAGGTTTTTGGTGGGCCGGAAGCTGAACTTCTCGATATGCACCCAGGGGTCGATGGGATAGGCGTGGCCCTTGAGCGGGCCAACCAGGAACTCATAGCGGAAGGGTCCGGTGAGCCGGGAGAGCAGTGGAATGTTCAGCGGCTCGACGCGGTTGATGCGGAACGCATAGATGTTCTCGGCGTTGTTGGAGTAGGCCATGGCGGCTCCTTGGCCGGGGCCGAGCCATTCGTCCTGTTTACCGAAGGAGATTACATGGTTGAGAAATTGGGCGGAGAGGTAAGCCTCGATGAAGCGCCCATCGGTGGTGGCGGCGATCGGTCCCACCGGAATGGTGGTCAACTGGTTCAACGGGATTGCCGGGGTTGGGGGAAATGTGGGGTAGGTTGTGGTGTTGGTGTAGTAGTTGGTCGTTCCGTCAATCGTGCTGAGCGCCTGGGCCAGCGCATTGGAGTAGCCGGTTGCCGAGGGCGCATCATGAAACTCACCGCGCACATAGAGCACGAACCGGCCGGAGGACGCGTAGCCGCTGGCGCCGGAGTAGTTGTTGAATCCGCTTTCGTAGGGACGGCCGTAATCGTTGATGATCGTCGAGCCAAGATGGAAGCTATCGCGCAGGGGCGTGCCGCTAATGGCGCGTGCCACAGTGTAACTCGACTCGACGCGGGTGTCGATCTGGTGCGCCTGGCACGATCCCCGGGCATTGGCGCGCAATTCGCGCATCAGCGCATCGTAGATTTCCTGCGCCTCGTCCTTGGTTGGATCCCCATAGGTATCCGCGTCCTGGATTTGCGGGCCGACCTCCTCAAGCACATGGCTGATGCTGGCGCGCGTCCAGGGGCGCATGCCAAGGTATACCGTATCCACATAGCCCATCGAGTACAGCCGCAGCATGGCCGGGTAGACCCAGCTATCAACCGGGATGTAAGGCGAACCGAGCGGGGCATTCTCGCAATCTGGCGTGGAGCTCTCAGGCGCGGCGGCTTTGGGCGCTACGGGCTGTTGAGATGCGACGGGCCCGGCGGTCAAGAAGAAAAGCGTCGCCAGCAACGTTGCGCAGGGGAGAAAAGCAGCCTTGAACCAACGTATGCTCAAATTCATATTCCTCATTTTATCACTGGTTTACCTTGACTGGATGCAGGAAAAGACGGAGCAGATACAAATCGGCGGGACATTCTGAAAGGTCAACTCAATCATCGGGCCGCCGCTTCGACGGCGTTGTCCAACTCCCGCTTGAAGGCGGCGGCGACTTGGTGCTTACCTTCCTCGCTGAAGAGGCCCTTGCGGGTGAGGTAGGTCTCCATCTTCAGGATAGGGTCGCGGGCCTCTGAGTGCTCGATGATGCACTCGATGAGGGTAGGTCCGTTGCCCTTGCGGGCGTGGGTGATGGCCTCGGTCGAGACGCGATAGACGGCAACCACGTCACTGCCGTCGACGGGGATGACGGGAATGCCGCAGGCCGCAGCGGCGATCTCCGCGGCTCCGGTTTGCTTGTTGCCCCGCGGCGGCTCGACCGTGAGGCGAGTCTGGCGAACGAAGAGGATGGGCAACAGCCGCTCGTTGGCTGCCTTGAGCGCCTGAGGGGAGAAACCGGAGCCTTTACTGGAGATGGCCAGGGCGATCTGGCCGTTCTTTGCCGCCTTGTTGGCTCGGGCCGCTACAGTAGCGAGCTTGAATTGGGCGGCAGGGCTGGGACGGGTGGCGCGGGCGTATAGGCGGGCGAAGAGTTTGTCCAGCGGCTCACCCTGTATGAAGTTGACGATCAAGTCGCCAGGCGGGGCAGCGACGGTGTCCTCCGGCAGCAGGTCGATGGCTACCCCCACTGCGACCGCCTCACGGCTGACGGCGCCGCGCTTGCCGGTGAGCTTGCTCTGCGGGAAGAGAATTTGCACCCGCTCTTCAAGCGCGCGGCACTTCACCATGGCGGCGTAGAGCTGGAGCAGCTTTTCGTTGGAGATGATGGAGAAGTCGGGTTTGCCGGCCAGCGCGGCGGCGCTCTGCTCTTTCGTTCTGGTCATCGTTGCGGGTTCCTCGCCGGTTTCTGCGATTGTAAACGGGGACGGGACTGATTGCGAGTGAGGCGTGCGATTGGGGAGTAAAATTCACTTTGAGAAGTTTTTCGTGAGGGAGAAAACGATGCAATATCGCAGTTTTGGACGGCTTGACTGGAAGGCTTCGGCGCTCGGTTTTGGCTGCATGCGCCTTCCCACCTCTGATGGAGAACGCCTCAGCCCCAATATTGTCGAGGACGAGGCCATTCGCATGATTCGCCGCGCCATTGACTCTGGGGTGAATTATCTTGACACAGCTTATCCTTATCATGGCGGCCAAAGCGAAGTGATTGTGGGCAACGCGCTCCAGGAAGGCTATCGGGAAAAGGTCAGGCTGGCTACCAAGCTGCCGGTGTGGGAGGTGCAGAGCGCGGCGGACTTTGACCGAATCCTCAACGAGCAGTTAGTGAAGTTACAGACTGACCACATCGACTTTTACTTGTTGCACGCGCTGAGCCACAACCGGTGGCAGGATATTGTCCTGAAGCATGACCTGCTAACTCGCGCCGAGGCCGCGCTGGCCGACGGGCGCATCCGGCACCTCGGCTTCTCCTTTCACGACGAGTATGAAGCATTCGAGGAGATCGTCAAAGGCACGGAGTTATGGAGCTTTTGCCAAATTCAATATAACTACATGGACACGGAGAACCAGGCGGGCGTGCGCGGGTTGAAACTCGCGGCAGAGAAAGGCCTGGCCGTGGTGGTGATGGAGCCGCTGATGGGAGGCAGGCTGGCCGATCCACCGAAGGACATACTGGAAGCCATGAGTAACTTTCCGGTGCGGTGCTCGCCGGTCGAGTGGGCCCTTGAGTGGCTCTGGGATCAGCCGGAGGTTTCGGTCGTGTTGAGCGGCATGAGTAACATGGCCCAGGTGGAAGAGAATCTACGCTACGCCGATAGTTCGCGCATCGGGGCTTTTGGTCCCTCGGAGCAGGCGCTGATCGCCGAGGTCCGGGAAAAATACAGCGCGCGGATGGTGATTCCATGCGGCAAGTGCAATTACTGTATGCCCTGTCCCAATGGCGTGCAGATTCCGGCTAACTTCGAGTTCTATAACTATGCGCACTTATTCGATGACCTTGCGGGAGCGCGCTTCAAGTACCAGGTCTTTCTCACCGAGGCGCAACGCTCCAGCGCTTGCATCGCCTGCGGCACCTGCGAAGGATTGTGCCCGCAGCAGATCGCGATCAGCGAGTGGATGCCCAAAGTGACCGCGCTGCTGGCGTGAAGGGCAGGGAACAGGGAACGTAAAGATCCGCTCTGCTGACTCCTTCGATTGTGCGCCGAAGGAAGGCTATCTTGCTCAAAGAGAGTAATGAATGTTTGTGGTTTCTCCGGTTGCGGAAACGGGATCTGGGGTAACCGGCCCGCACATCAAAATAAATCCGCGTGTGATCCGGTGCGAACGAGGTAGAGGTCGTCGCCATCGATCTTGTAGAGCAGGAGCCAATCGGTTTCGATGTGGCTATCGCGATGGTGTTCCCAGTTGCCGCTCAGAGGATGGTCTTTGTAGCGCGGCGGCAAGGGGTCGCCCTCAATCAGGAGGAGAATCAGCGCGCGCAGCTTGGACATATCTTTACCGCGCCGCTGGGCCTGTTTGACATCGCGCCGGAACTTGGTGCCGAGAATCGGATTGCGCACGTTCAGATCCCCAAGTCCTCAAAGAGCGCTTCGGTAGTCTTGAAGCGCTTTCCCTTACCTTGATCCGCAGCCCGCATGGCCTTGACGGTGGCGGCGTTGGGAACCCTCACCTCGAAGGGCAGGGCCTTCTCCGCCGCCACGCGGACCAGCAGCATACGCACCGCGTCGGAGACGGAGATACCCATTGCGGCCAGCGTCTTTGCGGCATCTTCCTTCACCTTTTCGTCCACACGGATGTGTACCATTGTCGTTGCCATGAAATTGCGCCTCTGCGATACATTGTATCTCACGTTTCTTTCTTTAGTCCAATTCATGTTTACCTCCCGAGCCAAGCGGGGAAGCATCCATTATAAGACTTAATCGCACGATGTGGGATTTCACCCCCGTGATGTGCTTTGCATCACAGCGAGTCTGCCCCCCGGAGATGAGACTCAGAGGAGCGGCAGATTTTCCGCCGGCCGCTCTATGAGGGAATTGGTAATGAGTGAAAAGAGCATGGTAATCCTGGATGGGAACGAGGCGGCCGCCTCGGTTGCCTATCGTCTCACCGAAGTCGTCGCCATCTACCCCATCACCCCCTCGTCGCCGATGGCCGAGTGGGCCGATCAGTGGCGCTCGGAGGGGAAGAAAAACATTTGGGGCGCGTTGCCCATCGTGGAAGAGTTGCAGAGCGAAGGCGGCGCGGCGGGCGCGCTGCACGGCGCGTTGCAGGCTGGGGCCTTCGGGACCACCTTCACCGCTTCGCAGGGCCTGCTGCTGATGATTCCCAACATGTACAAGATTGCCGGCGAGTTGACCCCGGCGACGATGCACGTGACGGCTCGCACGCTGGCCACGCACGCGCTGTCGATCTTCGGCGACCACAGCGACGTGATGGCCTGCCGGATGACCGGGTGGGCGATGCTGGCCTCGAATTCCGTGCAGGAAGTGGCCGACATGGCCTTGGTGGCGCAGATCGCCACGCTGGAATCTCGCATCCCGTTCATCCATTTCTTCGACGGCTTCCGCACCTCGCATGAGGTGGGCAAGATTCTCCCCATCAGCGACGAGACGATCCGCGCGCTGCTGGACGACAAGTACATCATCGAATACCGCCAGAGAGCGCTCAGCCCGGATCGCCCGGTCATTCGCGGCACGGCGCAGAATCCCGATGTCTTCTTCCAGGCGCGCGAGGCTTGCACGCCCTTCCACGCCGCGGTTCCGGGGATTGTGCAAAACGTGATGGATCGCTTTGCCAAGGAGACCGGCCGCGCCTACCACCTGTTTGATTATTACGGCGCGCCGGATGCGGAGCGGGTGATTGTGCTGATGGGCTCAGGCGCTGAAGCGGCCGAAGAAGCCGTGGACCTGCTGGTGAAGCAGGGCGAGAAGATCGGCATGGTCAAGGTTCGGCTCTATCGTCCGTTCGATTCGCAGGCCTTCCTCGCCTCGCTGCCCACGACCGTGAAGTCGATGGCGGTTCTGGACCGCTGCAAGGAACCGGGCGCCACGGGCGAGCCGCTGTACATGGACATTGTGACGGTGCTGGCCGAGAACGAAGCCGCGCTGCCCTTCGCCGCCAAGCCGACGGTCATCGGCGGACGGTATGGACTTTCATCGAAAGAATTTACCCCGGCGATGGTCAAGGGCATCTTCGACGAACTGAGCAAGGCTGAACCGAAGAAACACTTCACCATCGGCATTGACGACGACGTCTCGCACACGAGTTTGAGCTACGATCCGGAGTTCTCGACCGAAGATCCCAAGACGGTGCGGGCGCTGTTCTATGGACTGGGCTCCGATGGCACCGTAGGCGCCAACAAGAACTCGATCAAGATCATCGGCAACGAGACCGAAAACTATGCGCAGGGCTACTTTGTGTACGACTCGAAGAAGTCCGGCTCGATGACTACCTCGCACCTGCGCTTCGGGCCGAACCCGATCCGCTCGAGCTATCTGATTACCCGCGCCAGCTTTGTGGCCTGCCACAACTTCAGCTTCCTGGAGAAGATGGACGCGGTGGAAGCGGCGATGCCGGGAGCGGTCTTCCTGCTGAATTCGCCGTATCCGGCCTCCGAAGTCTGGGAGCATCTGCCCAAGACCACACAGTTGGAGATCATCCGCAAGAAGATCGAGTTCTACGTGATCGACGGCAACGCGGTGGCGCGCAAGGTGGGCATGGGTACGCGCATCAACACCATCATGCAGGCCTGCTTCTTTGCCATCAGCGGCGTTCTGCCGCGCGAAGAAGCGATTGCGCAGATCAAAAAGGCGATCAAAAAGACCTACGGCAAGCGCGGCGAGGCGGTTGTGGCGAAGAACTTTGCCGCCGTCGATGCGGCGCTGGAGCATCTGGAGAAGGTTGCGGTTCCCACGGCGGCCGACTCCGGATTTGATCTGATTCCGTCGATCGACAGCCGGGCGCCGGAGTTTGTGCGTGATGTGCTGGGCCAGATTGCCGCGGGTCATGGCGATCTGCTTCCTGTAAGTGCGATTCCGGCCGGTGGGACCTTCCCCACGGGCACGGCGCAGTACGAAAAGCGCAACATCGCGCAGTTCATTCCGGTGTGGGACAAGGATCTCTGCATCCAGTGCGGCAAGTGCGTGATGGTTTGCCCGCACGCCGTGATTCGCGCCAAGGTTTACTCGCCGGAGGCGGCGGCCAACGCGCCCGCGAGCTTGCAGTGGGCCAAGCCCAAGTGGAAGGGCATGGAGCAGGACCGCTACACGCTGCAAGTTGCTCCGGAGGATTGCACCGGCTGCGCGATCTGCGTCGAGGTTTGCCCGGTGAAGAACAAGAGCGACGCCAGCAAGAAGGCCATCAACATGGCCTCTCAGCCGCCGCTTCGCGAGGCAGAGCGCGAGAATTGGGAGTTCTTCCTGGGCTTGCCCGAGATGGATCGCTCCAAGCTATCGCACGCCCAGGTAAAAGATTTGCAACTGTTGCAGCCGCTCTTTGAGTTTTCCGGCGCCTGCGCGGGCTGCGGAGAGACGGCATATGTCAAGCTGCTGACGCAGCTCTTCGGCGACCGGCTGTATATCGCCAATGCGACGGGCTGCTCGTCGATCTACGGCGGCAATCTGCCCACCACTCCCTACACTTCCAACATCGCGGGCCGCGGGCCGACCTGGGCCAACTCGCTCTTCGAGGACAATGCCGAGTTCGGCTTCGGCATGAGAACCGCGCTGGATCAGCAGAAGGAGTTTGCGGAGCTACTGGTGACGCGGCTGGCGCCTGCCATTGGCGACGAACTGGTCGCGGCTCTGCTGGGCGCTTCACAAAAGACCGAAACTGAGATCGACCAGCAGCGTGAGCGTGTCAAGGCGCTCCAGGCAAAGCTGGCCGGCAACGAATCCTCGGATGCGCGCAACCTGCTGGCGATTGCCGACACACTGGTCAAGAAGAGCGTGTGGATTCTGGGCGGCGACGGCTGGGCCTACGACATTGGCTTCGGCGGACTGGACCATGTGCTCGGCTCCGGCAAGAACATCAACGTGCTGGTGCTGGACACCGAGGTCTACTCGAATACCGGCGGGCAGATGTCCAAGGCGACTCCGCGCGGCGCGGTGGCGAAGTTTGCCGCCAGCGGCAAGAAGAACAGCAAGAAGGACCTGGCGATGGAAGCCGTCAGNNGCCAAGGCCTTCCAGGAGGCCGAGGCGCACGACGGGCCTTCGATCATCATCGCGTACTCCAGTTGCATCGCCCACGGTTACGACCTGGTGCATGGGTTGGAGCAGCAGAAACTCGCTGTTCAGTCGGGCTACTGGCCCTTGATGCGCTACAATCCAGGGTTGCGCGAAGAAGGCAAGAATCCCTTCCAGCTCGACTCGAAGGCTCCCGCGATTCGGCTCAAGGAGTACACCTATCGCGAGGCGCGTTACACTATGTTGGCGCGCAGTAATCCTGATCTGGCGGCGGAGCTGCTGGTGGAAGCGCAGGACGATGTGGAGCGCCAGTGGCGCGTTTACTCGGCGCGGGCGGCAATGCCCGGCCGTAGCGAAACGCCGCACATTGCGCCCCCGGAGAAACCTGTGGCTCCCCCGGAGCCAATAGATGAAGCGCGGAAAGAAGAACAGGTAGCGGTGTCTTCCGGAGGTACTAAGTGATCGATTTTTCAACGCAATATCTTGGATTGAAGCTGAGCGGTCCCATTATGGTTTCCTCCACGCCACTGTCAGAGAACATTGACAATGTGAAGCGGATGGAGGATGCCGGCGCCTCGGCGATTGTTCTGGTGTCGCTCTTCGAGGAGCAGTTGGCGCTGGAGTCGAAGGCTCTGGACGATGACCTCTCGCGGGGCACGGATTCCTTTGCCGAGTCGCTCGGCTACTTGCCTGATTTGAGCGACTACCGCATGACGCAGGAGGTCTATCTGGAGCACCTGCGGAAGTGCAAGAACGCGGTGAAGATTCCCATCCTGGCCAGCCTGAACGGCGCCACCCCCGGCGGCTGGGTGCGCTTTGCCAAGGATATGGAGCAGGCCGGCGCCGATGCCATCGAGTTGAACACCTACGCGCTGGCCACCAGCAAGAGCCAGACCGCGGCGTATCTTGAAGGGCAAATCCTGGAGTTGGTCGCCGCGGTTACTTCGGCGGTCAATGTGCCGGTTTCGGTCAAGCTCTCGCGCTCGTTCACCAGCATTCCCCACCTGGTTTCCCAGTTGGAGGATGCGGGGGCGCGCGGCGTGGTGCTCTTCAACCGCTTCTATCAGCCGGACTTCGACATCGAGACGCTGGAGGTGCGGCCCACGCTGCACTTCTCCACGCCCTCGGAGTTGCTGCCACGGCTGCACTGGTCAGCGATCCTCTACGGCAACATGAAGGCCGATTTGGCCATCTCCGGCGGCGTTCACTCGGCGGAAGACGTGCTCAAGGGCATTATGGCCGGAGCCGGCGTGACGATGATGGCCTCGGCGCTGCACATTCACGGCATCGAGCACATCAGCCGGGTTCTGGCCGATGTGCGTTACTGGCTGGAGAAGCGCGAGTACACCTCGTTATGGGAGACGCGCGGCTGCCTGAGCCGCCGCTCAGTTCCCGATACCTCTCCGTTTGATCGCGGCAACTACATCAAGACGCTCAGTTCGTATAGCTTGCGGCAGACGGTGGGAGCGTTTTAAGAACAGGGAATAGGGAATAGGGACTGCAACAGGTCTCATCAGTTCCAGGATTCCATTTGAGTAGTCTGTGAGCCCCGCCAACAAGCGGGGCTCATGCATTTTTGCTTTGCGTTAGGGTAAAGACAGAGCCTTCTTGGTTAACAGCCCAAGATGCCAAACATTTTTTGTCGCTCACCGAAATCGATTTCCGACAGACTCCCAGGACGATGCAAGAGGTTGGAACGGATCGGCAGCTATGATGGATGCGAAGGGGCGAGCGGAATCAGATGGATCGGCTGATCGAAGGACATAAGCGTTTTCTGGCCCAGGTCTTTCCCGGCAAGCGGGACCAGTTTCAATTGCTGGCCAACCGGCAGGCGCCGGAGTGTCTCTTCATCACCTGCTCGGACTCGCGCGTAGTGCCCGACCTGATCCTGGGCACGGGGCCGGGCGACCTGTTCATCATCCGCAACGCCGGCAACGTGGTGCCCATTGACAGCAACGCCGTGGACGGCGTGACGGCGACCATCGAGTACGCCGTCGAGGTGCTCAAGGTCAAGAGCGCCATCCTCTGCGGCCACTCCGACTGCGGTGCGCTGAAGGCGGCGCTGAACCGTAAGGGGCTGGAGAGCCTGCCCAAGGCTCGCCGCTGGCTGAGCCACGTCGAGGGAGCCTTCAGTCATTGCCAGCCGCAAGATCCGGCCGACGGCGAGCATGCCGAACTGGCTTCGCTGATCCGCGGCAACGTCGTGGCGCAGATGATGAGTCTGCGCGCCCAGCCGTCGGTGGCGCGCGCGGTCGTCGAGGGCCGGCTCACGGTGCACGGCTGGTACTACGACATCCTCACCGGCCGCATCGAGCAGTATGACGAGCAAATGCGGCGNNTCCGTGCATCGACGAAGCGACTTCACGGTACTGAAGCGCCGCAGAGCCGCGCAAAAGCCACAAAGCCGCCGCCGCCACATAGACCGCCGCCAGGGCGCGCATGGCCGCAAGCAGGCGGGTCACGCGCCGCACGGCGATTTCGCGCGACCTCCGCCGCGATTGCTGCCAGATCCAATGCGCATCGGGCGCCTGAAAACCGGCTTCCGCGCGCCGGGCAGCTTCGCCCAGCGCCTCGGCCAGTTGCAGCGCCTGGGTGCAATCCGGGCACTCCGCAGCGTGACGGCGCAATTCCCCGCTCCACTCGCCCGAGTGCAAGGCCCGGATGACGCCACTCTCGTGCTCGCAACTCATTGGTTTCATGATTTGATCCTCTCGGGACGGAGTAACGTGCTCGCCTTTTGCCGCGTGCGATAGAGCAGAATCCGTATGCTCATTGCGCCCAGTCCGGTGGCGGCGGCAATCTCCGCGTGGCTCATCCCTTCAACATACGCCAGCCAAAGCAGCTCACGCTCGCGCGGTTTCAGGTGGCGCATCGCCGCCTGCACATCCAGGCGCGTCTCTTCGTCCGTTTGCGCGCCGCATTCGGCAGGTTCTTCCAGGGCGGCGTCGTCGCGGCTGCGAAACCGGTTGTGCAGCAGGTTGGTGGCGATGCGGAAGAGATAGGAGCGGCTCTCAGCCTCATCCATCGACGGCGCCTGGCGCAAAAGAAACTTGCAATAGGTCTCCTGGAGCAGGTCGTCGGCCACATCGGGGCGTCCGCTGGCATGTTGCAGATAGCCCCACAGCGAGCGGGAAGTCGCTTCATAGAGCCGCCTGAAGCCTTCTTCCTCGCCCGCTGCTGTCTGCTCGCGTCCCGGTGCGATCCAGGCCGCAATCATGCGCGCATCTTCCATTTCCGCCACCCGTCATCAAGCCTTCGGTGCTGAACCCAACAGTCCCAGCGCGCGAGAAGCATAGTAGGAAACCACCGCCGCCGCTTCCAGTCCAATGCCCAGCGCCACCGCCAGGATTCCCATCACCTGCGCATCGTGGTCAACCACACCGGCCGCGTGCATCCAGCACACCGTTCCACCCACGATGAGGAAGACCAGACCCCACCGCGTACAGTCAAGGATACTGCCGTATGCGGTTCCCGACTCCTGCGCCAGAGAGGAAAGAAATTTTCTGCCGCCCTCGGTCTCCACGTAAGCCAGCATCGACTGCGCCGAGTCAAAGCGGGACAGCAGCGCCTCGGCCACTTCCCCCTGCACCTTGGCCGTCTTGTAGCGCCGCACGGATGAGAAGATCACCCACACGACCCACCCAATCATTGTGAATACTGCGATCGGAACCAATATGTCTTCCATACTTGCCTCCAGGCTGAAGATTTGAAACCACCGGTAGAACACACGGGAGCCTCGAATGGTTAACAGCGAATTTGCGGCAGTCCGTGTTTTTTCTGCCGATAATCCTCTTGTTGGGCTGCGGGAAATGCCGGTTTGACGTTCTGGAATCTGCCGAATCGATTCGGAAAGTGACAGAAATGCGTTCGATTTCACGATGACCAGGAGAGATGAGCGAGGGATCGTCCCGCATTGCAATATGATGGTCCTGAATGTGAGGCTCATCACATCTAGTAGAGCGATTGCAAACTAGCATTGCAGTATGAACGCAGCAACTCTCATTCTGATCGCGCCGTGCTCCCTACTACTGGGCGCCGCGCTCCAGATTCTTGTCGCAAAGCTCTGTTCCGCAAGGACTAAGGGGATACTGGCCTTTCTCGCCTGCCTGCCTGCCGTGGCCTCCGTTGTCGGGCTGATTGGCTGGGTCAAGGCAGGGCAGGCCATTGATCTGAACGTGCTCCACTGGGATGGGCCGCTGGCGCTGGTCTTTCATGTGGACGCGCTCAGCGTCCTTTTTGCTTTGATGGGTACGGGGCTGGGCGCCTTCGTACTGCTTTACTCCATCGGCTACATGGCCCACGACAAGTCCGCCACCCGCTTCTTCGCCTCGATGCTGGTCTTCATCGCCGGCTTCGTTGGGCTGGTCTATAGCGCCAACCTCTTCTTCTTCTATCTCTGCTGGGAACTGGTAGGGTTGTGTTCGTTCAGCTTGGTGGGCTTCTGGTACACCAACCGCGAGTCGGTCGCCGGCGCGCGTAAGGTGCTGCTGATGACCCACATCGCGGGCTACGGCCTGCTGGCGGCGATTCTGGTGGTCTACCACCGCACCGGCAGCGCGCTGTGGACCGATCCGGCGGTGGCGCACGCCTTCACCGGCGGCGTTTTTGTGCTGATGCTGGTGGCGCTGGTGGCGAAATCCGTGCAGGTGCCTCTGCACACCTGGATTCCCGAGGCGATGGCCGCGCCGACCCCGGTGAGCGCGCTGCTGCACGCCGCCTGTTACGTGAAGGCCGGCGTTTATCTGGCCTGCCGCATGCATAGCTTTGGCGCGTGGCCCGTGAACGGCGGATTCGCCTGGGGCAGTGCGACTCTAGTCTGGATCGGCACCGTCACGATGGCCGTGGGCGTGATGTACGCGATGGTGCAGACCGATTTGAAGCGCATGCTGGCCTTCTCGACGGTGAGCCAGATCGGCTACATGATGATGGGCATCGGCATTGGCACGCCGCTGGCGATTGCCGCCGGCCTGCTGCATTGCCTCAATCACGGCTTCTTCAAGGGCGGGCTGTTTTTGACCGCCGG
>PLPA01000296.1:0-10796 GCA_003159355.1 Acidobacteriaceae bacterium | reverse complement strand
TTCCGCTGATGAGCGGCTTCGCCAGCAAGTGGATGCTCTACGCGGCGGCGTTGCAGGCCGGATGGGCCGTTCCCGCGATGGTCGCATGGGCGGTCAGCCTGGGCACGGTCTTCCTTTGCGCCAAGGCGACCAGCGCGGTCTTCCTCGGCCCCACGACTGAGGCGACCAAGGACGCCCACGAGTCCCCTCCGACGATGGTCTGGGGGATGGGCTTCCTGGCCGCGGGCAGCATCATCCTGGGCGTCGCGCCGCAGTTGGCGGTCAACTATCTGCTCAATCCGATTCTGAATGCGCTGCAAATGAGCGCGGTGAACGTGACTTGGCTGGGGCTGTCGTCCGATGCGGGCAGTTTCTCTAGCGTGGGCGGCCTGGTGCTGGCGGTGTTCTCGTTGATTGTGGGCGGGGCGATCTACGCGGTTGCTTACGTCTCGCGTCAACCCAAGGTTGCCGGAGCGGCGCTGGCTGGCGGCGGAATCTTCACCGGAGGTGAGCCGTTGTCCGCGCAGGGAAGACTGACGGCGGGCGATTTCTCCAGCATCTTCCTGCAAAACTGGCACGAGTTCTTCCGCTGGTCGAATGTGGACGCCGTTTATCTGAGGGTCTGGAGCGGCTTGCAGGCTGCTTCGCGCGGGCTGGGTGTGGTTGTCTCTGTGCTGGAACGTAAGGCCACAATTCTCGTCATTGCATTTGCTGCGCTTGTCTTTGCTTTCGTTCGATGGATCGTGCCAGCACCTCAAAGTTCTTATACAGGCGGTCAACTACCAATCCCGCTAGTATTGATTGCAGCGGTTGGAATCGCGGCGGTCGGTTTGTTTCTAACTTCATTTGTCAACGGCATAAAGGGCAAGATTTCTCTCTGGCCATTTATGCTGATCATCAGTTCACTTTCGGTTGCAGGACTTCTTGTTGAGAATCCTTGGATTCGACTTGGACTGCTGGAGTCCGCCGCACTGCTCACGGTGGTTCTCGTTTGGTTTACCGCGCGCACTAAATCGGCCAAGTTCACTTATTTGGCCATTGTACTAATTTCGGTATTTTGTGCAGTGGGCAGCGAGGTTCTTGCACAAGGCGTTATCGCAAACTACTTCCAAGGTGAGAATTGGGCGTGGTCGCGCGCATTGCTTATCACGGGGATTGTCGTCAAACTGGCTGCTGTGCCAATGCTCTTCTGGCTACTCTCACTTGCAGACGAGCTCCCCGCACTTGTCCTCGGCCTCATCATTGCGGTCGTCGATATAGCCGCCTTGGTTGAGTTCTACGTCGGCGCGATAGATCAGTTCAGTGTCTGTTTCCCGCACTCACTTTGGGTCTGGTTTCCACCGATCACCTCGTTGCTCGCTGCTTTGCTGATGCTCTCGCAGCGTAGCCTCAAACGATTGCTGGTTCTTTCATCGGTTGAGGATATAGGCTTTCTGCTTGTTTGTCTTGCTTATTGGAGCGATATTGGATTCAAAGGCGTAATCTTTGCGGCCGCCACCCACGCTCTGGCCAAGGCTTTGCTCTTCATCAGCCTGAGCGGCCCCGAAGCTGACGGCGCGCTGGAAGGCGAACCGAAGGGCCTGGCCGCGCGCTACCCGGTCAGCGCCTTTGGCTTCCTCTTCGGAATGCTGGCGATGCTGGGCATTCCGCCGACGATGGGCTTCATCGGCCGCTGGAGACTCTACGAAACCGCAGTGCAGATTGGCTGGCCGCTGGCAGGAGTATTCATTATCTCGTCGATCCTGGCGCTGATCGCCTATACATTGGCTTTGACCCGCATCTGGTGGGGTCCGCCGCATGAGCCGAGTCCGCCGTCGACCCCAACGCATCCAACAAAGGAGCCGTTTGTTTTGCAGACCGTGATTGTTGCGCTGGTGGTGCTGCTGTTGGCGGGCGGCATCTGGCCGGATGCGCTAGGAATGTTGCTGGGAGGTAGGCCATGAATCTTTGGAACAAGTTGATGTGCTACTCCCGGCGCCACAGCCCATGGCTCTTCCACATGAACGGAGGCAGTTGCAACGGCTGCGACATTGAGCTGATCGCCAGCCTCACGCCGCGTTACGACGCCGAGCAGTTGGGCGTGCGCCTGGAAGGCTCGCCGCGCCACGCCGACATTCTTTGCATCACCGGACCTGTCACCCACAACGCGGTGAACGCCATCAAGACCGTCTACGGACAGGTCCTGGGTCCCAAGGCAGTCGTAGCCATCGGCTCATGCCCGGCGACGACGAATGTCTTCATCGACAGCCGCACGCTGGATGGGCCGCTCAACCGGCACGTTCCGGTGGATGTCTTTGTTCCCGGCTGCCCGCCTCGTCCCGACGCCATTATTCAGGGCGTTGCCAAGGCGGCGGAGATCCTGGCCGAGAGGGCCGCAAAAAAGTTGCCCGTCGCGCCGGTCGTCATGCCTTTGGTCGGACCGGGATGCGATGGCGCTTGCTCATGCGCGGCCACAACGGAAACGAAAAATGAAGAGGTGCAGGCATGAATCTGTTTCTTGAATTACAAACTGCCTTAGCGCGCCTACTCATCTTTCCCGGCTTGCTCTTCGCCGTGCCCGCCGCGTGGTTCTTCCTTTGGGTGGAACGCAAGGCCGTGGCGCGGATGCAAGGGCGCATCGGCCCTCCCTTTATGCAGCCGTTTTTCGATTTCATCAAGCTGCTGGGCAAGAGCACGCCGCCACGCATCGGCATCGCCGGCCTCCTGATGAGGGCCTGGCCGCTGATTGCGGTTTCTGCGGCGGCGGGCGCGGTTGGCCTTTTGCCGGTGCTTCCCGCATCGGGCGGCTTTCAGGGCGACTTGATTCTGCTGCTGGCGCTGCTGGAACTTCCGTCGATGTGCATCATCGCCGCGGGCTTCTCTTCCGGTTCGATCTTCGGCGAGATCGGCTCGGCGCGCGAAGCCGTCCTCAGCGTCTCCTACAACATCGTCTTCCTGCTGGCCATTCTTTCCATCGCCGCCTCGCAGCATACATTCAGCCTCCAGGCTCTGGCGCAACTGCCTAGTTCGCCGCTGCGCTGGCTGGGCATTGTGGCGATTCTGGTTTGCCTGCCCGCCAAACTCCATCTGAATCCCTTCTCGCTGCCCAACGCGGAGCAGGAGATTTACTCCGGCCCCATGACCGAGTACGCCGGTCCTGAGCTGGCCATGTGGGAGCTTTCGCATGGGTTGGAGTGGGTTGCGGCGACGGGCCTGGTGGCGACGCTGATTGCTCCTGCCTTCACGCTCTGGTGGGTTGCCGCTCTGGTCTTCGTTGCGCTCTGCTTTGGCCTCGTGCTTCTGCTGTCGGTGGTGGCGGCGGCCACGGCGCGCATGCAGATCGATACCACGGTGCGCTTTTACTGGCAATGCACGCTGATCTTCGCGGTTCTGGCCGTTGCTTCCGCGCTTTTTATGAGGTTTAGAGCATGAATATTCTGACCATGATGTGGAAGAACCTGTGGGGCGGCTCGCGGACAACGCTCTTTCCCGCGCGCCCCAAGGTGAGCGAACACTACCGCGGCCTTGTCCGCTTCGATCCAGCGCTCTGCTCTGGCTGCGCCATCTGCAAGATGCGCTGCACCGCGCGCGCCATCGAGTTCAAGGGCGGCAAGGGCGAGTTCACCTGGAGCTACGATCCCGGCCAATGCACCTTCTGCGGACGCTGCGTCGAGGGCTGCAAGGAACACGCGCTCAGCCAGGACTCTGAGTGCCCGCCGATTTACCTGACCATCGGCGAACTGAAAAAATCCTACACTCTCAAGCGCAAGCCGCCCGTTAAACCGGCCGTCGCGGCGCCGCCGGCAGCCGTTGTACCCGCGGTAGAATCCGTACCTGGAGGCACGCAATGACCCCGCTCGAAAGCATTTCAGAAAAACTGGGGATCACCGAACCCTGGATTGAAAAAGGCGGCGTGCATTGGCTCACGCTGGGCGCGACGAATGTGCGCGAGCTGGCCAAGGCGATGAACGAGCTTCATGCCCGCTTCATCACCATCACCGCCTATCAGTTGCCAAAAGAAGAGGGCTTTCGCCTGGAGTATCACTGGGATCTCGATGGCCGGTTGCTGGGCTTCTCCTTTCTGTTGACCGGCAATTCGATTGAAAGCATTTTCGACTTGTGCGAGGGCGTTGACTGGATTGAGCGCGAGATTCATGAGGAATATTCCTTGGACTTTCAGGGCCGCGAGTACGAACCATTGCTGCTGCGCCAAGGTGACACATCGGGCGTGAACCTGCGCGACACCGTGGCCGCGAGATAGGAGCAGCCTGACTCGCCGCATCGAGTTACGGCTGGCATGAACTGCCGCTAACTCGCTAACTTGCTATCACCGCGAAGCGGTGGCTAACTTGCTGATTTTGTCTACAAACGTTTCCAGCAACTTTTTCTTCATGAGGAGAAAAAATGAGCTACAAGATTCCCATGGGCCCCTACCACCCGGCGCTCGAAGAACCCTACAAGCTGGATCTGATCTGCGAAGGCGAGACGGTGATTGACGCCAAGCTGCACATCGGCTTCAACTTTCGCGGCATCGAGCACCTGGCCGAGACGCGCAACCACATTCAGGTCATCGCGCTGATGGAGCGGGTCTGCGGCATCTGCTCGAATATCCATACGCTCACGCTCTGCACAGCGATGGAGGGCTTGACCGGCCTCACGCCGCCGCCGCGCGCGCAGTACATTCGCGTCATCATGGCGGAGCTGGAGCGGCTGCACTCGCACGTGCTCTGGGCGGGCATCGCGGCCAAACTGATGGGCTTCAAGACCATGTTCATGACCTGCTTCGAACTGCGCGAGAAGGTGATGGACGTGCTCCAGGCCATCAGCGGCAACCGCGTCAACTATTCGATGAACCGCATCGGCGGCGTCAATCGCGACATCACCGACCCGCAGGCGATTCTCAGGCTGGTCGAGGCGCTTGAGCTGGAGATGGGCCGTACCGTGATTCCCATCTTCACCACCAGCCGGACGGCTCGCTCGCGCTGCGCGGGCATCGGCGTGCTGACCACCGAGAAGGCAGTCGCGCTCGGTGTTGTTGGCCCCGTGGCGCGCGCCTCCGGGCTGCCCCAGGATCTTCGCCGCGCCGCGCCTTACGCGGCCTACGCGGAGATGGACTTCGACGTGCCGGTGCAGCCCGCGGGCGACGTGACGGCTCGATTGCTGGTTCGTGCGCTGGAGATCATGGAGAGCTGCAAGATTCTTCGCCAGGCTCTCAGCAAGCTGCCTCCGGGAGAGATAGCCACCGAGGGCGAGAAGTTCGTCTTCACCACCGGAACGGCCACGGCTCGCGTCGAAGCGCCGCGCGGCGAGGTCATGTACTCGGTCTCGTGGAAAGAGGGTTCCAGGAATCCAGCCCGTGTCCATGTGCGCACGCCAACCTTTGCCGTGATGCCGGCGATCCGCTGGATGGTGAAGGGCGCGCGCCTCGCCGACACGCCGCTGATTCAGGCCTCGATTGATCCGTGTTACTCCTGCACGGACCGGTAAGCACTTTCCTATTCCTAAAATTTGGGTGCCCCATCCTTCCGCGCACTTTGCGGAAGGGTGGGATGCCCAGACTGCCTCGACAAGCGGGCACGCATAGCCATACAATCAAAGTGTTGGTTGTGGTGAAGGAGTTCACCCTTAACCGCTGTCCCTCCCTTTAGGCCGGACAGATGATGACTCCTGACAGGGATATCCTGTTGTGGAGCTGTCTCCCGGCGCGATCCCCCAGTCCATCTTCAGGAGCATGAGTCATGGCAAATGCCAGGGCTCTGTCTGCTCTCAGTTTCGCTCAAACACTGGCGACAACGCTGGGGTTGAAGATAGTAAATGGAGATTCAGGTGGAAGAGGGGACAAAATCGGAGTCGGCAGCTGGGGTCGATGGCGCCACGCGCTTGCTGGAGCTGGCCGCGCTGGCCGCGCAACTTGAGAGTGAACAAGTTGCCATTGAGGCAAACGAACTGGCTGAACGTCTCGCCGAAGGCCGCTTTTTCGTTGCATGTGTCGGCCAGTTCAAACGCGGCAAGTCGACCCTGATCGGCGCGTTGATTGGCGAATCGATTCTGCCTACCGGTTTTGTTCCCGTCACTGCCGTGCCCACGGTGATCCGCTATGGCAGCACGCGGAGCGCAAGGATTCGCGCCGCCGACGGCACTTGGCGGGAGATTGCCCTGCATGAGTTGGAAGAGTATGTCTCTGAAGAGTGCAACCCGGAAAATATAAAGCAGATCGCGGGCGCAGAGGTGTTTGTCCCCAGCCGGCTTCTGGCGACCGGCATGTGCCTGGTGGACACCCCCGGCTTGGGGTCCGTCTTTTCCGGCAACACGGCAACCACGCAGGCCTTTATTCCCCATATCGATGCAGCGCTGGTGGTGACCGGATCTGACCCGCCGCTGGCCGGAGAAGAATTAGCTCTGGTCGAATCCGTGGCCCAGCATGTCGAACATCTGATCGTCGTTCTCAACAAGGCGGATAAAGCAAGCGCGCCCGAGAGGGCCGCGGCCATTGCGTTCACGCAACGGCTGCTGGCAAAGCGCTTGCACCGGCCCTCCGAACTTATCTTCGAAATCAGTGCGACAGAGCGGCTGGAGAAACGAGGTCCCGAACGCGATTGGGGAAAGCTGGTTGATGCGCTCCAACGTCTGGTTCAAGACTCCGGCCGCGAACTCATCCAGTCCGCGGGCGAGCGCGGCATCCAGCGCCTGAGCGAAGAATTGCTGGCAATCGTGTGCGAAGAGCGCGACGCGCTTCTGCGCCCCGTGGAAGAATCCGAACAGCGCATTGCGACGATGAAGCAGACCATCGCGGAAGCGGAGCGATCCATGCGGGAGCTCGGTTATCTTCTGATGGGCGAGCAGCATCGACTCTCCGATTTCTTTCTCGACCGCCGCAAAGCCTATCTGGCCATCACCATGCCGGACTCGGCGCAGCAACTGGAAGCAGCACTGCGAGCGGCTCCCCACTCGCTCGGCCCCTCTTATCGCCGCCATATCATGCACCAGGCGCAAGAGATCGCGCGCAGCCACATTACCCCGTGGCTACGGCCCGAAGAGGACGAGGGAGAGAAGCAGTATCGCCTCGTGGCTCGCCGCTTTGCCCTGATGGGCAACGACTTCCTGATTAAGCTGGCGCAGGCTGAAATCCCTGAGCTTGGCCGCTTGCTCCATGCCCTCGACACGGAACGGGGCTTCCGCGTTCGCTCCGAGTTTCACTTCCAAGACTTCATCGGGATCGCGCAACCGGCCTCGCCACTGCGCTGGCTGGCCGATCTCTGCCTCGGCCTCTTTGGCTTGCGGAGGCGGATCGACCGGGACGCGAGGGAATTTCTGGAATGGCTGCTCGAAGTCAATAGCTCACGGGTGCAAAACGACATTCTCAATCGGGTGCAGGAGAGCCGCAACCGCCTGGAAGCCGAGATCCGTAAACTCTTGCACGAAGTGAGCCGCATTGCGGAACTCGCTTTGGCGCGCGCCCGGAAGACTCAGGAGGAGGGAGCCCCGGCGGTCGAGACAGAGCTGTTTCGCCTCAACGCCATCGAGAAGGAGATCTGCGCAATCCGGAATATCCAGTGGCAGATCGAATGAGTGAACCCCTTCGAAAGTGAAAGGTAATCGACTCGTTCAAGTTGACATCGGAGCACTTCGCGCCGTGTAATGGAAGTGTAGGTTGTGGTGAAGGAGTTCACCCTTAACCGCTGTCCCCTCCCGTAGGCGCGACAGATGATGACTCCTGACAGGGTTTCCTGTTGCGGAGTCAACTCCCGGCGTGATCCCTGAATGGAAATCAAGGAGTTTCATCCATGATGAACACGTGGGCTCTGGCTGCTCTATGGGTAGGTCTGGCGTTGGCCGCGACGCTGTTGGCGATCTGGTGCAAGATCTCGACGGCGCTCACGGAAATCGTAGTCGGCACGGTTGCCCAACTGGTCATCGGCGCATTCATGGCGCAGGGCGGCTTGCTGGGCAACACACAGTGGATTACCTTTCTGGCGGGCACAGGCGCCATCGTGCTCACCTTCCTTGCCGGCGCGGAACTTGATCCCGTAATCTTCAAAACCAAATGGCGGGAAGCGTCGATCATCGGACTGGCGGGCTTCTTCGGCCCCTTTCTCGGTTGCACGGCCATCGCGCATTACGTGCTGCACTGGGCCATCATGCCCAGTTGGCTCTGCGGCGTGGCGCTTTCGACGACCTCGGTGGCCGTGGTCTATGCGGTGATGCTGGAGCTGGGCTTCAACGTGACCGAGTACGGCAAGTCGATCCTGGCCGCCTGCTTCATTAACGATCTGGGAACCGTGATCGCGCTGGGGCTGATCTTCTCGCCGTTTACCATCAAGACGCTGATCTTTGTGGTTGTGTCGATTGCGGTCTTCGTGATTTTGCCCTTTCTTACGCCGTGGTTCTTCAGGAAATACGGCGGGCGCGTCTCCGAACTCGAAGCCAAGTACATTCTCTTTCTCCTCTTTGCCATGGGTGGGCTGGCCATGTGGGCGGGAAGTGAAGCGGTGCTTCCGGCGTACATGATCGGCATGGTGCTGGCGGGAACGGTGGGCAAGGATCATTCGCTGATTCGCCGCCTGCGGACTCTGACATTTGGCCTGCTCACGCCCTTCTACTTCATTCGCGCCGGATCGTTCGTCCTGGTTCCGGTGCTAATCGCCGCTCCTGCCGTGATGCTGATCCTCTTCCTGGCGAAGTCGCTGACCAAGGCGATTTCCGTCTATCCGGCGGTGCGCGCGCATCGCTACGAAGGCAACTCCGGCGCCTACTACACGCTGATGATGTCCACTGGCCTCACCTTCGGCACCATCTCCGCGCTCTTCGGCCTCAATCACAACATCATTGACCAGAAGCAATACTCCTGGATCGTGGGCACGGTCATCGCCAGCGCCGTGATTCCCACCGTGATTGCGAATTCGTTTTTCCTGCCCCGGCATCTTCTTCCTCACGCCATAACAGGCATACAATCGGATCAATCTGCGCAGCAGGCTGCTGCGGAAAAGGCATAGGTCAATCCCATGGGAAGCCCGGTTTTTGTTGGATTTCAAAGAATTCTGGTAGCCTTCGATGCGTCTCCGCACGCGGAACACGCATTGAATGTCGCCCTGTCGATGGCGGGAGATATGAGAGCCAAGCTCTTTGTGTTGGCGGTGATCCGTCCGCCCGAGCCCGCCGAGAGCGCGGAGTTTCATGCGGTCCTGGATGAAGGGCGCGAGCGCTTCGAGAGCAGTTTCATCCCGGTTCGCGCGCGCGCAAAGGAAAGGGAGATTGAACTGGAAACCGATGTCGTCGTCGGCCATCCGGCGGAACAGATTCTTCATCGCGCGGACACCATCCAGGCCAGCCTCATTGTCCTGGGCAAGCGCAGCCACACCATCCTCCACCGCTGGATGCTGGGCTCGAATTCGGAGAGGGTTCTGAAGTATGCGCATTGTCCGGTGATGATTGTGCATTGAGGACTGGACTCGGCTGGAGGAGTTATGCCTGAACCAGGACCGGAGATCGTGAGGACGCGGCGCCCAGGAGAACTGAACGATCCCCAGCAAAGGCGCTTGATTGTCACTTGCAAATACATCGACGGCTTGCTTTGCGACATCGAGCATGCTCTCGATTCAGCGGCATCGGAATCTCCGTTTCCTTGCTACATTGTGGACGTTACTCCCGCTCAGACGGTCCAGATCGAAGGCCATATTCGCCGCCTCCGCTCGCAACTGCTGCAAACTTTGGAATGGCAGAGCATGAAGCCCGAGCCGCCGGAGATTCCCGTGACACGATCGATCTTGACAGACCTGTCTTTTATCGATAATGCCATCGAGGAACTCAAACCAAAATATCTGCGCGGCTGCGGCGCTGTCCCCGCGGATGCGGTCGATGGACTCAATCAAGTAATCCATGAGCTTCGCTCCCACGTGAAGAGCATGGAGAGTTATCTCCGCCATGAAATTGCCGTGAATCCTGAAGCGAAGGGCAAGCCATGAACGGCCTGATTTTACCGGAGGGAAAAGAGCCGTTCTCGATGCCTTTATCGTCCATCCTATCCGAGCCGAGCCGAGAGTATCTGAGTAGTGTTGAGCGCGAGGTGGAGTTGGGCCGGCTTTGGAGCCAGGCAAAGAATCGTAAATCCCTGCTGGTATTCGGGCCGGAGGGCGTGGGCAAATCGCGCATGTTGCGCAGATTCGCCGAAGGCCAGCCGCTTGCTCTCTATGTGGAGCGGATGCGTTCGCCGCGCGAGTTTCTTCTTGCCTTGCTTCAGGCGCTTCATTCGGCAAACGAGGAAATCAAGATTCCCGAAAAGATCAGCGCCCTTTCATCCTCTTCCCTCAAGGGAATTGCGCATCGGGCTCTTGATACACGGCCATTTTTCATGGTGCTTGACCATCTGGATGGGCCGTCTCGCGTCTTGACCGGCATGATCAAGGACTTGCATTTCTTTGGCCGCACGCCTGTCATCTTTGCCTCGCGTTCGCCGCACATGGAAGACATTGGCGCTCTGCGCCCGCTGTGCGCGCTCAAGTCGGAGCGTCTTGAAATCAAGAACTGGCCGGAAGCTATCGCATTGAAATTTGCGCAGCGCCACGCGGAGGGAATTCAGTTGCGGGCCTCGAATCTGGATTCGATCCTGCCCTCGCTCGTCGCGTGGAGCGATGGGAATCCCGGCGCCATTCTCCAATTGTTGAAGATGGCGCAACTCCCGCAGTACAGAGCCGGCGAACAGATCAAGGCTCACATCTTGTATGTGGACTACCGCATGGGACATTAGCGGCGGCGTCAAAACAGACCTCAACGCGGAATCCCCTTCTCACGCTGTAATCTAAAGGGAGAGGATCATTTTGCAGAAATACCTGCTCATCGCC
>PLPA01000191.1:36975-60737 GCA_003159355.1 Acidobacteriaceae bacterium | reverse complement strand
CGTTTATCCAAAGTCGTGCTGCTTTCGCTGCTGCTGATTCTGTCAGGAGTGCCAGGCGCCGCGTCCCTTCTGTGCGCTCAGCCCATGAAATCGCACGCTCACGCTTGCTGCAGGTCACATCAGCAGATCGCTGGTTCGCATTGCGCGGCAAGCTCCGTGCAGTCTGGAAATCCATCCTGCTGCAAGGTAGCACCGATCAATTCAACACCTGTCCAGAATCTCGTTTTATCTGGTGGTTCCAGCGACGGCGCTGTCGTAATGCGGGCATTGAGCGGAATGGCAGGAGATGTTTCCGCGCCGATCCTTCTCTTGCGTTGCGGCTCTCCGCGATCGGCGAAGTTGCAGCACTCGCCTGTTCACGCCCACCTTTGCACCTTCCTGGTCTAAAGCACTCCCGCGTCTAGAACCGATCAGACCAAATGGTCTGTTGCGTTCATTTTTTCTGACAAAGGGAGTAATCCATGAGATTTTCAAGGATCTTCGCGATCCTCCTGCTCTTGCCGGCTTTTGGCATACCCGCGCAGGAGAGCAAAGAGACAGCGCAGATGGCAAAAGCCCGTGTCCAGGCCCACCAGGAGCCTGTCGCACAGGTATTGTTGCTCGACGATGTCATCCGGGAAGCGTTGCAGAAGAACCCGGAGGCCCAAAGCGCGCTGCACGCCATCAATGCGTTGCGCCTTCATGTGCCGCAGGTAAAGGCATTGCCTGATCCGATGGTTTCGGCAGGGTGGGCAGGCAATCTCGCGCCCTTCAGCGTGATGCGCGGCGACAATTCCAGCTATCGTGGCTTGACTGTCTCTGAGCAATTCCCTTATCCCGGCAAATTGAAGTTGCGCGGCGAAATTGCGAGCAAAGAGGCAGAAGCAGCGCAAGCCGATTACGAGGCCATACGGCGGCGAGTCTCCGCCGAAGTCAAGGCTGCGTACTACGACTACTTCTACTACGACCAGGCCATTCAGACAACGGAGCGGAACAAGGAACTTCTCGAAAAGCTGTCGAAGATCGCCGAGGCGCGCTACCGCGTCGGAAAGGCGATGCAGGCAGATGTGCTGCGGTCGCAGGTGGAGATTTCCCTGTTGATCGAGAAGCTCACTGTGCTCGAACAGCAGCGCGCAACGGCACAGGCGCGGCTCAACGTGTCCATGGTGCGGTCACCGGAATCTCCGTTACCTCCGGCCGCCGAGGTTCAGCCCGCGGCTCTGCGGTACTCTCTCGACGAGTTGTATGCTCTTGCGGCAGCCAACGACACGTCTGTTCTACAGAACAAGACGATGGTGGAGAAAGGTCAATTGGGCGTCGCGTTGGCGCGGAGAGAGTACAGGCCCGACATTGGTGTGAGTTATATGTACCAGCAGCGTTCGGCGCTGCCGGATATGAATGGCGTCACCTTCAGCGTGAGTATTCCCGTCTTCTACAAGAGCAAACAGCGCCAAGGCGTGGCAGAAGCAACCGAGACTCTGCTTAGCGCAGAGAAGATGCGTGACAACCGGTTGAACGAAGTCAGGTTTGAATTGAAGCAGCAATACCTCGGCGCCAAGGCGTCGGAACGGCTGTTGACGCTCTACTCCAAGGGCGTGGTTCCACAATCGTCGCTTGCTCTGGAATCTTCGATGGCATCGTATCAGGTGGGCAGCGTCGATTTTCTCTCGCTACTCGCCAACTTTACGACCCTTCTGGATTACGAAATGGATTACTACCTGCAGCTCGCCGACTATCAAACTGCATTGGCTCGCATCGAGGTCTTAACTGGCTCAGATGTGACCGGTCCTGTTGCAACGGAAGATGAGCCCGCAAAGGAGGCAAAGTAATGCCTATTCAAAGTTCACCAAAAAGAATCCTTCTTGGCATCTTGCTTGCGTTGACGCTTGGGCTTGTTTACGCTGGCGCAACACACCGCTGGTTCGGCCAGAGCGGGCACGTAGGCGCTGCAACCCAAAGCGACAAGGACGCGCATAAGCCTGCTTATTGGTACGACGCTATGAATCCTCAGCACCACTACAACCAGCCTGGCAAGGCTCCTGACGGCATGGACCTTGTGCCTCAGTACGCGGAACAAGCGCCTTCGTCCGCTGCACAGGGTACGAATTCCCAAACACAAAGTACAGCCAACTCATCTGGGATTCCTGCAAAAGATGGAGCTATCGGAGAGAGAAAGATTCTCTACTGGTACGATCCGATGCATCCAGCCTACAAATCGGACAAGTCAGGAATCGCTCCCGATTGTGGAATGACGCTTGTTCCCAAATATGCGGAAGACGAGAGCATGGCAAAGATGCCCATGGGCACTGTGACGATCACGCCAGAAAAGCAGGTACTCGCCGGCGTGCGCACGGCAGTGGTCGAGCGCAAATCGCTGGTCCGTGACATTCGCACCACGGCACAGATTGTTGCTGACGAGACCAGGATCGCTCATGTTCATGTGAAGGTGGCTGGCTATATCGATAAGGTCTATGTCGATTTTGTGGGTCAACTTATCAAGAAGGGGCAGCCGCTTTTCACGCTCTATAGCCCCGACCTGGTTTCGACGCAAGAAGAGTATCTCATCGCGAAGCGCGGAAACGTCACGCTGGGCAATGCTCCGTTTCACGAGATAGCCGAGGGTTCGCAGTCGCTTTTGCAATCCGCCAGGCAGCGGCTCAAGCTCTGGGACATTTCGGATGAGCAGATCAAAGACCTTGATACGACTGGAAAAGTCAGCAAATATCTGACGTTTTACTCGCCGATTACCGGCTTCGTCACCGACCGAAAGGCTTTTCCGCAGACTTCGGTTACGCCCGACACCGAACTTTACACCGTTTCCGATCTGTCCACGGTGTGGGCCGATGCAGACATCTACGAGTACGAGGTTCCTTTCGTTCATCTCGGTCAGCGAGTCACCCTCACCCTGAGCTACTACCCAGGCAAGAAGTACACAGGAACCATTTCATTCATCTATCCGACAGTCGATCCGCAAACGCGAACTGTCAAGGCCAGAGTTCAGATTCCGAATCCAGGGTTTGCATTGAAGCCGCAGATGTTTGCCGATGCACAGTTGCACGTGGATTACGGGACCAAGATCATAGTGCCTCAGGAAGCGGTTCTTAACTCCGGAACAGAGCAACATGTTTTCGTGGTCCACGATGGCGGCATCTTTGAGCCAAGGAAGATTACCGTTGGTCCGATAGTGGACGGCAAAGCTGTCATTCTCTCTGGATTGAAGGCTGGCGAAACGATTGTCGTATCTGGAAACTTCCTGATTGATTCTGAAAGCGGGCTGAAAAGCGCAATGAATGGAATGGCGCATTGAGGAGGATGGCTATGAACTCTCGACGTACTGTCCTGACAGTGATTTTTCTCGTTGTAGCCGGAGCTGGCGTCATAGGCTGGTTAAGGTTTGTTGTTCATCCGACCCCAGTTGCGTGCAGATATTGCAACCGGCCGCTTCATACAAACTCGATGGTCACGGCTGAGATCGCGGGCAAGAGAACGCAAGCCTGCTGTGCCCGTTGTGCGATCAGCGAGGCAAACCAGCAGCACAAGCCAATCCGGCTTATCGAAGTGCACGACTACCGCACCGGCAAGGGTATATTGCCCGCAAATGCGTGGTTTGTTGAAGGGAGCCGGGTAATCGTGTGCGAACACGGTATGGCGAATATGGGCGAACACAAGAATATGCCGGATATGGTCTTTGACCGCTGCTCTCCTGGCACTCTTGCCTTCGCCAGTAAACCTGAGGCCGATGCATTCGTAGCCCAGAATGGCGGAGCAGTCCTCTCTTTCAATCAGTTAATGAGCGAGGCTCGATACCAATGATGAACCGGATTATCGACTTCAGCGACAAGAACAGGTTTCTGATCTTCCTCTTCGTTGCCGTGGCTATCGTGCTCGGATGGAACGCGATGAGGAATACGAAGCTCGACGCGATTCCTGACCTCTCGGATACGCAAGTAATCGTCTACGCCAAGTGGGACCGCAGTCCCGACATTATGGAAGATCAGGTCTCGTACCCGATTGCGTCCGCGTTGCTCGGACTGCCGAAGGTCAAGGATATCCGCGCCTTCTCCGACTTTGGCTTTTCTTACATCTACATCATTTTCGACGAAGGAACGGACCTTTACTGGGCGCGCTCCCGGACGCTGGAATACCTGAACTCTGTAACTCCAAAGCTGCCAAAGGGCGTTAGCGTCGAACTGGCAAAGGATGTAACTTCCGTGGGTTGGGTCTATGAGTACGCACTGGTCGATACGACGGGGAAGTACAGCATTGACCAGCTACGTTCCTACCAGGATTGGTATCTGCGCTACGCATTGCAAACCGTACCAGGTGTTGCCGAAGTTGCGCCCATTGGCGGATTTGTGCGCCAATATCAAGTCAATATTGATCCCAACAAGCTGCTTGCTTACAAGATCCCCATCAACGCCGTCAGCGATGCGATACAAAAATCGAATAACGACGTTGGCGGTCGTCTGGTCGAATTCACTGGCCGCGAATACATGGTGCGCGGGCGCGGATACATCCGCTCGCTCGACGACATCGGCAAGACCGTCATCATGGTCAATGCGCAGACTGGAACGCCAGTTCTTGTCAGCGACGTGGCCACAGTCACGTTCGGCCCCGATATGCGTAGAGGTGTAGCGGAACTGGATGGCAACGGTGAAGTTGTCGGCGGCGTTGTCATCATGCGCTACGGCGAGAACGCGCAGAAGGTCATCGAACGCACCAAGGAGAAACTGAACGACCTGAAATCAACGCTGCCACCCGGCGTCAAATTGGTAATCACCTACGATCGCTCTGAGTTAATTGACCGCGCGGTCGATAACCTTCGGCATACGTTGATTGAAGAGCTGATCATTGTCAGCCTTGTGATCATGATCTTCCTGTGGGATTTGCGCAGTGCCATTGTTCCCATCATCACTATTCCCGTCACTGTGATCCTCGCCTTCATTCCGATGCAATGGATGGGAATGACGGCGAACATCATGTCTCTTGGCGGTATTGCTGTTGCTATCGGCGCTCTGGTAGACGCTTCCGTTGTTATGGTCGAGCAGACGCACAAGAAGCTCGAACATTGGGAAGCGGAAGGCCGGCCAGGTCCATCACACGCCGTAGTGATAGCCGCAGTGAAGGAGGTGGGTGGCCCCAGCTTCTTTGCCTTGCTCGTGATTGCGGTTGGCTTTCTCCCAGTATTCACCTTGGAAGGGCAGGAAGGCCGTCTCTTCAAGCCGCTTGCCTTCACCAAGAACTTTTCTATGGCCATAGCGGCCATCCTGGCGGTTACGTTGGCTCCGGCGGCGATGCGCTTCCTCTTCTCGCGCATGGACGGCTTCGTCTTCCGGCCCGGATGGCTCGCGCAGATTGTCAATGCGATCTTCGTTGGCAAGATCCACAGCGAGGAAAACCATCCAATCAGCAAACCGATGATGAAGGTCTATCACCCGGTGGTTGAGTTTGTGCTCGATCATAAGTGGCTGACGATTTGCGGGGCTTTGGTGGTGATGGGGCTGAGTATTCCGGTCTATTTCAAGCTCGGGTCGGAGTTCATGCCACCACTGGATGAAGGCACGCTCCTCTATATGCCATCGACGCTCCCCGGCATCTCTGTTACTGAAGCCGAGCGAGTATTGGAAACGCAAGACAAGATCATCCGCGCCTTCCCAGAAGTGGAGAGTGTCTTCGGCAAGGCAGGTCGCGCGGAGAGTTCGACCGATCCTGCCCCTTATTCCATGATGGAAACCACCATTGTCCTCAAGCCGCAGGATGAGTGGCCGAAGGTAAACCGCTGGTACTCAAAGTCAACGCCGCCTCGGCTTCAAGCCATCCTGCGAAGGTTCTGGCCGGATCACAAGTCGACTCAGGAACTGATCTATGGCCCCGGTGGTTTGAATGAAGCTCTCCAAATCCCCGGAATTTCCAACGCATGGACCATGCCCATCAAGGCTCGCACTGACATGCTCACAACGGGCATACGCACCCCGCTAGGCATCAAGGTGCTTGGCTCCGACCTGGCCAAGATTCAGCAGGTCGGAGAGCAGATTGAAACTGCATTGAAAGACGTTCCTGGAACCACCAGCGTCTTTGCGGAACGCACCAGCGGCGGATATTTTCTTGACTTTGATTTGAAGCGGGACGAGTTAGCCCGCTACGGCTTGACCATTGATGATGCCGAGAGCGTTCTTATGTCCGCGGTTGGCGGCGATCAAGTTTCAACGACTGTTGAAGGGCGCGAGCGGTATTCGGTAAACGTGCGTTATCTACGCGACTATCGCAGCGATGTCGATGCCCTTGAACGTGTGCTGGTCGCCACTCCATCCGGCGCGCAGATTCCGCTTGGCCAGATTGCGGATATTCACATGAGAACCGGACCCGGAATGATTCGTGACGAAAATGGCAGGTTGAGCGGCTATGTCTACGTCGATGTTTCAGGGCGAGACATCGGAAGCTATGTGCGCGATGCGAAGAAGGCTGTATCGGATAAGGTCAAAGTTCCGTCCGGTTACGAGCTGGTGTGGAGCGGTCAATACGAGTTTATGGAGCGCGTTGCGCAACGCCTAAAGCTAATCGTTCCTATCACTCTTTTTATCGTCTTCTTGTTGCTCTACTTCAATACCGGCTCTGCAATCAAGACGATGATTATTCTACTGGCCGTTCCCTTCTCGGCCATTGGCGCAATCTGGTTTCTGTACTTACTCCACTACAACATGAGCATTGCTGTCTGGGTCGGCCTTATTGCGCTGCTCGGTGTTGATGCAGAAACCGCTGTGTTCATGCTTCTTTATTTGGATCTCTCCTATCACGACGCTTTGAACAACGGCGGGATCCACTCATGGGACGATCTGCGCGAAGCCATTGTTCACGGAGCTGTCAAGCGGTTGCGGCCCAAAGTCATGACGGTTTCCTGCATGCTTTTCGGCCTGCTTCCTATCATGTGGTCCACGGGCTCTGGCGCCGATGTCATGAAGCGTATTGCAGCGCCAATGCTAGGCGGCATCATCACTTCGTTCCTCATGGAACTGGTCGTCTACCCGCCTATCTTCGCGATATGGAAGTGGAACTGGGAAGTGAAACCAGCGCTCAAGCGTGAAGCCGCTCAGCCTCAGGAGGCGCTCCATGTCTAACCCGATGAACTTGAGAGCAGGTTTGCTCTGGCGGATTGGGCTGGCTGCAATTGTCCTTTGGACCGCTGCTTCTTGTCTTTTGAGCCAGGGAGTCTCACTCTTTCGCCAATCGCCTTCAAGTACAGAACGCCCCTTTGCCGTGGTCGATGGCTCATTGAGCATAGCTGCGGATACACTTCTTGCCTACGCAACTCAGGCTCCTTCGCCCGCGACCGGCAAGACAGATGATGGCAGAACAGCAAGCACATTACCTAACTCGCATGGAGAGCAGCTATCTCAGCCATCGAGCAGGAATGGCTTGAGTGTCTCTGAACTGCGGCTGAACTTATTACTTCCAACCGTTGATCCCATTTTGACGAGTCACGGAGTGCCCGTCAATTTGGCTGCGGTAATCCTTGTTGAGAGCGGCGGGCGCGCCACAGCGCTCTCCCCCAAAGGAGCGCGCGGTCTTTGGCAACTGATGCCGGATACCGCCCGTCGCTATGGGCTGCGTGTGGACGAGATTCGGGATGATCGCCTGGATGTTCTCAAGGCAACCGATGCCGCAGCTCGATACCTTCATGATCTGTACGCCCAATTCGGCGATTGGAAGCTTGCGCTGGCCGCCTATAACACGGGCGAAGCCAATGTAGGAGTCGCAATCCTGAAGGCGCACACACAAGACTTTGATCAATTGACAAGCCTTCGGATGCTGCCGCTTGAAACCAGAAACTATGTCCCTCGCGTCTTGGCCACAGCCCAGCTCATTGGGCAGTCTTCAACTCTTGTAGAAGGTCGCAGTCCGGTCAGCGGGACAACCATCTTTGCCGTTAGCAACCCTTGAGGATCACTTAAATGAGCAATCAACCGATCACTTGCAAGCATTCAGGATCGCGCCACAAAGAAGGTTAGCATTTCGATGCCGTCACGGAGGAATTCCGCAGTTCCATTGATTTCAAGGTTGTTCAAGCTTTATCCAAAGGAGATAACAATGAAAATGACTTCAATCCTCGTTCTCGCTTTAATGTCGGGCATCATGATTCCTGCAATCCAGCAGGTTCATGCCGCCTCCCTGACTATTGATGGAATCGTTTCAGATTCCATGTGCGGCAAGAAGCATATGATGCCGGGAAAGACAGACGCTCAGTGTGTCCAGGAGTGCGTCAAGAGCGGGAGCAGCTACGCTCTCGTGGTGGGCGACAAGGTCTATACACTCGCGGGAATGCCACAATCCGTTGCTCCGTTTGCCGGCAAGCACGTCCATGTCGAGGGAAGCCTCAAGGACAACACAATCACAATCACTTCGATATCCGACGCTATGCCTAAGGGCATGAAAATGTAATGCGACAATGTCATCTTCAGCCGATAAAGTGGACCGCCGATGGCAAGCGTTTCCGCACCGCCGCAGTGCCGGAAGGAATCCAGTTTGCCGCCAAGCCGGCGTTGGCGCGGCGCATGATCGAGCCGGCGCAAGTCCCAAGAAAGGTCGTTCTATTGCACAGGCGCGGATGGTTGCTCCACGAACTTGAATCGCTTCCTGGCGGTTTCCTGCTGGAGTCCGGACTGCTGTAAATCCGAAAGTCGCTTTACCAGTTTTTCGATTTCGTCGCGCTCCCCGCTCTGCCCGGAGCGCCGCAACGCAATGATGAGATGATACAGGGCCGTGCGGTCGGAAGGGGCATATTGGAGCGCGAGCCGGCATTGTTCAATGGCCAGTCCGTATTTGCCATAACTCATGTACATGCTGGCAAGGAGATCCCTTGCCTGTACCAGATCCGGCTGAATTTTCACGGCCAGCAGCGCGGAGTTCATCGCTTCATCGGTTACCTTAATCCCTGTGTCGGAGTCCTCATTTACAAGCAACTTGGCGAACAGGAAATGCAGTAGCGCGCTATCTGGATGAGCTCTTAGTTGCGCGCGTATCTCCGAAATCGATAATGCCTTGTCGGGGTGAGTCTTGTCGGACATATCCCTTTGGAACTCGACAATATCCTTGGCATACAAACTTATGCTCTGCTTCCCGTCAAGCCGCTCGGCGGTATTGAAATCAGCTTCGGCCTTGTCGAACTCCGCAAGCTGCCCATAAAGCAAACCGCGCGAGATATATAACGATGGATTGCCAGGGATGCGAAACAAGCCGGCATTCATCATATCGATCCCAACCTGAAAGGAATCGTGGTCAAGACAGAGCGCCGCAAATGCGACATAGTAGTCTGCATTCGCCGTGTTCAAGACAATCGCCTGGTGAAGAAGGGATACCGCTTGGGGAGTATTGCCCACAGCCTCATAGGCTTGGGAAGCCAGGCTCAAGATATCCGGATCTGCCTGGTCAGGCGTGAGCAATGGTTCAAGTACTTTGAGCGCGGCATCATTCTGTTTCGCTTCGACGAGTAGCACCGCAAGATCGTACTTTGGATAAGTGCTCCCGGGAATTAGCGCAGCAAGTTGTTCAAATATAGGAATTGCCTTCTGCGGTTCTTTTGTTTGCACAAGACAATTGCCATATGCTTCCAGAGAGCCGGGATGGGTCCTGATCGCTTCCGTGCTGAGAAGAAAATGGTCAATTGCAGCCTCGCAGTTTCCCTGTTTCTCCTCGATGTTTGCGAGCATTTCGTGTGCGGTCTCATCGTTCGGATCGGCTTTCAATATTCTTTCAAGCAGCGGGATTGCGCGCTTATCCCGTGACTGATAGAGGAGTTGCACTTCGCCCTTCAAAGCTGCGGGGTAGTTTGGGGAGAGGCTCAGCGCCTTTTGAAAGGCACCCATCGCATCATGGCTGCTGCCCTTGATCGAAAGTACGATACCTTCCAGCGTCCAAAGCCGGAAGTCGTTGGGCGTCTTCAACAAGGCGGATAGCGCGGCCTGTAACGCCAGATCGTAATGTTGAGACCGAATCAGGGATTCGATTGACGCAATCGACGTTTGCGCCGGCTGCGCCTGGGCAGCCAATGCTGCTCCCAGGACGAAAAGCGCGATGCATCGGGAATGAAACATAGCTTGGTTCAACTCCATGCTTGAAGTTCCAGCGCCAGCAACCTGCCGAACACAAGCCGCCGAACTCCGCGGCTCTGAAGAGGAGCACTTACGAGCGCGCCCAGCCGGCATTGGGAATAACCCCGTGCGCTTCGCGAATGGTAATAAGTTGATCGCATTTGACACCCGGGTATTTTTCTACGAGGCCGCTTGGCCAGTGGATGGTCAGGTCCGCAGTGGTCGCTTGCCCAAGGCCGAAATGAAGGCGAGAGTCATTGCACGAAAAATAACTCGATTGGCTCAGGACCGCCTGGGCCTGGACCCGGCCGGAGTACCGGGCCAACACCCGGGCGCCAATGGCGCTGCGATTCGACTTCGTTCCTACCAGCTTCACCTTCAGCCAGTGGTGTGTTCCCTTCAAATCGTTTCGCAGCAACGAGGGAGCCGCGTTCATATTCAGGATCAGAATATCCAGATCACCGTCGTTGTCGAAATCGCCAAACGCGCACCCGCGGCTTGAGTGCGGCGTGGTGACGCCCGGACCGGCATTGGCAATCTCTTCAAAGGCGCCATTGCCCAGGTTCCTGAAGAGAATGCGGGGCGACTTATCCGGATACTGCGGAAACTGCTTCTCAACCTCCGGGTACACGCTTCCTGTGACGAAGAAAATGTCCGGCCAACCGTCGTTGTCGAGGTCAACAATCCCTGTTCCCCAACTGGTAAAGCGGGTCTCGACACCCAGTCTTGCCGGTAGAGTCGTGTCGTCAAAATTGCCCGTACCATCGTTGTGATAGAGCGCGTCAGAGTCTTCGGTAAAGTGGGTCACGAAAATATCCAGGTGGCCGTCCAGATTGTAGTCACCGATCCCTACCCCCATTCCGGATTGTTCCATTCCGTCACTGCTCAGAGCCACACCACGTTCGATCCCCTCCTCTTTAAATGTCCCGTCGTGTTGATTGATAAATAGGAGGCTGGGGGTCGAGTCGGAAGCAACAAATATATCAGGCCAGCCGTCCTCGTTGAAATCCGCCGCAACCACGGTCAGTCCATAGTTAGACCAGGACTTCCCAAAGCCAGACTCAATACTGACATCAGTAAAGGTTCCATCTCCGTTGTTTCTGTAAAGGGAGTGCCGGCCGAATGGGAGGCCTCTTGGACCGCAGTTGACTGGAATGCCCTTCCAGTTGCAGTTCACTCCAGACCCCGGTTTGGGGACGTGCTCGAAGTCGAATTGCAGGTAATTGGAGACGAAGAGATCCAGGTGACCATCCCGGTTGTAATCCAGGAAGGAGCAGCCCGCGCCCCACCTGACTTCGGATGTTTCCAGGCCGGCTTCTTTGGTGACATCTTTGAAAGTTCCGTTGCCAAGGTTTCGGTAAAGCCGGTTCTGGCCATAATAGGTGCAAAACAGATCTTCATAGCCGTCGTTGTTGTAGTCACCGATGCACACGCCGTTGGCCCATCCAACCGCTTCCAGTCCCGCCTGCCGGGTAACGTCGGTGAATGTTCCATCGCGATTGTTTTTATAAAGCCGATTGGAGGCTCCTGGAGGAGCGCCGCTTAACCGGGTGCCGCTGAGAAGGAAAATATCAATCCATCCGTCGTTGTCATAGTCAAAGAAGGCGCAGCCGCATCCATTTGCTTCCAGAATATAATCTTTATGATCCACAGGGCCGTAGATCACCGGCGCTGTCAGCCCGGCCAAGGCTGCAACGTCCGTAAAGTAAGCGTCAAACGGACGACCGGACTCGGTGGGCTTCGCCTGAGGAGTCGCAATCCGTCCTCCCATGCCTCCCAGCTCTTGGGCTCCTCCTCTCCGAGAGAGGGCTCCAGCGAGGGCTGCCAACGAAAGATGAAGGAATTTACGCCGTTCTGTGATCATTCTATCGATCATTATCTCATGGAGATTTGTCTCAACACGAGACGACGGATTCATTCTCTGAAAGCAGTCTTCATTTCGTATTCCGGACCCGGAGACTCATCACGTCAGAGGCAAATGTTGTTACCAAACGTACGTAGCGACAACCTGAGGAGAACCGGGTAATCCGTCAGTGACTGGGGTCTCCAGAAGAATCTGCATGTTCTTCCTTTCCCAGTCCGGCGGGGCCTTCTGGAGGGCCGACTGAAGATACTCCGGACTTGAAAGGAACTCGGCAGCTGTTTGAGTGCCGTAAGACTTGATTCCGGCCACGATTAAAACGAATTGACCGGTTCTGGAGTTCAGAAGTCTGGTAACAAGAGCGTAGTCCTCCCCGACTTTTTCGTTGGAGTCGGTTTTCGAGTACCATCGCCGCCCTGACGGCCCTTGTTCCCGAATGAGCGATTGGTCGCCCTCATCAACGAATGCAAAATGAAGATTGGATGTCATTTGCATCGTCCAGCGATTGTTGAAAGCTCCTATGATGATGGCGGGAGAGCTACGCAGGTCTTCAAAGGAGTAGTTGCCCCCCATTCTGACTTGACTCTTCTTCCCGATCTGGCTAAGGAGAACAGAAAGCCGAATCGCCGCGTTGACATCCCCGCCGGCGAGCCCATAGTCGGGGTATTCGACCATATCGCTCCACGTGAGCTTGTCGTCTGGCTGCAAATCAGGACTCTGGCTGAGCCTCTCGAACTGGCCCACGAACTTCTCCGGAGTCTTGGAATGCCTTTGGTAGAGCTTGACTGAAGGCCGGTAGACCGAAGGTTTGGCCAAGCAAATGAGAACAGGTTCCGTCGAGGAAAGCGCGGGAGACCAGAACTTCTGAAACACCGATTGGTGCGCTCTGGCGCGATACATGGTTGCCCCGATCAGTGCCAAACCGGCCAGCATGGCGAGGCCGACTGCCGACAAAGCCCAAAGAAGTGGCTTGTATTTCCCGAAAGCGCGCTTTGTTTCTGCCAACGGAGGCGATGCAACCTCGGTTGATTCCTGGCCGTGCTCCATTCGATGGGGTGTTTCTTGGAGTTCCGGCACAGGCTCAGGCGGGGGTGATTGCTCCGAGAGTGGTGCAGAATGTGCCCACTTGAATTCGGGAGTGTACGTCCCTACGTGAAGCTCGATGCGGACCGGCGAGTTGTTAGGGGTCGTCTGGTAATACTGGTCCAGCCTTCTACGCACTTCTCCGGCCTGTACGCGAACTACCGGATCATCTCCAGTTGCGTATCCTGCATGGCGCTGAAAGAGGTCGACTCCTATTGTGCGTTCTTTGAGCCGCTCGCGATTCCTCTCAAGACGGTGATGAACCACGTAAGACAGAAACTGTTGGCAGCGCTTGCTCAGGTGAAAAACGGGACTGTTCAGGATCGCATCGAGTTCGCGAAGGACCGATGTTTTTTCAAGTTCATCGAAGATGCGGTCATCGCTATCAACTTCTTCGTGCCAACTCTGATTTGTTGTCGACTCCATAGCACTCACAGTCTTCTGTTTGAGAGCAGCTGCGATTGAGCGAGCCGCAGCCTATGATCACTTTACTCCTCCCTGTGCAAATGAGCGGCGTTACTGTTACGCCTTTGCTCACAGGTTAACCGGAGCCCAGCAGGCTGTCTTTTCCAACTCACTCCTTTTCGGCTCTATCTTATACAACCGAAAGGGTTTCGTCAGTTCGGCGACGCACTGCCTTCTTGCCACCATACTGTAATATACCGTGTCCTACTTGAAAAGCTCCTGCACGGCGGCTGATGGTTGTGTGATGCCGCAGCCGGTAGTGTTCCTCCCACATCCTTTCGATTCCCGGCAACGTCTTCCGGTCGAACAGCCTGGGCGGGGGCACCCTTTTCTGGGCTACGGCAGGCAGATGCGGCAGGGATTTATCGGCCGGATCCGTTTAGGAAGCGAATTCACAATTCCGTAGGCATCTACGGAATTGTGTAGACGCATGAATGAGACTGCCATACTCTGCCTCGGGATCCGCAGGCGGTCTCAGTCCACCACGAAGGCTGTGTGTGCACGTGGCAAGTTCAGGAGCGTACATCACGGCCCTCCCCACGTGAGCAATGGTGACCAGGATTCAAACGGTTGCCAAGGCTCAAAGCGAAACCAGGTTCGAAGACCCGATTTCAAATGGTTTTCACAAGGCCGCCCGGAACGAGAGGGCGCAAAAGTTTCAATTTACACAAGGAGACCACATGACCAGCATCAGATTTGCGACAAGAGTGTCGATCCTCGCGGCCCTTCTAGTGGGCTTGGGAGGATTACCGGCATTCGCTCAATTCCTCAGCGGAATTGAGGGTACGGTGCACGACCAAACCGGGGCTCTGATTTCCGGAGCCAAGGTCACGGTTACGGATACCCGATTGGGGATCACAAAAACCGAAACAAGCAACCAAGCCGGCTATTTCCGCTTCGACAGCATAGCCGCCTCCAATTACACGGTGCAGATCAAAATGAACGGTTTCAAGACCTGGGAGCAGAAGGATCTTATCCTTCAGGTCGGCGAGACCCGCACCCTTGCCCCCGCGCTGGAGGTGGGACAAGTGGCCGCCGAGATCACTGTAAACGCCTCGGAGGCTACGGTCGATCTGGTATCGGCGAAGACCGAGTCGGTGATTTCAGAAGTTACCCTGCAGGAGACGCCGCTTTCAGGCCAGAACGTCTACGGTTTGGCTTCTCTGACGCCGGGCATGACGGGCGCCGCGACGCAAACCGGCGCAGACAACTATACCAATGAGTACTCCATCAACATCAACGCCGCCGGACTGCGCCAGGAGCAGAACGGATTCGAGATCGATGGCGCACAGACCAATACGCCCTCCCGCGGCGGCGGTACCTCCATCTCTCCCAATCCTGAGATCGTGCAATCGATGGAAATCAAGACCAACGATTTCGATGCCCAAAAGGGAAGAAATGGCGGCGCTACGGTCGACGTCTTCACCGTTTCAGGCACCAACCAGTTCCATGGAAACATCGACTACTGGTTCACGAACAATACTCTTTCGGCGCTCACCCATTTTCAATCTTCACTTCCGACATCCCAGCGTAACGAGATCAGCGGCACCATGGGCGGCCCACTGTTCAAGAACAAGCTGTTCTGGTTTGGCGCCATCGACGTGCTGCGCTCCAGCGTCACCACCTCCGGCACGGCCACGGTTGAAACGCAGGATTTCTATAACTGGGTCAAAGCCAACCTTTCAACCATTGGCGGCAACACAAACTATGCGCTTACGTCCCTTACCGATGCCCCGCCAATGACCTACGCACCCGTGTCGGGCGCGACGCCGGTCTCTGGAATTGAATCAACGGCATTCGGAGGCACCTGCAAGACTTGCTCGGAACTCGTCGCGCCACCGGCGGGCCTCTCTCCCACTATGGATGCGATCGGCACCGTTAATTTCACCGGCGCCGCGCCCAAGAACGGATACCAGTGGAGCTTCCGGGTTGACGACTATCTTGGCAAAAACGACCGTATTTACGTGGATGCCATTCGCACCTGGGACTACGGTTTTAGCAACGGCCCTGGCATACGGTCCGCGCAAAACGCCAACGGCACAAACCATTCCGATTTTGTCAACGTGGATGAGACGCACACATTCTCCTCGCATCTGCTCAATGAGGCGGGCGCGAATATTATTCGACCCTACGGTCAGGACGGGGGAAACGCCACGTTTGCCATACCGGGTGTCACCATAGGTTCGGGAGTCTCGGGATTCGGAGGCTGGGGACCTGGGAACTTTACTCAAACCACAGTCGCCTGGCGCGATGTGATGACGGCATCCGTGAAAACGCACACGCTCAAGTTCGGCTTCGAACAGGACAATATCCGCGAGTACGATTCACAACAACCTGGGACAAATCGCCCATCGTACACCTTCGATAATCTGCTCGACTTTGTCCAGGAAGCGGCAGTATCGGAATCGGCTACGCCGGTCAGCCTGCTCCCAGGGACGGCCGTAAATGGCTTCTACCAGGAAGCTCCCTATAACCGGCGTTACCGTGAACTCTTCACGGGCCTCTTCCTCCAGGACGACTGGAAGGTCTCGCCGAGATTCACCTTGAATGCCGGTCTCCGGTTTGACATGATGACCAACATGTTCTCCATCCTCAGTCCGGCATTGTCCCCATTGACGATGGGAACAGGCTCAACCCTGGATTCTCAGGTCACGGGCGCAACCGTCGGGCTGGCAAAGAACGATCATGTGCTGGACCACAACCTGTGGGGCGTGACCCCTCGCGTGGGATTCTCCTGGGATGTCTTCGGAACGGGCAAGTCGGCATTGCGCGGCGGCTTCGGCATGTTCTCGGATCAACCGCCGTTTCTGCACATGACGGACATTGTGGCAAGCAACCTGCCAAACACCTACCAGCCGAGCTTGAACGCGTTGTCGGGCAATACCATCCAGTACCAGCTTTGCAGCGCTCCAGTGGGCTTCACGATCAATTGCCCCGTGGTACCCGTCAGCACGAGCTCTGTTGTAATTAGCCCGACGACAGGCGCGCTCAGCGTCAATGGCGTGATTCAGAGAGCGGGTATCGGAGGATACGATCCCCAATACAAGATGACTCAGGTCCTGACCTGGACCATGAGCTGGCAGCAGCAGTTGAAAAGGGACTTCATTGTTCAGGCGAACTACTCCGCGTCGGCTGCCCATCACCTGCCGATCTACAATCAGGACATCAACCGCGTTGCCGGCGACCTGGTCGCAAACAACGGGGCCTTTGACCGCCTGAATCAAAACTTCGGCCAAATCAAGTACGCCACTTCCGACGGCAACTCCATCGGCAACTACTTCTCCGCAATGGTGACCCGCCTCCCCTCTCACGGGCTGGCGATGAGCGGAATCTACACCTATGGCAAGGCGATAGATTCTGGACTCAGCACCTCGTCTTCGCTGCCTGGTGGAAACATCACATCAAGCACCCAGGACGGTCCAATCATTGAGAACGGCAATTTACCGTTCCAGCGTGGCCGGACCGACTATGACATTCGGCAGGAATTCACGGCCACCGGCTCCTGGACGCTACCAAGCCACTACCAGAACGCTCTGGAGAACAACATTCTGGGCGGATGGGAGCTCGGCGGTGCGTGGATCATTAACTCGGGGTTGCCCGCCTGGGTAACCACGAACCAGGCCTTCATTCCTAAGTGCTCAGACGGAACGACAGGCAGTTCTTGTCCGGTAGGCACCACCGTGATCGGCAATAACGGCGGCAACTACAACGCGGACGGAGATAGCCTGGGTGTGCCGATGACACCCAGCTTCGGCAGCCACCTGAGCGGCAAGAAAAAAGCCGATTTCTTAAACGGAGTGTTTCCCGGCGGCGCGTCGGCATTCGCGGCGCCAACCTTTGCAGCTGCAGGGACGGAAGGCAACCTCCCTCGTAACTCGTACGACAACCTCGGGTATAACAAATGCGACGCCACACTTGGAAAGTTCTTCACGACTCCATGGTTCTACGGAGGAAAGTTGAAATTCGAGGCCAAAGGCGAAGTCTATAACGTGTTCAACCGCTCGAATTTGATCGGTCTGGATACGAATATGCCCGACAGTAATTTTGGAAAGGCGACGGGTCAATTGCCCGCTCGCAGTCTTCAAATGCAACTGCGCGCCAGTTTCTAAGCTCATGTGACCTTCAGGAGAAGTGGTGGATGGCGGAATGTGGTTCTTTCGACGGCATCCGTCCCATCGCTTCTCCTCCTTTTTTGAAAATGAATAAGTGGCGGGAGGTGTGTCTGCGCCATATCCCTGTTACCCTGTATTGCAGCGCGGGGCCGTGGCCTCGGCATCTGCCACTCGTCGATTAACGCAACGAACACAAATCTCCTAGGATGCTGGTGTTTACGATCATGAGAATTGCCTCAGTTTTGCGTGACTTCATTGAGAGTGGAGCGAATGCGCATCCATTTCGATCTGATTCCATCGTGCATTTTGGCTTCCGACAGGCTCATAGAACGGCGCATGCGGTTATGCGCGCCGCGACCGTGATGCTGGCGATTCTTGGCTTGGCCAACCTCGTCAGCGTCGAAGTATTGGCTCAAGCCAACAGGTTTGTCGTGGATCGAGGGAATCGAACCATTGTGGTGGAACCCTACGGTCCCAATATCGTTCGAATCACCTTGAGCTCGGAAAAGCCTGCAACCCTGGCAGCGCCCGGGTATGGAATCACAGGCACGTCCTCGATGACAGGGTGGACGCGGACGCAGGATTCCGACGGATACGACGTGATTCGCTCGGGACGAATGATCATGCGAATTGCTCCGCGGAACCTGTCGATACCTCACCGTATGCAGCTCGACGCGTTGAATGACTCGCTGAGAGAGCACTACTTCGGCGGCGGACCTCCAAGTGGACATGGGCCCTACGATGACGCGATCTCAGTCACAACGGCGGCCGGCAAACCGCTGCTGACCATGCGGCGCTGGACGATGTTTCCCAACCGGCCCGAGGCGGCCACGGCGAACGCAAATCATGCGCAGGAAGCAGATCCCGGCTACCGAGTTTCCGCAACTTTCGATTCCCCGGAAGGTGAGCACTACTATGGTCTGGGCCAGCATCAACAGGGCCTTCTCGATCTTCGCGACCATCGCATTCAATGCTGGCATGATTACTCCGCGATTGGGGGAGAGACTGTCTGCGTTCCGTTCATGCTGTCCAGCCGCGGCTACGGTTTGATCTGGGACAATCCGTCGAAGACCACCGTCGATCTTGGCTTCAACCTGCGGAACGTGTGGTCGTCCGAAGTGGGAAATAGTGTTTCCTTTTTTGTGATCGCGGGAGATACCAGCGACGAGATCTACGAGGGCTATCGCCAGCTCACCGGCATCACGCATATGTTGCCGAAGGCCGCATACGGCTACATCCAGAGCAAGGCGATCTATCCCACGCAGGACCAGCTCATGGCAGTTGCGAAGGGATATCGCGACCGCAAATTGCCGCTCGATGTGCTGGTCGTGGACTTCCTGAACATGACCAGGCAAGGCGAGGTGGATCTCGACCCGGCGCGATGGCCCGATCCAGCCGCCATGAATAAAGAGCTTCGTTCCATGGGCATCGAAACGATGCTGAGCGTTTGGCCGCACTTCGCCCCTGGAACGCGGTATTACGATATGCTGCAGCAGAAGGGCTGGCTCATCCATACCGCGGACGGCGCTCCGGACTTCGGCGGCTTCAAGAAGGTGATGGGTCCCAACATCGATACCACGAACCCTGCCGCAGCCAAATGGTTATGGGAAGCGATTCGGGATCGCTACGTGAAGCCGTATGGCTTTGATTACATCTGGCTCGATGAAACGGAACCGGACATCGATCCAGCCAAGGACTTTTTCTACGTAGGTTCAGGAACCCGTTATTACAACGTCTATCCCTTATTCCATACAGCTTCGGTTTACGATGGCTTCCGGCGTGATTTCGGTGACAGTCAGCGGGTGATGATTCTGGCTCGCGCGGCGTACCTTGGAGCGCAACGAAACGGTACCGTCTTCTGGTCGAGCGATATTATCTCCAACTGGGACATGTTGAAGCGTTCCATCACCGCGGGATTGGGTTTTACTGCTTCGGGCATGCCGTATTGGGATACGGACATTGCCGGGTTCTTCTCACCGGATATCTACCCCACTTACCACCCGGCACATACTCCATTGGTGGACCCCTCCGACACGCGGGGAAACGTCGGCAATTACTCAGATTATCCTGAGCTGTTTGTGCGTTGGTTCGAGTGGGGAGCATTCCAGCCTGTGATGCGGGCTCACGGAGAGAGAGAACATAACGAAGTTTGGTCCTATGGTAAGCAGGCTGAGCCGATCCTCGAGAAGTATCTCAGGCTGCGTTACGAGCTGCTGCCGTACATCTATTCGCTGGGATATCGCACTTACACAACGGGCGCGCCGTTCATGCGCGCGCTGTTCATGGATTTCCCGGACGATCCTAAAGTCGCCAATATCGGAGACGAATATATGTTCGGCCCTGCGTTTTTGGTTGCGCCAGTGACCTCTCAAGGGCAAACCACGAAAGACGTTTATCTGCCCGCGGGTACGGCATGGTACGACTACTGGACGAACAAGCGGTTCGAGGGCGGCCAGACCATTCGCGCCGATGCCCCAATCGATACCATCCCTCTCTTTGTTCGCGCCGGTTCGATTCTTCCGCTGGGCAAGCAGATCGAGAGTACCAGCCAAAAGCAAGAGCTCGCGAAGATCCGTATTTATCCCGGAGCGGATGGAGACTTCTTGCTTTATAACGACGACGGGAAGACCTATGCCTACGAGAAAGGTGATAACCGCATCACTCACCTGCATTGGGACAACGCAGCAGGCAGATTCACTCACGAAGGACCGGAAGCCTGGACAGGGCCGGACAGCGCTCTAGTGGAAGTGGTCAAGCGCTAACGGCGGGTAAGGACTTCTATCAAGATAAGGGGAGGGTTGGAGATGACGTCGATTGTGCATCAAGGCAGAGTCCTGGCATGGGTGTTGGCGGCTTTGTACGGAGGGGCGGCTCTGGCTGCTCAAAACGCCGGCGTGACGCTTGAACGGGAGGGCAGTACGGTCGTCCTGGAGCCCTACGCGCCAAACGTCCTTCGCGTGACTATGAGCACGTTGAAGGATGAAGCGATGTCGGGGCCGGGCTATGGAGTTGTGGCCAAACCCGACGCGGCTGGTTGGACCCACGAGACGGCGGCGGCGGGAGACACTTACAAGTCGGCGCGGATCACGGTATTCATCGCGGCGCCGGTTCCCCCTCAGCGGAGGCCCGACGGTTCGTTCTCGAGAGCCCCAAGGAGGAACTTCGGCGGGTTTAACCGCGGACCGTTCATGACCGTCACGGGAGCGGACGGCAAACCGCTGATGAATATGCTGGGCTGGCAAATGGGAGTGCTGAACGACAAGGACGACGACAGCCAGCTTAATTATGACCGGCGGCCTGAAGATCCGCAGTTCTATCAGGTGGGCGCCACGTTTGCGTCGCCCGACGATGAACATTATTACGGCCTGGGAGAGAACCAGGAAGGATATCTCGACCATCGTGGTCATAAGGTCGAATGCTGGGCGGACTATCAGGCGGTCGGCGGCCCAAGTTTCTGTGTTCCTTTTCTGGTGACAAACAAGGGATATGGCATGCTGTGGGACAATCCCTCGAAGACCACGATTCAGCCCGGGTTCAATGAGCAGACAAAGTGGACGTCGCAGGTGGGCCAAAGGGTTTCATTCTTTGTCGTGGCCGGCGCTACAACCGACGAAATCTATGCCGGATACCGGATGCTGACAGGCGATACGCCGATGCTGCCGAAGGGCGCCTATGGCCTGATCCAGTGCAAGCAGCGGTATACGACGCAGGCGGAGATGCTGGAGGTTGCCAAAGGCTATCGCGAGCGCCATCTGCCGATCGACATACTGGTATTGGATTGGTTTTATTACACCAAAATGGGTCAGATGGATTTCATCAAAGACCAGTGGCCTGATCCGGCGGAGATGAATCGCCAGCTACATGCCATGAACATCGAGACCATGATCAGCGTATGGCCGCGTTTCAGGCCGGACACGCGCTTCTACGATCTTATCCAAAAGAATGGGTGGTTCCTGCATCATGTGGATGGAACGCCGGAGGACGGCCTTCCCTACGATATGCAAGGGTCGGACATCGATACAACCAATCCGGATGCGGCCAAGTGGTATTGGGGCGTCATTCGGGACAATATAGCCAGCCAGGGATTCGACTCTTTCTGGGCCGATGAGACTGAGCCGGACCTGCCGCCGGATGGCGGCTATTTCAAAATAGGACCGGGCACGCAGTATTACAACGTGTATCCGCTGTTCCACACTGCGGCATTTTACGATGGCATACGCAAGGATATGCCGGACAAGCGGGCGCTGATCCTGTCTCGCGATGCCTATCTGGGGGCGCAGCATAACGGCGCCATCTTCTGGTCCTCGGATATCTTCCCCGGCTGGGACGCACTGCGGCGGCAGATTCCCACTGGCCTCGGCGTAACCGCTTCAGGAATTGCGTACTGGGGAAACGATATCGGCGGATGGCAGGGTCTGTCCAAAGTCCACGTGCCGGAGCATACGCCACTGATCGATCCCTCCGACGCGCGCGACGAAGTCGGTGGCTATGACGATTATCCGGAGTTGTATGTCCGGTGGTACGAATATGGGGTCTTTCAACCAAACTTCAGAACTCATGGCACCCGGCCGCACAATGAGGTCTGGTCTTACGGCAAACAGGCCGAGCCGATCCTGGAGAAATATCTCCGCATACGCTATGAATTGATGCCCTATATCTACTCGCTGGGCTACTTCACGCACACGACGGGAGCTCCTTTCATGCGCGGTCTGTTCATGGATTTTCCAAACGACCCGAAGGTGGCGCAGATTGGGGATGAGTATATGTTCGGTCCGGCATTTCTGGTTGCGCCGGTAACCTCTCAAGGGCAAACCTCGAAGAGCGTTTATCTGCCCGCCGGTACTGCATGGTACGACTACTGGACGAACAAGCGGTTCGAGGGCGGCCAGACCATCCAGGTAAGTGCGCCGATCGATCAGATTCCGCTTTTTGTAAGAGCGGGATCAATTGTGCCTCTGGGGAGCGCTATCGAGAGCACTCATGACACGCAGACCATTGCGCATGTGAAGGTCTACCCCGGAGCCAATGGCGACTTCGCGCTCTATAACGACGATGGGCGGACCTATGCGTACGAGAAAGGCAATTTCCAGATCACGCACCTGCACTGGGATGATGCCACCAAGAAACTTACACAAACCGGAACGAAGGCGTGGAGTGGAAGTGCAGTTCTGGAGGTGGTCCGGGGACGGTGAGGCGCTTTCTTGAAGATGATCTGTTCCTTTGATCCCTTCTCGGTGGCGCCAAATGTCTTGCCTGGCGAACATATATACAGTCACCTTAATGCCCTTGTTCGTGCTTACGCGACGACGAATTCAGGGCGCTTTCGACTACTGCAAAGGGGAGTGACAAGGATGAAAGTAACTGCCGCTGTTCTGGCCGCACTTGGGGCTACACTCTTCGCCGGTCAGCTCTATGCTAAGACCGCGGAGAGCCCGATACCCCGCTTGGTCAAGCAGGATGGACGCTATGCACTGCTGGTGGACGGCGCGCCGTTTCTGATGCTGGGCGCGCAATCGAACAACTCCAGCGACTGGCCGGCCACGCTCCCCAAGGTGTGGCCCGCCATCGAATACCTCCATGCCAACACGCTCGAAACGCCGATCTACTGGGAGCAATTCGAGCCCAAGCAGGGGCAGTTCGATTACTCGGCGGTGGACACCGTCCTCACCCAGGCCCGCGAGCACCACGTTCACCTGGTTCTGCTCTGGTTCGGCACCTGGAAGAACGGCAGCCAGCACTATATGCCCGAATGGATGAAGCTCGATCCCCAGCGCTATTCCCATGTGACCAATAAGGGCGGAGAGCTGGTTGACTCGCCGTCCCCGTTTGCCGCGGCATCCCTCGAAGCGGACAAGCGCGCCTTCACCGCCTTCATGCAGCACCTCAAGGACGCTGATCCTGAAAGAACGGTGTTGATGGTGCAGGTGGAGAACGAAACCGGCACATACGGATCCGTCCGCGATTACTGTCCTGAGGCGAACAAGCTCTTTGACGGTCCGGTTCCGCCTGAAATCCTGAAGGCCATGGGCAAGACCCCAGCCACGCCCGGCGCCAATTGGGAGATGGTCTTCGGTCCCGAAGCCGAGGTCTACTTTCATGCTTGGGCGATCGCCAAATATGTGGGAGAGGTTGCCGCCGCCGGAAAGGCCGCCTACCCGTTGCCTCTGTATGTCAATG
>PLPA01000191.1:0-36920 GCA_003159355.1 Acidobacteriaceae bacterium | reverse complement strand
CAGGCACCGAACAGTATCTTAAGACGCTCGATCTCTACCATCGCCCGGACAATGCATTGTTCGTTCCCGAAACCAGCGGCGCCGTTCATGAAGCCCGTTTCCTTTTTTCCGCCCTCGGCCTTCAGGCCATCGGCTACTCGCCCTTCGGCCTGGATTACACGCGCAATCGTCCCACCCTGCCCGGCGAACCGGATGCGAAGAATACGTTCCTTGACCCGACCGCGCAGAACTACGGCCTGATCGCTCCTATGATGCGCGATGTCGCCAAGCTGAATTTCGAGGGGAAGCTCCAGGCCANNCATGGCAAATGCCAATCAAAATCGCGAGCCTCTCGGCCGCGCTCTGGTCGCGCAGCTTGGCGGCAATCAGTTTCTTGTCACCGGGTTCAATTGCAGCGTCGACTTCCGCCCCGCCGGCGCCGAGCAACAGCGGAAATCCGGGAATATCGTAGTGGGAACCGGACAGACACCCTCGGCTCTCATCGATGGCAAGTGGCAGCATCGGCAATTCCTTCGCGTTGAAGAAGGCGCGTATGAAAACGGCGCTTTCAAGTTCCAGCGCATCCTGAATGGCGATCAAACGGACTGGGGCCTCAACTTCTCTTCGGAACCCGAGGTGATCCGGGTCTCGGTCGCCACATATTGAAAAGGGAGATTCCTGTTTATGCAAAAGTTTTTTGCCGTTCTCGCAATCGTTGCCGGAATCACCCTCACTGCTGTTTGCTCGCGGGCGCAGAACCCCAGCCAGCGCCTGGAACTGAACCGCACCGGCGAGACAATTGTGCTGGAGTCCTACGCGCCCAACATTGTGCGCGTCACGCTCAGCCTGCAGCCGGAATCCGCGCTGGCCGCGCCGGGGGATGGCGTTGTGGCTGCGCCTGACGCGGCCGGCTGGAGCGCAAGCCAGACCACGCAGGCTGACGTGTACGGGTCGTCGCGGATGGTCGTCACGGTGGACCGCGAACCGCCTTCCGGCCCGCCGCCACTGCGGACGATGGCCGACATTGCCAAATACTTCAACGGCTCCACTCCAAACACGAACATCACTTTTCGCACACCCGGGGGTGCAAAGCTGCTTGAACTGACCGGCTGGTCCCAGGCTGTTCCCAATCACAAGGACGGCACCGCCCGGTTGGCCAATGATCGCCGCCCCACCGACCCGCAGTTCTACACGGTGGGCGCAACCTTCGCCTCGCCCGGCGACGAGCATTACTACGGGCTGGGACAGAATCAAGAGGGCTTTCTGGACCATCGCGGACATCCGGTCCGTTGCTGGGCAGATTACACGGCTCCAGCCGCTCCCAGTTTCTGCGTGCCGTTGCTGATCACCAACAAGGGCTATGGGCTGTTGTGGGACAACCCCTCCAAGACCACCATCGAGCCGGGCTTCAATGAGCAGACCCGCTGGGTCTCCGAGGCGGGCAGCCGTGTCTCCTTCTTCGTGATCGCCGGCGCCACCGCGGACGAGATTTACGCTGGCTACAAGCTGCTCACGGGCCCCACGCACATGCTGCCCAAAGCGGCTTACGGTTACATCCAGTGCAAACAGCGCTATGCCAGCCAGCAGGAATTACTGTCGGTTGCAAAGGGTTATCGCGACCGCCATCTGCCGGCCGACGTGCTGGTGGTGGATTGGTTCTACTACACGAAAATGGGCCAAATGGACTTCGATCCCCGGTTCTGGCCCGACCCGTCGGCTATGAACAAGCAACTCCACGAGATGGGCTTTGAAACCATGATCAGTGTTTGGCCGCGCTTTGTGCCCGATGACCGGTTCTACGATGAGCTGCGGAAGAATAACTGGTTCATCCACCTGGCCGATGGCACGCCCATCGACGGGTTGCCTTACGACCGCGCCGGTTCCGACATCGACACGACCAACCCCGAGGCCGCAACGTGGTACTGGAACACGATCCGCGACAACATCGTCCGCAAGGGTTTCGACTCCCTTTGGGCTGATGAAACGGAGCCCGATCTGCCTCCCAGCGGCGCCTATTTTCATCTTGGTCCAGGCACGGAATTCTTCAACGTGTATCCGCTCTTCCACACCGCGGCGCTCTACAATGGCTTCCGCAAGGACGAGCCCGGCCGGCGCGCGCTGATCCTCTCTCGCGATGCCTTCACCGGAGCGCAGCGCAATGGAACCATCTTCTGGTCCTCCGACATCTATCCCACCTGGGATACGCTGAAGCGCCAGATTCCCACCGGGCTGGACGTCGCGGCCTCGGGGATCGCGTACTGGTCCAACGACACCGGCGGCTGGCAGGATCTGCCCAAAGTCCATGTGCCGGAGCATGCGCCACTGCTCGACCCCTCCGATGCCCGCGCCAACGTAGGCGGATACGACGACTACCCGGAGCTCTACACGCGCTGGTTTCAGTACGCAACCTTCCTGCCCATCTTCCGTACCCACGGCGGCCGCCCGGCGAATGAGGTGTGGTCGTATGGCAAACAGGCTGAGCCGATTCTGGAAAAGTACCTGCGCTTGCGCTACCAACTGATACCTTACATCTACTCGATGGGTTACCAAACCTGGCTCTCGGGCGCTCCGTTCATGCGCGCCCTGCCACTGGACTTTCCGAATGATCCAAAAGTTGCCGACCTGCGCGACGAGTACATGTTCGGACCGGCCTTTCTGGTTGCGCCGGTCACCGACCAGGGCGCGACCAGCCGCGAGGTCTATCTGCCGGCCGGAACCGATTGGTATAACTTCTGGACCAATGAGCGCGTGAAGGGCGGCCAGACGATCACTGTCGCAGCTCCCATCGACACCATTCCTCTGTTTGTCCGTGCCGGTTCGATCGTTCCGCTGGGAGTTCCGGTCGAAAGCACGCATCAACTGCAGGCTATTGCGCAGTTGAGAGTCTATCCCGGCGCCGACGGCAGCTTCACGCTCTTCTCCGACGACGGTACGACCTATGCCTATGAGAAGGGCGCGGGCTCCATTACCCGGCTCTATTGGAACGACGCAAAACAGATGCTCACGCATGACGGCGCCGCTAGCTGGAGCGAACCAGACAGCGCGATTGTCAAAATTGCCGGACATTGATTTGAGCCATGGACCATGGAATTCGACTCTTGATACCTCCTGCTCATGACGATCAGTAAATCGGCCCGTTATAGCCACCTTTCCCCAGAGGTTACAGCATCAGCGTCAGAACGTCTGGTACAGCCAACAAGCACTGCCTGACACAACATGCACCAAAACAGGCATCAGACGAAAATTGCCTCCCGTTCACGGGAGGCAATTTTGCATATAAGTCTTTTGTCTTGTTGGTGCCCAGAGGGGGACTTGAACCCCCACAGCCTTGCGGTCTGCGGATTTTAAGTCTGATCATCGCGATTTTGCAAGACATTGCAGAATGTCGCATGATGTTTGTATAGCATTGACAAAAATAATATTTAGTCCGAACATTATCTCGCATGATATTGCAAAACGGCGCACAATTGTCCGGTACAAAGTATCACCATAAGTATCACCAGAAAACCTGCGGATTTCTTTGGATAATGTGAAATGCAAATCAGGCGGTGTGCCCAATGAGCCATTTCTGAAACTTATACCTGACCTCTTCCCGTTGCTGGGTCTGAATATGCTTCCATTCAACGGTGCCGGTTGCAAACTCCCTCCTCAGGACAGAATGCCCTTTGTGTTCTCAAAGCCTATCAAGTCACAAAAGTTTGGTCTTCCGTGTTCTTTGTTATACAGGCAAAATGCCCATCTTGCGATAAATCGGGCAGATTGCGCGCTTCACCGCCGGCAATTGCAGAGCGAACCATGCCCCGCCTAGCAGGATTACAACTCCACTTGCAATCACCGTCCGTGGCGCTCCGATGGAGTGCGCCATGGTTCCAGCGAGCAGACTGCCGAACGGCGCCATGCCTACCAACGCCATTGCATAGTAGCTCATTACGCGCCCGCGCTTGTCTTCGCTCACGATGGTTTGGATGATAGTGTTACTGGCAGCCATGCCCTGCATCATGCCGATGCCCGCCACCAGCGCCATGATCATAGAGAGCCAGAGCGCGTGCGAAAGCCCGAAGCCAATCAGCCCCAGGCCAAAGACACCGGCTGCAATGGGAATCATCCTGACCAGTCCCACCACGCTCTTGCGCGCCGCCAACGACAAGGCCGATGCCAGCGCGCCAATCCCCATGGCGCCCATCAGAAAGCCCAGCGTATTCGGACCGCCATGCAGCACCTGGACCGCGAAGATGGGCATCAACACCACAAACGGCATACCCATCAGGCTGATCAGGGCAAAGAGCAGCAGAATCGTTCGGATCGGCATGGACTCCGACACATACGTCCAGCCCACTTTCAGTTCAGCAAGCGTTGACGTAGGAATCCGCATCACAGTGGAGACACGCAGACGCATCGAATACAGGGACGCGATTACGGCAATGAAACTACAGCCATCAATCAGAAAGCACCATCCCTCGTTGGTGGCGGCAATCAAGATTCCGGCCAGCGACGGGCCGATCAGCCGCGTCGCATTCACCATCGACGAATTGATGGCGATGGCGTTGCTCAAGTCGCGCCGGTCTTCCAGCATCTCCACCATGAAGGCCTGCCGTCCAGGCATATCGAATGCATTGATGATGCCCTGCATCGCGCTAAGAACCAGCAACCAAGGGATTGTGATCCGTCCTGACAGCGTCATGGCCGCCAGCAACAGCGACTGTATCATGGATAGAGTCTGAGTCCACAGAAGCACCTTTCGACGGTCGAGACGATCCATCCAAACACCCGCAAAAGGCGCAAGCAAAAAGGATGGGATCTGCCCCACGAAGCCGACCGTTCCCAAGAGCAGCGCCGACCCCGTAAGGCGGTAAACCAGCCAACGGGTGGCCACCAGCGTCATCCACGAGCCAATCAACGAAATACTTTGTCCGCCAAAGAAAAGCCGGAAGTTGCGATGACGCAGCGCGCGCCAGGCATGAGAGACCCCGGTGTTGATGTGCGGTTCCACCAAGGCAGGAATTTCCTCGGTTTCATCGCGTGGCGCTTGCAATGCGGGAATCAAGATATCTTCCTCATCAGGCCGGACACCGCCTGACATCATAGTCCTGGAGCGGGTCAATGCCCTGATCGCAGGAAACAGCTTTGCCGGAGTTTCACAACCATCGCAGAGACCTGCCATGTGGATCGCTACAGGCAATGGGCTTTCGATCCATGGTGATCAAGAACTCACCCGGTAAACATTGGTTACACGCCTGTTCCGTGATACCTGGAATGAGGCGGGGAGATTCGTTGGCAATCCAAATTGCTCCAATGTGAGCGACCGTCTGCGCAAATTCAGCTCGATCCTTCTCGGACAAAACGTAGGCCAGAACCGCGCTGTGAAAGATGACCAATGTGGCGCCTTTTTCCGCCTGAGCCGCAAGGCGTGGCACATCCGTTCGAAGGTCTCCCTCAATGACAATGGGAGGATCGCATCGAGCAACGTCCAAAGCTCGGCGCAGAAGAACAAGGCGGTTCTCTTCTCCAGGCCAGACGAGAGTATCCAGCCATGCAACCTGTTCATCGTTCTCGACACGGACAGGTTCGAGATCGAGGCCCATTCGCCATGCAATTTTGACATTGGCCCTGGGGATCGGCGTTTGGAGGTTCGTTGTGCATGAGAATCTGGGTGGCACTGCGTCCGTGTTCGAAGACGGCTCCACATCCACGCCGTTGTAGCAGTAGGAATAGCGATCCGGGATCAGGCAAAGACCAGCAGAAGCTCCCACTTCGAGAAGAGCCAAAGGCTGGGGAAGCAGCGCAAGCAATGGAAGCAAGGTTGCGCATCGGGCAGGCTCATTGGTTTGTGTGCGGCGTTTCAACATAACTTCACGGATTTCATCCGGCCGCGACGCCAACGACCGGCGGAAGTCTTCCCAGTCCCTTGGAGTGTCACAGAGGTGGCGTACAGCCGCAAACAGCAGGTTAGGTTGCTGCTTCGCGTAGGGCAATTGGGCAAGAAACTCAAGCACCGATGGATCTCCTGCAACACCTAGAGCCAGTTCCTCATAGAGCGGCGAGCGGCCGCGGGCTTCGTTCTCTGCAAAGCGAATGTACCGGGAGCCAATCTGATCTGTGTGCTGAGATTCAACCATTCCTCTATATCCCCGCCCGTCTTCTTTCTTCAACACCCCTCAGCCCGCAGCAGAGCTACCGCCATGCGGTTGAGGGGCGTTGCAATACCGTGCCTTTCTCCCAGGCGAACAATCACCCCGTTCCGCGCGTCGATCTCCATCGGCCGACCCGCGAGACGGTCCGCTAGCATCGAATTGGCTCGATCTCCAGTTCCTCTCATGATTCCATCCGCTATGCGTTGCGCGGTGCTGTCATCCAATTGCGCGCCTTCCGCCCGTCCCACAGCCACGCATTCGAGCGCCATCTCCAACACCACCCGCGCCAGCGCCTCATCCCGCAGCTTGAACGCCGAAAACGGCTTCTTCGCCAGAACGGAAAGCGTCCCCGTTGAGTTCCCACATAACTTCCGCCACAGCGCCGTCTTGAAGTCTTCCGTAACAACAACCTCCGAATTGCTCCCCCTGAACAACTCCGCAAACTCCCGTCCCAGCCGCCCCTCTTCCACCGTCAGCCGCGCCGGCCCGCGCTGCCAGATGGTTCCATCTGCCTGCCGGTCCACGGAAATATGCACCACCACGGGCACAAGCTGTTCCTGCTTCACCCACGGCGCAAACCGTTCCCGGTGCTCCACTCCGTTCTGCGCCACCGCCACCGGCGCGCCATCCGCCGTAAGTCCTGGCAGCCACTGCGCGGTGCTCTCCGCGTCGTACGCCTTGCTCGCTACCAGCACCCAGTCAACAGCTTCTGCCTGTGCAGGGTCGGTCAAATTCCGAGTCTTCACCCTCACCACGCCATCCGGCGTCTTCACCGTCAACTCCTTCAACGGCCGCCGCGTACACAAGGTAATCTCATGCCGTGCCGTCGAATCAAGCAACGCCGCCAGCACCCCGCCGATCGCCCCCACTCCCACTACCGCCGCACGCGCCATCTCTGCTCCTCTCATATCAGTTTGTCTCACATCCGCGGGTACAGATTTCGCCGGGCGGCCCACGCATGGAACACACCCTGCCATCGGGATTTTGACCTCCTCCAGAGCTTTCATTTCAGGGGGCACCGGACCTGGTTCCGCTCATCATCACTGGCACCAGTTCGTCCTCTGCCGGCGAGTCAGCTTCAACTCTCTCGTCTGGATTGCGATCTGCCTCGTCATCTCCCTCGCCTGGCGCGAGAAAGAGATTGGTTTCGAGGCCGTGCTGGCGGGTATAGAGGTCATAGTAGCGGCCACCGAGCGCATAGAGATGCCGGTGATTGCCGCGTTCGATGATGCGTCCTTCCTCGATAACCAGAATCTGGTCGGCGCGGCGAATCGTTGTGAGACGATGAGCAATGACAAAGATGGTGCGCCTGCGCATCAGCTTGTTCAGCCCGTCCTGAATCATGGCTTCGGACTCGGAGTCGAGCGAATTTGTGGCCTTGTCGAGGATAAGGATGCGGGGCTTGGCAAGCAGTGCCCGCGCGATGGAAAGGCGAATCCTCTAATGCCTAGACAGCGCCGGCTGCTATTGGCCAGCGGGGACGGCATCTTCTTCCGGCTGGAGCGACTCTTTCATTCCTGGATGCGACGAAGGACGATTCTTGAGCGCTGAATAGCGTTCCTGGCCGCCGACCCAGACGCGGGCGACATCACCGTACCCCTTGTGCGGATGAAAGGCGACCAGGTCCGCCTGCTTGCCCAATTCGATGCTGCCGGTAGTGTCGCCAAACCCCAGGTGCGTTGCTGGATTCAGAGTAAACAGATTGATGGCCGCGGGAAGCGTCATGCCTTCTTCCACCATGCGAATGGCGCACGCCAGCATAGACGGAAAATGATAGTCGCTGCAAATGATGTCCACCAGGTTTTCCGCCATCGCATCGTGGCAAGAAAGATTTCCGCAGTGCGAGCCGCCGCGATAGTAGTTGGGCGCGCCCATGCAGACCATCATCCCAAGTTCTTTCGCTTTGCGCGCGGCCTCGATGGAGCAAGGCATTTCGCTCAGAGTGGCTCCCGACTCGAATGCTTCAATCACGTGCTCGACCGTGGTGTCGTCATGACTTCCGAGAGGAATTCTGCCAGCCACACGCGCCTTGACCGCCATGCGGTTGTTCACTTTGCCGGCCTTCTCTATGCGCTCTTGCATACGCTGCCGCGCCGCCTCGATCGAGATTCCCTGGCGAGTGGAGTGCTGCTTTAACATTGCCTCAATGTCGCGGAACTGGCGCTGGCCGGGCATATCGTCGTTGAAGACAAGATTGGCGACGCTCTTCAGTTGGAGCAACTGATCGAGAATGTCATCGACCGGTTCAAAGTTGGGGCTCCAGCGCAGGTGAATGCGGTGCCTCGCGCGCATCTGCGGAATCAACTCGTCGAATTGCTTGGCCAGCGCCAGACCGTCTCCGCGCCATGACCCCATCTCGCCGACTCGTTCTTCCGAGATGCGCGCGGCGGTAGACACGGTGGTAAGGCCGCAACTGAGGGCGCGCAGATCCATGACGTGCAGGGCCAGCTCAAGCGGAATCTTGGCGCTCGGACGCGGGCTGATCTCGCGCTCCAGGTAGTCGGTGTGGATATCGATAATGCCGGGGATGAGGATCGCGCCGTGCAGATCGATTCCGTCGGGAAGGTTGTGGGGAAGAATATCGACGATGCATTCATCCTCGATAACAAGCGTCCCGTTCACCTCACAATCGGGGCAAACAATGCGGGCATTGGTCAAAATTGTCTCGATCATCACTCTTCAGTCTCCCTGTTCTTCGTTCGGTCATTTTGTAATAAGCTGCGGTTGTGTGATGATGCTGCGGCGCACCCAGTCGGAGATGCGTTCCATGGCCGTAATCATCACCACGATCAGAATGGTGTATGCCAACACGTCCTTGTAATGCAGCAGGCCGTTGGCAAAGGCCAGCTCGAAGCCGATGCCCCCACCGCCGAAGACGCCCAGTGGAATGGCGGCGCGAAGGTTGTAATCGAAGGCGTAGAAGAGATTGGCGACGAAGGACGGCATCACCTGCGGCAACACGGCATAGCGAATGGTCTGCAGTCGCGTACTGCCCAAGCTCTCGACTGATTCCATCGTGTTTTTGTCGGCTTGTTCGATGGAGTCGGCGAAGAATTTGCTGTACATTCCCACCGATCCTATGACCAGAGTCAGCACTCCCGCAAATGGTCCGATGCCGACGGTAATCAACAACACAAGAATGACAATCAGTTGCGGAATCGAGCGCTCCATGGCCAGCAAGGTGCGCACGGCAAGCCTCACCAATGGGTGCGGCGTCGTATTCGTTGCAGCAAAGAAGGCCAGGAACAACGCGATGCCGCCGCCGCAGACGGTGCCCAGAAAGGCCATCGAGAGAGTATCGATCAACGAAAGGAATATCGTTTTCTTGGTCCAGAAGAGGGCGATGTTAGGCGGAAACATCTGCTGCACCAGGTCTACGATGAAGCGAAAATCGACGACGAAGCTGGAAGGGCTCATGTCCAGATAGGTAAACAGAAGGCAGATCGCTGCTGCGGTCGCCGCCAGATAAAGAATCGTCATGCGGAATTTTCGCGAGGGCAGCGCTCCGGCCGGCACTTCGATATTCATCGCGGCGTTCCTCCATCCAGAATGCGAGTCCGGCAGAAATCGGAGATGCGCTCCGAGAAGAAGACCAGAGTCAGCGTCAGCAGCGTGGCCATACAGGCCTTTTGATAGTCCATGGAATTCATCGCGGTCATCATCACATATCCGATCCCACCCGCCCCGATGGCCCCCAGGATCACGCCCGCGCGCACGTTGAATTCAAAGCGAAACAACCCATTGGCAAAGAGAGCGGGAAGAATCTGGGGAATGACCGCATAGCGGATCACCTGTGAGCGAGTGGCGCCGGTTCCCGCCACCGCTTCGAGCATCTGCGGTTCAATCTCCTCAATGGCGTCGGCCAGCAGCTTGGCTAACATGCCAATGCTGCTGAAGGAGAGCGCAACCAGGCCGGGAACCGCGCCCAGGCCGAAGATGGCGATGAGCAGCAGCATCTGCACAATCTCCGGCAAGCCGCGCTCCAGCGCGATGAAGGCTCGCATCACCTGGCGCACCACAGGTGGAGCGATGTTCGAGGACGCAGCCAGCGCGCAAGGAAGAGACAGACACATCCCCAGAATTGTGGCGGCCATCGCCATCACAGTTGTTACACCGAGCGGTTGCAGCATGTCCGCCATCCCGCTCCACTCGGGGGGGAAGAACATGCCCACCAATGGAAAGCCTTTATTGATGCCTGTTATGAACGATTGCACATCGACATTGCAGCGCCACGCCGTCAGGGCTACCAGCAATACAAGCACCAGAGCAATCACGGCCTGCTTACCGCGTTGGCCAGCGATACTTTTCTTCCACTCCAGAAACTTCCAATCCAGGAACTTGGAATCCAGGATCGGAGGCTCCTGCCGAAAGAACTCTTTGCTCGATGAACCCACTAGACGGTCACTCCTTCATGCAAAACTGCCTCGACACCTGAGTTGAACAATGGCGGCTGCGCGTCTGATTCCCAAACTAGCGACGCTGAATCACCGTCGGACTCGCCATAGATGTACTCCAACTGACGAGGCGCGATTTGTGCCGGACCGTCGTACACGATCTTGCCCGTGCGAATGCCGATGGCGCGCGTGCAATACTTGGCTACGGCTGCCGGTTGGTGGAAAGCGCCGATCACCGGCGTCTCGTGCGAGAGAGGCTGCAGAATCGACATGATCGCATCGGCGTTCCTCGGATCGACACTGGAGATCGGCTCATCGGCCAGGTAGATCAGCGGGCGCTGATGGATGGCGCGCGCAATGGCTACGCGCTGCATCTCGCCGCCGCTCAGTGAACCTGCCATTCGTGCGGCGCAGTGGGCCATTTTCACGCGGTCCAGCGCCACCATCGCTTCGCGCGCCTCCGCATCCTTGAAGCCCAGCAGCCAACTGCGAACGGGACTGATGTGCCCCAGGCGGCCCAGCATCACGTTTTCCAATACCGTCAGCCGCTTGACCAGATTCGATCCCTGAAAGATGAAGCCGATGTGACGCCGCGCCCTGCGTAGCTCTTGCGCTTTGACATTGGTTGTGCGATAGGTTTTGCCGTTGCATCCAGTAATGCTGATCTCGCCTTCGTTGGGCCGGGTAAGTCCAACAATGCATCGCAGCGTCATCGATTTGCCCGCCCCGCTTGATCCGAGAATCCCGACAAACTCGCCGCGCCCAACCGTGAAATTCACCTGATCCACAAGGCGCTTGCCATTCGGAAGTTGTACGACAATGTTCGATACATGAAGCATGGAAGCCTACTTTTCAGCAAAGTTAAAGTCTTTGACCTGCGACGCATACTTTCTCAAGCCGTCATACGTCGCATCGTTGACAGGAATAAGCACAGTCCCGCTGGCCGGCGTGCGGAACAAGCTGTTGATATTGGCCCAGGCATCCGGGGCTTTGGTCGGCATGGCAATCAACGCAGCCTGAATATCCTTCTTCAGTTGATCGGGCAAACCTTTACGAACTGCGTAGGGGCCGTTTGGAATCAGATCAGAGGTCCAGATCACGCGCACATCGTCCGGTGCCAACTTATGTTTTTCGATGAGCCGAGTCATGTAACCCAGCATGAAGCCTGCCGCGCCCACCTTGCCTGACTTGACTGTCATAATCGTGGCGATATGATTGCCCGCGAAGACCACCTTCTTGAAGTCTTTTTCCGGATCGATGCCCGCATCAAGCAGTCCAACGCGAGGGTACAGATATCCAGAGGTGGAAGCCGGCTCGGCAAATGCGAAGACGGTATCCTTGGCGTGCGCCTTCAGATCCTGCATGGAGTGAATCGGACTGTCTTTGGGCACCGCGATCACCGACCGGTATCCGCCCAGCGTGCCGTCCGGGAAGCCACGCGCGGCAATCGCTTCCGCGCCAGCCTTTTGCGCCGCAATGAGATAGGTCAGCGAACTGCCGGAGAACATATCTATTTTCTCGGCGCGCATGGCTTCAATGGTTGAGGCGTATCCTTCCAATTTCACAATCTCAACCGGCATATGAAGCTGATTCTGAAGATAATTGCGCATCAGCTCGGTGCGCAGGTTACCACCCTCTAACTGTTCAACCTGAGGCATAAACGCGTAACGCAAAACCGTCGGTCTTCCGTCACTAGCATGGCTTGCCTTGCAGCCATTCAGAGAAATGAATATGACTCCCGAAATAAGTACAACAAAGCAGATCCACAGGCGTTTCATGATTCTCCTTTATGCGTAGACAACTGCTTCTTTGAGACGCCCGTTCTCCAGATGCAGCGAACGGTCAGACATCCTTCGCAATGTATGCTCGTCGTGGGAAATCAGGATGATCGACGTGCCGGCCAGCTTGAGTTCGAGCAGCATATCGATCACCGCATCCTTCGTGGTGATGTCCAGAGAGGCCGTCGGTTCATCTACCAGCAGGAAGCGGGGGCGCGAGATCATGGCGCGGGCAATGTTCACGCGCTGCTGTTCTCCTCCGCTGAAGACCGACGGATAGGCATCCCAGAGTTCCGCAGGCAGACTCAGACGTTCAAAACATACGCTGGTAGCGCGCCGCGCTTCTTCGATCGACCGCCCACGCGCTACCAAGCCGGAGGCGACCACATCGATTGCCGGCACGCGCGGAATGACTTGAAGAAATTGTGAGCAATACGTCATCTCTGTCCTGCGAATCCGCAGAACCTCATGCTCGGTTGCGGATGCCAGATCAATCACCGCGCCCTGTCCATCGCGATAAATCATCCGGCCACTGGTTGTAAGATAAGTCCGATAGATGCACTTCATCAGAGTCGACTTACCCGAGCCTGACTTGCCGGTCAGTGCGAGGATTTCTCCCTCTTTCACATCGAAGGAGACATCATGCAGAGCATCGATCTCTTTCTCATTGAGGATGTGCAACTCAAACCGTTTTTCCAAGTCCACGATTTCCAATAACGATCCCATCTTGTCCTCTTTTTCTCTGTCCGTACCTTGCGCGCTCACACTCGCTAGAGCAGCGAACTGACCAGAAGCTGTGTGTATCCATGCTGCGGGTCTTGCAGAATCTGATCGGTCAGTCCCTGTTCGACGATCTGGCCGTGCTTCAGAACCATGGTGCGGTCGGTCAACATGCGGATCACGCCGAGATCGTGCGAGACGACGATCATCGATACACCAAGATCCTGTTGCAGGCCGCGAATCAGGTCCAGGACTTTGGCCTGCACGGAGACATCGAGACCGCTGGTCACCTCGTCCAACAGCAGCAGCGGAGGATTGTTGGCGATGGCCTTGGCGATCTGCACCCTCTGCTGCATTCCGCCGCTGAAGCGCGCCGGAGATTCATCCATGCGCTGGATGGGCACCTCGGTCTTGGTCAGCAGGTCGGCGCCACGAATACGAATCTTGCCTACGTTGAAGACATTGGCCATAAGCAGCTTCTCGGCGATATTTCCGCCGGAAGTAAAGCGGAAGTTCAACCCATCCCGCGGATTTTGATAGACCATGCCCATCAAGTGATTGCGGACGTAGCGCTTCTTCTGGTTGGAAAGCTCGAAGAGGTTGACGTTGCCGTCCTCGATGGGCTTGAAGTTTACCTCGCCCGCAGTTACTTCCTGATCGAAGTAAAGCATCTGCACCAGCGTGCTTTTGCCCGACCCGCTCTCTCCAACAACGCCCAGCACCTCGCCCGGATAAAGATCGAAGCTGATGCCGTTCACTGCAACGACGGCGCCGGTCCTGGAGCAGATATTCGTATCGAATTTTGGCCCGGTACGCTCCAGCACTCCCGGCGTAGCTTCACCATAAATCTTGGTCAGATTCCGAACACGCAACAACCAATTGTTATTCATCGCGGCCTTCATTCCTATTCGGGATTGGTAAAGAGTTTCTGCGGCGGCCGTGGCCCTTTGCGCAGTTTGTCGAGAAAGTTACTGTCGTTGATCACGTAACTGCTGCTCAGGTCGTCTGCGTAGACCTGATCCATGAACGCCTTGTCCTGACCGGACGTCGAGCAGCGAACGCCGACAAACTCTTCCACCTTGAAGCGAATATCTTCAAATTCCAGCGGTTCGACGCGGGTGAAGGGAGGAATGCAATGGATGCGCTTTTCGCGCCCCGCGCCAAAGAGATAGAGGCAGCGAGCCTTATTCAGATTCGGCACATCCCAGCTCGGAATCGGAGACGGCGTGGCAACATAACGCCCATTGACCATGATGGGATGGCCGGCGCCGTTGCGCAGAGTACCGCTTCTAACATAGGCTTCATACAGAGTCACCCAGATCTTCGCGTAATCGGCTTCGCCGTGCATTATGCGAGTCTTGGCCTCATGCCTCTCAACGCCGCGAAGAACCTCCGGCTGCGGCACCTGGAGAACTAGAATCTGCTTCTCGGTAAGAATCTCTTCCGGCACGCGATGGCGCGTCTGAATTAGCGTGGCCTCGGCGGTATCGAAGGTGACTGCGCAATTGGACATCTCCTTGATGAAGAGACGCAGATTGCAGGCGTTCACGCTGGCGTCGCTGCCTTGATCGATCACCTTCAGCACATCGTCCGGTCCTACCAGAGAGAGCGTCAGATGCAAGCCGCCGGTTCCCCAGCCGCGCGAGATCGGCATCTCCGGTGAAGAGTAAGGAACCTGATAGCCGGGAATGCAAACCGCCTTGAGTGTCTTACGCCGTATCTCTTTCTTGGTGAACTCGTCGATGTATGCGTAGTTGAAGCTATGCTGAAACTTGAGATTTTCAATCATTGTTTTCCTCCACGCCGCCCGCGCTTACGGTCACTTGTTCTGCCTTATCGCTGTTCTTCCGGGCTACTCTGCGAGCGCCTTCCATGCCTGCCTGGAAAGTTACGTAGTGCGGTAGCTTGAGATGGTTGGTGAATCCATATCCCTCGATCACTTCGGTGTGATAGAGAACAAACTCCTGATTGTTCGCGGGATTATCCGAGTTGGGATTGCGCAGCGCGCTTTCAACCATGCCCATGCAGATGGCCTTGGTCTCGTTTTGCCCAAAACAGAGGCCATAACCGATCGAGTATCTTGGTGCGCCCGTCTTTTTTGCCGCGCGACCGCCACCCTCACCCTGCCCGTGACCGGATCCGCCTACCATTTCGGCCTCGGAGACTTTGATCTTGCCCACGCAACGCAGCCGTCCGCGCTTATCCACAACGCGCACCGGCACTTCACCGACGCGCAGTTCGCCCACGGTTCCATGCGCCATGCCGAAGCCGCGCATGGTGCTATAGGCCATGCACATCAGCGCGCCCGTCTCGGCGCGCGCCAGCATCTGTAGCGTGGCGGAGCGCGGCACGGGAAACTTGATCGCCTCGCGCGTTACATCGAAGACACGCCGGTCCTCGCCGGGGCGCGCCTGACTGCTCATTAGACCTTCTTTCAGGAAGATATCGATCACCTTCTTGTAGGTCGTCATCTCATGCAGCTTGTTGGGATCGATCTCGTCGCGGAGATCGGAGAGAAACTTCTCGATGGAACCGAGGCTGGCATTGAGAAGAGCTGGATTAAGAAGCCGAAAGGAGTAATCCCGGGTGGGACCGAGTATCTGGCCGCCTGGTATATCGCGGAAGGTTGAAGAGATGCGGCGGTGCACAAACATCTCTCGTGTATTCAGAATCTCGGCGTCGTAGCGGCGCTCGAGTGTGGCCCGATAAGCGCGCAGATGAAAGGCCGCCTCGAAGGAATCGCCCTCCACCTGCAACAACGCCAGCGCCGCGTGCTCCGGCGCATAGAGCGATCCCTCGCCCATGGCTCTGTCCACTGCCAGCCGCATTTGGGTACGCGCCTGATCGAGTTCGATCGGCTTGGTCCGCCCCTTCCAACGGAAGTAGTCGACCAGCTTGATCGCATTTTCGATCGCGTCCTGTCCGCCCTTGACTGCTACATATCCCATTCCGTCACCATCCCCGCATTCCAGTTGAAACTTCTTTTATATCCGCTCCCATTGCACGCGCGTAGTGCGCGGCAGAGCCATCACGCACGGACCCGCCGACAAGCTGTCGCATGTAAGAAAAACATCAACGCCCAAAGGAAACTCCGCATTGCGTTCCCGCAAAGTTGCAAAGAACTCTTCGCAGGCGCCCAGTACGAACACCACGGTTTCAGATTCGATTCCCGGCCCTGTCAGCGTCAGGCGCAGAGAATCCGCCAGCGGAGCAGGAGAGATTGCCGAAACCTGCAACACAACGGTAGCGCCTTGATCCGGAAACGAAAGAGTTCCCGGCTTGGCCTGCTGAAGCCCCTCAAGCCGGTTTCCGTCGGTAAGAATCAGGAAGTCCGCTTGCTCGGCGGAGATCGGCTTGGCAGCCGTCTCGCTGCGGATAAAATTAGCGGCCTGCGCTTGGTTTTCGTCCAGATAGTATGAGATGTCTCCGCTGAAGAGAGCCAGCGCAAGCAGTGCGGTAGCGCGGTTCAATTGCGATGGAAGATTCAGCAACGCATCGTCGAGCTGGCCAATGGTTCCAGGACGAGCGGTGCATTGCAGCAAGGTGCGATAGTGCTTCTGTCCATCGAAGATTTGGTTATAGGGCTGAACTGTTACCAGAGTGCTCATTCTTCCTCCATCAGCTTGAAGTCAACTTGCGTCTGGAGCACCAGATCGAACTCGTCCTGATCGCGGCGGGCAACCGCCTCACCCTGCTCGCGAAGAAACGCTTCGACCTCGATGGGAGCAGGGCGATCTCCATGCAACAGCGCATCCACCACGGCGATGCAATACGCTCGGACGGGTTCGTCCCCAAGACAAAGTCCAAAGCCCGGAAGACCATCCACGGCTACCTCGCACTCCGTCGTCAGAGCCTCGCCAAGAAAGAACTTCTGCTTTTCCAGCGAGTCCTCGGCGGGAATCATGGTCAGGCAAACCGAAGGACTCTTTCGAACTTCAACCTGGCTGGCCCGCTCCAGCCGCGCAACCAGTTGCTTCAATGGCTCCAATTCGCATTCGCACAGAGTGTAGTCCGGACCCAGTCCGAGTTCTCCCGTTTCATGCGAATTTCGGTTCACAAGATTGGCTGTCATTCCAGAATCCGTCCCCTTTTCCAACCCAGGCGCCCGAACCAGCCGGTTCGCCCGCGGATGAATGCCTCTGACGCAAATCCCGTCTGCGGTCATTCCTCTTCGACGCGATAGATTCGTGTACGAATGAATAGATAATGGCACACCGCGTCGGCAGGAATGTTGCAGCAATATGAAAAAAACATTTATCTTCACGCGACGCACTCCACAGTCATTCAGAAGCGTTCAGCGATACATGAAATATTTACATACGTTAGTTCGTATACGCAGTAATATCTGAATGTGCAGGAAAACTCAGCCAACCGATTTCTGCAGGACGAAGCCTTCGTCCCGTTTATTCAGCGATTTGCCTTCGTTTGGGCATATCTGAAGGCTTATCCGCGCGCGCTTCTCTTCGGCAGCCTCAGCATGATAGGCCGCGAGAGCGTCGCCCCCGCCATTGCGTTGCTGATCCGCGCTGGAATCAACACATTGACAGGTTCGAGGGGCAACGCGCGGGAGGGTATTGTATGGATCGGTTTGGCCATTGTTGGTGTGGCCATCCCCCGCTCCGCCTTTCAGACCATTGCGCGCCTCAACCTGATGGGCACCTCGCGCAATGTCGAATACGCGATGCGCAGGGACCTCCTTCAGCACCTCTTCCGGCTCGACGCGTCCTTTTGGGGGCGAACGCGCACCGGAGACGTGATGGCCTTGGCCACCAACGATCTGAACGCCGTACGCATGATGCTGGGTCCGGGACTCACCTCTCTCATTGAGTCCCTGATTTCTTTGCCCGTGGCGATTGTTATTCTTGGCTCAGTCAATTGGCGGTTGACCGCCGCCGCACTGCTTCCCGCGCCCCTTGCCGTGCTGCTGCTGATGCGCTATGGAAAGATCATCCGGCGGCGCTTTGATCGGATTCAGGCTCAGTTTTCCACCATGAGCGCGGCCGTGCAGCAGACCATTGCAGGCGCGCGTGTCGTTCGATCCTTTGTGTGCGAAGAGGCCGAACAGCACCGCTTTGAAGGAATGAATCAGTCCTACGTGCGCTCCAACTGCATCCTGGGAATCTATAGCAGTACGCTGGACCCCTTGCTGACCTTTATCACTGGAATCTCCGTGCTCATCGTTCTCTGGTACGGTGGGGCGCTGGTTGTTGCAAAAACCTTGCAGGTAGGCGATTTCGTGCTGTTCACAACCTATATGGCCATGCTCGCGCGCCCCATCTCCAACCTGGGCCGCGTCGTCAATATCATGCAACGCGGCATGGCCTCTGTGGGACGGTTGAAGCTGCTCTTTGACGAAGCGCCCTCGATCGATCCCGGCCAGTGGCTTGAATCGCATGGCGCTCATCAGACGAACGTCCACCATGCGCCCGCCAGCATTTCGCTGCGCCAGGTAAGCGTCGTCTTTGGCGAACATAAAGCGCTGGATTCGATCAATCTCGATATTCCCGCCGGGGCCACTTTAGCCATTCTCGGCGAAACTGGATCGGGCAAGAGCACGCTGGTCAAGCTGCTGACGCGCTCGCTCGATCCGAGTGAGGGCAGCATCGCGTTTGACGGCGTGGATTGCAGCGAACTTCCGCTGACGGCTCTGCGAACGCTGGTGGGTGTCGTGCCGCAAGAGACCTTTCTGTTCAGCATGACCCTTGCGGAAAACATCGCGCTCGGTGTTGATGGCGCAACCAAAGAAGAGATCGGAAACGCGGCGACGATCGCCGGACTCGATCCCGATCTGGCGGCGTTGCCGTCGGGCTTCGATACTGTCGTCGGAGAGCGCGGCATCATGCTCTCCGGAGGCCAAAAGCAGCGCATCGCCATCGCCCGCGCGGTCCTCAAGAATCCGCGCATCCTGATCCTGGACGATGCGCTCTCCAGCGTGGACTCGGTGACCGAACAACGCATTCTCGAACATCTCAAGAGCATCATGGCGGAACGCACAACGATTCTGGTCACTCATCGCGTGGCGACCGCCATGCAAGCAGACTGCATCGTCCTGCTCAAGCATGGCCGCATCGTCGAAGAGGGCACGCACTCTACTCTCTTGCAAAAGAGAGGGCGCTATGCGCGTCTAGCGTCTTTGCAGGTGCTTGAAGAAGAACTGGAGGTCATGTGAGCGCCTACGGATTTGGCCTGCATGGCGGAGGCGGCGGCAGAGGCATGGGCAGTGGCAACGCCAATGCCGAGGAAGTCTCCGCCAATGTCCGCGATTGGTATCTGCTCTCGCGCCTGCTGAAGCTTCTGGCGCCCTATTGGATCTGCGTCTTCGCTTCCCTTGTCTGCTCTCTCGTTTCCACCTTGCTACAGGTCCTCAACCCGCTGATTCTTTCCGTCGCTATTGATGTGTATTTCCTCAAACACGCGACAAAATGGGGACCGCTTGCCGGCGTATTGCCGGAAAACTCCACGCGGGGCATCGCTCTGCTTTCCGTCGTGTATCTCGGCGTGCTCGCGCTAACGCTGGTGATCGACAGCGCACAGAACTTCCTGGCGCAGTGGACCGGCCAGATGGCCATGGCCGACCTTCGCCGCAAATTGCTCAAGCATCTGCACCAACTCCCCGTCAGCTACTACGATGTAACTCCGGCCGGGCGATTGGTGACGCGCCTCACCACGGATATCGAGGCTTTAAACGATCTATTCGCCAACGGAATCGTAGCCCTGCTGGCCAATGCGGTAATGACCCTCTTCTTTCTTGCCGCAATGGTCCGCATCAACTGGAATATGTCGCTGGTGCTGGCCGCCGTCATTCCCGTCTTCGTAGTCTTGACCACGATATTCCGCCGCATCATCACCCGCAGCCAGCAGAGGGTCCGCATTCTCTTGGCCCGGATCAACGCATTCATCGCCGAGCATGTCAACGGCATCTACGTGGTGCATCTGTTCAATCGCCAGCAGACGAGCCTGGAGACCTTCGACGCGATCAACCGCGAACACATGGAGGCATCCAAGCAGTGGGTCACGGCCAACGCATGGTTCATGCCGTCCATCGAGTTGCTCGGCACCATCTCGCAGGCCGGACTGCTCATCGTCGGCGCCCATCTGCTCCATCCCGGCGGCCTCTCCATCGGAACGCTCGTTGCCTTCCTGCAATATGGAACCAAATTCCTGCGTCCCATCCAGGAGATCAGCGAGCGGTACAGCATCTTGCAGACCAGCATCGTCTCCGCCGAAAAGGTCTTCGCTCTTCTTGACACGGAAGCTCCAGCGGACTTGGAGCCGCGTACCGAGGCAAAGCCCGGCGGCCTCGATATCGCATTCGAGAATGTATGGTTTGCTTACAAAGCTGACCGCTGGGTGTTGAACGATGTCAGCTTCCATATTCGCGCCGGTGAAATGCTGGCGATCGTTGGGCACACGGGCGCGGGCAAAACAACCATAAGCAATCTTCTGTTGCGGTTTTATCGGCCGCAGCGTGGAACCATCCGCATCGGCGGCATCGATATATGGGAGATGCACCCTTCCGATCTGCGCCGTCAGTTCGGCGCCGTCCTGCAGGACACGTACGTCCGCGAAGGAACGATTCTGGACAACATTCGCTTTGGCTCCGAGACGTTGACTGACGAGGATGCGATGCGCGCAGCCCACCAGATAGGGCTGGACGCGCTGCTGCAAGATTTGCCGGAGGGGCTGGAGACGTGGGTGCAAGAGCGCGGCGATAATCTCTCCACCGGACAGAAGCAGATGATTGCCTTTGCCCGCGCGCTAGCCCACAATCCACAATATCTGCTGTTGGATGAAGCCACTTCGAATATTGATATCGAGACCGAAGCGCGCATTCGCGGAGCCATGAACCGTTTGATCGAAAACAGAACCTCAATCGTGATCGCTCATCGTCTATCAACAATTCTCACCGCAGACAGAATTCTGGTGATGCACAAAGGCAAGGTCGCGGAGATCGGCACACACGAGGAGTTGCTTGACCTGCGCGGGCTTTACTGGCGGCTTTTTCAGATACAGTTTGGACATCAGACTGAATCCGAAGAAGTCTTCTCCGCGAGCATTCCGCTGGAGGCGCATCATCAGGCGCATGGCGCCGCATCAAAGCAACATGGTAACGGACACCTGCTGCAACCTACGCTGTAGAAAGATCGACTTATGAAAGATGGCAAAGAGGACCGATTTTAATATGCACGATCTGAACGGAAACACATCGCGATACGCAATCTACTTCTGCCCCAGCCCCAGTGCGCCGCTCTACGGTCAAGGCAGTCGATGGCTTGGCCGTGACGCCGCCACAGGCGCCGATCTCGATCCAGATTTGCCCGATCACATCCAACATGAAGAATGGCTGCGCGCTACCGAAAGCCCGCGCCGCTATGGGTTTCATGCAACTCTCAAGCCTCCCTTTCGGCTTGCGGAAAACGCAACGTATGAAGATTTGCAGGCAGCTCTCCACGAATTAGCCAAGAGACACGTTTGCTTTTGCGCGCCCCCACTTCGCATAGGAACCTTGGGACGGTTTCTCGCCCTCACTCTGTCGGCATCGAGCGAAGAGTTCTGCCATCTGGCAACCGATTGCGTACGCGAGTTTGATCGCTATCGACTCCCAGCCACGGAGGCCGAATTGGCGCAACGATTGCGAGACTCTCTCTCTCTGCGGGAGCGGGAATATGTCTTGCGATGGGGTTATCCTTACGTCCTCGATACCTGGAAGTTTCATATGTCGCTCACCGGTTCTATGCCTCCGGAAGCGCTGCCGCCTCTTAAACAATATCTCCGCCAACGCTTTGCATCGGTTTGTGGCGAGGCATTGTTGGTCGATTCTGTTTGCATCTTTCACGAGTCGCATCCGGAAGCACCGTTTCAGCTTCTGGATCGGGTCTACTTGAGGTCTTCATGACAATGAATCATGCCATGGCAGAGGAGTTGATCTTGCCTGAGTCAGATCCGTGGAAGCCCTGCGACCTGCGCGGCGTCTTTCCAGATGCCGTTTCGACTGAACTCTTCCGCGATATTGGCGGCGCGATCGGCACCATGCTTCCGCCTTCTTCTCGCGTGGTGGTTGCGGGAGATTTCAGATTGAGCACGCCTGCGTTGAAGCACGCTCTTGCAGAAGGGCTGCTCGCAACTGGCGTTGATGTTCTGGATGCAGGACAAGGCCCCACTCCGCTGGCGTATTTTACAGCCAGCCGGGTCAACGCGGATGCGGTGCTGATTGTGACTGCTTCGCATAATCCAGCCTCTCACAATGGACTTAAGCTGATGCTCGGCTCGTCTCCTACAACTCCAGAGCAACTCGCCAAGATACGCGCGCTTACCATAAAGCGCGCATTTCGCCCCGGTAGCGGCCACAGAGAAGAGATCAATCTTCTCCAGGACTATGAGCGAACCTTGCTGAAGCGGTGGAACCATCTCCATGCAAACGGGCCTGGACAAGTAGTACTGGATGCGGGAAACGGAGCCTGGTCGGAGATCGCTCCGGAGATATTCCGCCGCCTGGGCTTCGATGTGACTTGCATATCGTGCGTCATCGACGGCAACTTTCCCGACCGCTCCCCGGATTGCTCGCGCGCATCCAATCTCACGCGCTTGAGCGGTGCGGTTGCCGAGCAGCCAGACTCGATCGGCATTGCATGGGACGGCGATGGAGACCGCGTTGCCTTTGTCGATGAAGAAGGAATCTTTGTCTCTCCGGATGAGATAGCGATCCTGTTGACCCATGCGGTGCTTGAGGAACAAGACAAGACTGGCTCTGCAAACCGCAGGATTGTCGTCGATATCAAATCTTCCGACCTCGTGCGTCGCGCCATCGAGCAGCTTCGAGGAATACCACTCCTCGAACGGACTGGCCATGCCTTCATGCGCGGCCGGATGGTGGTTGAGCAGGCGTTGATGGGCCTCGACGCCTGCGGCCACTACTTCTTTGAGGAGCTGAACGGCGGTGACGATGGACTCTTTGCCGCGCTCTTCATTCTCGATCTGTTGCAACAGAAGGGTCTGTCGCTGGCCCAGCTTCGGCGCGGCCTGCCACAAATCTTCGCTATGCCGGAGTTGCGCATACCAACTGAATCGCTGACCTTCAGTAGAGCTGTGGATGCGTTGACCGCCGCATTTCCCGAAGCCGGCATCTTGAAAATCGACGGTCTTCGCTTCACCCTGAAAGACGGCGTCGTCCTGGTTCGTGAGTCCGGGACTGAAGCTGTCCTGTCGTTGCGTATCGAGGGCTTCGATGCAAGAAGCCACGAGCGCATCCTTGCGCAATGCATGTTGTCCTTGCCCGAAGTAGCCGCGCAGGTTCATCGGGAGTTGCAGGACATAACCGCCCACTGATTCCAGCAACAATTCAAATCAATGAATGGAGAGAAAGAGATGGCGACCACACACCTTGAACCAATGGAGACCCTGCCCGATCCACCGGCGGATCAGACCCAGGCGAAAAGACAGTCCCTTGGACTGGAGCCTCGCATCGATCCCACCGCTCGCGTGCGCAAGTGCGTACTTGGGCCTTACACATCGATCGGTCCACGAACCTCAATGGGAGAATCCACCTTCGGCGACTATTCCTATGTCGTCAACGACTGTAGTATCGTATGGGCCGACATCGGCAAATTCTGTTCCATCGCATCGGCCAACCGCATCAATCCAGGAAACCATCCCATGTGGCGCGCCGCGCTGCATCACTTCACTTACCGCAGCGAATCGTATGGCTTTGCGGTCGAAGACGATCACGAGTTTTTCGAGTGGCGAAAAGAGCATAGAGTTACCCTGGGAAACGATGTGTGGATCGGCCACGGCGCGGTCATTCTTCCCGGCGTGAGAATCGGCACAGGCGCAGGCATCGGCGCAGGCGCGGTCGTCTCCAAAGATGTGCCGCCCTTTGCCATCGTAGGCGGCGTGCCGGCAAAGCACATTCGCTTTCGCTTTCCCGAGAAAGTGCAGGAGGGGCTTCTCAAGCTGGCATGGTGGGATTGGCCGCGCGAGAAGCTCGAAATCGCCATGCCCGACCTGCGCAAGATGAGCGCCGAGGAGTTTGTCGAAAAGTACTTGTAACCGTTGCGGAACGCTGGGATAACGTTACAAGTTATCCCAGCTTACTGATTGCCTGCTGTACAAGAAGTTCAACAGGCAGACTGCCGTCGAGACGCAAGATTGGGCAGGGAAGTTGCGCGAGCAAAGCCTCATGCCGAGAGCGGATGCGGCCCTCGTGGTGCAACGCCTCATAAGCCGCAGCCCACTTTATAAACGCCTCATATACTTCATGTCTTGACCCGCCTGGTGCAATAGCCTCAGCTCCGAAGCGGGCTGCTTCGCGCGCTTGAAGACGTTTCAAGCGCAACTCGGTCTGCGTTGAAATAAAGATTACCAAGTCAAAGAGTGGAATTAGCGAATCGCCCCATTCCAGGATAGAACCGGAGAGCACCCACCCCGTGTCGGAGGCCCGTGCAAAATCTTCGTTCAACAGCGCCAATCGCTGCTCACGCGGACGCTTTATCGTGTACGGTGACTCGGTGGGAAACCAGTAATAGTCGTCGATATCGAGTTGCGTACTGCCCAGTGCCTGGCTAAGCGCACTGCCCAGAGTCGTGACTCCGCTACCCGCCGCGCCGGTGACATGAATATGTTTCTGACGGAATTGCGCCGCGATCACACTCGCACTCCTTCGCGCCAAACCGTCAACGGAAGCGGTAAGCCGTGCGCCTGCTTCACACGCACCAGATCGGCTCGCATACCTGTCTCGATGCTGCCGCGATCCTGCAAGCCAGCCATCCGCGCCGGAGCCAGGGTGACCATCTTGATAGCCTCGTGCAGCGGCATTGCTATCTTCTGGGTGAGCAGGAATGCGCCGTGCAGCAGGCTCGATGGCACGTAGTCCGAGGCCAGCGCATCCAGCAGACCGCGCCGCGCAAGCTCCTCTACCGAAACATTGCCGGAGTGCGACCGCCCCAGCACAAGATTCGGCGATCCCGCGACTACATGCATTCCCTTGGCGCGCGCCGTCTCTGCCGCTTCAATCGTGGTGGGAAACTCGGAGATCGTAATGCCCTCCGCATGAGCCTGCTCCACATGCTCGACGGTGGTGTCGTCGTGACTTGCCAGGGCGATGGAATGACCCTCGACCATGGAAAGCAGCTTGACGCGATTTGCTGGAGAGACTTTTTCATGCCGCTCCTGAGCAGTCTTCAGGAAGTTGTCGACTTCCTCCTGCGTGAGATGAAAATCCTTCTTCTCCATCGCTACATACTTGTCGAGGTCTCTCCATTGCCGCTGCCCCGGCGTGTGATCCATCAAGGAAACCAGCCTCACCTTCTCCTCTGGAAAGACTGATGAAAACTGCTCGAGCATTACCTCCATCGATACTTCGGCGCGCAAGTGCAGCAGGTGATCTCCACGAAACATTCCGCTTCTCTGGCATATCTCCAATTCGGAGATTGTATTCTTGAGCGTGTCGAAGCTACGCGATCCGAAGCCCAGGAACCCCACGTAGAGCGAATCGAAGATGGTGGTAATGCCGGCAGAGACCATGTGCGCATCGTGCGCCACCAAGGAGGCCATCACCGGCCAATCCACATTGTTCCTCGGCTTTACAAGGCGCTCAAAATTGTCCGTGTGCAGATCGACCAGACCGGGGATGAGATAGTCTCCTTCGAGGTCGATAGACTTCGCCAACACGACCGGACCGGATTGAATATCGGCAATCAGACCGTCGCGAAGAAGAACCGATCCCTCCACGATCTCAGTCGGTGTTACAATCCTTGCATTCTTCAACATCAACTCATTCGGCATTGCGCCATCCTTTGTGTTTTGTGCATTCGTAGTTGTCTTCATGTTTGGCGGCACACATATCTTCGTTCAAGTCCGGTTGAAGCGATAGTGAATCCCCTCCGCAATGGCGCGGTATCCCATGCGGCGATAGATCGAGTTCGATGTGGGATTTCCCAAGTCAGTGTAGAGAATGCAATGAAGGCCTGCCTCCGTTAGTTTCTTTGAAATCGTATGAACGCAGGCTGCGGCGTATCCGCGCCTCCTCTTCTTTGGAGGGGTATAGACAGTCGAGAGGCGGGCAACTTCTACGATGGGCTTCTGAGCAACAACCATGGAAACCGGTTCGCCGTCTTGCCAAAGCCAAAGCTGTCCCTCCGTGAGCCAGCCATCCACTAGGCGATCGATGTTTCCGGTTGGATTGAGGGTTTCAGTCTGGAACGCCTTCAACCAAGCCTCCGCCAGCTTGCGATCTGACTCATCGGCCTTGCGGTGTTTCCCTTTGACGGTTCCTATCGCATTCAGCTCCTGCAATTCATATAGGCGACTGCCATGCGTTGGCGTTGCCGCTGATTTGAATCTTTCGGTCCATCGTCCGGCAAAGCTGGCTGCGGTTGCCACATCGCCAAAGACACCAGGGAGAACAACTCCGCCGTCTACTATGGCATCAACCAAGGCGATTGTTGAAACACGGTCCATCGGCACAATCATCGCGAAACGAGCCGGATCGGTTTGGATCGCCACGCCGGCAGCCTGCCCGCCTTTCATTACAACCCAATAACGGCCAGCACCAGGAACGGCCTGACGTCCATCCAGCCGCGTGAGAATCAGGTTGTGGTGAACCGGTTGCGAGCGCAGGAACTCTCCGGCAACGTCCGAGAACGCTGCGGTGTCCTCATACATACTTACACTGATATTCATAAAGTCATCCAATCCGTGGCGAGTATGCACCTAGCAGACGCGCATTCCTTCGCGCCATACAATTGTCGGAACCGGAAGCCCCTCTTCCATTCGCACACGCACCAGATCGGCGCGCTTGCCATGCGCGATGCAGCCACGGTCGTTCAGGCCCGTCAGTTGCGCGGGATTCAGAGTAACCATTCCGATCGCTTCCGGCAGTGGGATCCCAATCTTTTCTGACAATAGGAATGCACCGTGCAGCAGGCTTGCGGGCACATAATCAGAGGCCAACACATCCAGCAGGCCGAGCCGCCCCAGTTCTTCAACGGCGACGTTGCCGGAGAGAGAACGGCCAATCACCAGATTCGGTGAGCCGGCCACGATCTTCATCCCCTTATCGCGCGCTGTCTGGGCTGCGATTACCGAGGTCGGAAATTCTGCGATGCTGATCCCCTCCGCGTACGCCTGCTCCACATGCTCGATCGTCGTATCGTCGTGGCTGGCCAGCGCGATCGAATGACCGGAAAGCATGGAAAGCAGATTGGCGCGGTTGGACGCGGCTATCTTTTCCTGGCGCTCTTCTGCGCTCATATCAGGTCCGCTTGCAATTTCTTCCGCTGACCCGCGATCCCTTCTCCGGCCGCCGCCGCCATATTGGCCGCCGTTTCCTTGGCGATTGGCAAATTGCCGTTGTCCTGGTGTGTGATCCATCACCGAGATCAAGCGCACACTCGCCTCTGGGTAGACCGAAGCGAATATCTCCGGCATCGCCTCCCGCGAAGTTTCGGCGCGCAGATGCAGAAAATGTTCTGCGCGAAATACCTTCTTCTTCCGTCCAGCATTAAGCGCGGCAATAGCCAATTCAAGCGTGCCGGAACTTTGCGGATCGATGTTCCTTTGCCCAACATAGAGAGCGTCGAAAACAGTTGTGATGCCCACGGCCGCCATCTCGGCGTCATGCGCCATAAGCGCAGCCAGCATCGGCCAATCCGCATCTCTTCTCGGACGTATGTGGCGTTCCACGTTATCGGTGTGCAGGTCGACCAGACCGGGAATAAGATAGTCTCCTTCGAGATCGATAGCGCTCGGCGAATTTATCGGACCGGTTTGAATGTCGGCGATCAAGCCGTCGCGAAGATGGACCGATCCTGCAACAACTTCCGTGGGCGTCACTACCCGGGCATTCTTCAAAATCAAATCGTCGCTCATCGATAAATCCTTGTTCGCGATATGGACCGCAGAAAACAGATTGAGAAAAGAGACAGCCGGCGGCCCTGAAGCCGCCGGCTGTTGCGAAAAACAGGTTAGAAGGTAAACCGCGCGCTCAGTTGTGCTTCGCGCGGGCTGTTGGTCTGCGTGGTTGACTTGAGGCCAAACGATGAGGGACTGCTCACATTCGCGCCGGGAGCGCCAAAGACAACCGAGTTGAGCGCGTTGAGCGCCTCAAAGCGGATGGTTACGCCCAACCGTTCACCCCAGAACTTGGTCTGCTTTTGGAGGAAAACATCGAGGTTCTGGTAGTCGGGGTAGTGAATCTGCGACTCATACCGGGGCGCATTGCCAAATTTGTAATTCGGAGTCACCGCAAATGCCGCTGGGTTGAAGGCTTGCGTACTAGAGGTTGGCGCAAGGCTCACGCCTGAGACGATTGAGGGGCGAATCACTCCAGCGCCAATGAGCGTGGAGGGCGTGGACGAAGCCGACTCCGTGAGTTGAACGGGGATGCCGCTGGAGTACTTGTAGGCATCGCCAAGCTGCCAGCCGCCAGAGAGCACAGCAGGAAGGCCGCTGTTGAGGAATTTGTGGTTGTGGCCGAAGGGCAGTTCGTACATCGTGTTCTCGGTGAAGTTGTGGGTTTCGTTCTGCTCCGAGACAGAGCGCTCGCAGGAATGGCAGGCGTTGTCTTGAATGCTGAAGGTGCTGCTGCTATCGCCGGTCTGATCGATGGCCTTGCTGTAGGTGTAGCCCACCAGAAGAGAGAGACCGTTTGCCTCGCGGTGCTGAAGCGTCAACTGCAGGGCATCGTAGGAGGAGTGTCCCCAGCCTACGTCGATCGGCTGGAATTTGGTGAACTGCGGAAAGGCGCGCTGCAGGTATCCGTTTTGCACGGTTGCTTTGGAGAGAAGCGTGCTGGAATCGGTGATGACCTTGTAGAAAGGATTGGGGACGCTGGTAGTGAGCGGCGCGCAGGTAGCTCCGGTTGGGTCGCCAGCCACGAACGTGCCCCCGACATTGGCCCCAGTTGCGCACTGAGCCAGCACGGAATCGGAGAGCTGATTCGTCTGGATTCCACTTCTCATGCGAACGCCCTCGCTGCTAATGTAGCCTGCGGTTGCAACGAAGTGCCCCTTGAACGAGCGCTGCACATCGACAGAGACAATCTCCTGGTAGGGGCCGGTTTGCTGGCGAAGATCACCTTCGACTGCCTGGCCGAGGTTGATGCTGAGAGGGCCGCTGCCGACATTATTTCCAGCCAGAGGAGTTGGGTTGTTTCCGTAAGGAGTGGGCGGGGCATCGTTTGGGCTGCCGTAGAACGGGTCATGCAATGAGTAGTAGCCGGGCGAACTGGTGCTCGATCCGGGGGCAACTAACGTGTTCGCTCCGGAATTCACGGTGTTCACGGAAGTGGAGATGCGCGCGGAGCCGCCTAACTCGGAATACGATGCTTCCGAGGCCTGGGGATAGCGGAAGATACCGAAGCCTGCGTGAATGACTGTGTTGTTGTCCAGGGCGTAGGAGGCACCGAAGCGGGGTTCAATGTGAAGCAAGTTCGGCTGCTGTTCGGTGCGCGACGAAATGCTCACCCCAGGAATGCCGATGCCGCCCACCAGGTTGGGCAGGCCGGAGGCCGCTGCAACCGGGGAGGGCGAGGAGGTGTCCAGATAGTTCAGCATATTTCCATCCGTCACCCAACTGCCGATGATGCCATAGCGAACGCCATAGGTGAGCGTTAGTTTATGAGTCATCTTGTAGGTGTCCTCGCCGTAGCCGAAATACACCATGTCCCGCAGGGTCACCAAGGGGTCATAACCGCTGACAACCGGCGTAAAGCCGAGAAGTAACTCCGCGATGGCGCTGCCATTCGACCCCGAGGAAGTCGGGCCGCCGGTGAGGGATTTGCTCGCCGAGAACGTCAGGCCCTGGGGATCGAAATGCTGAACGAAGTAGCGGCGGATGTCCGTGCCAACCTTGAAGGTGTGCTTGCCCTTGAGCCAGTTGAGTTCGGACTGATACTGGTAAACCGAAGACTTGTTCTGCTCCAGCGGCTCCATGTTGCCGATGGCTGAGGTGGTGCTCGAGCCGCCTAGGATGCCAATCTGGCCGGAGACATTGTATATCTGCGGGGTAAAGACATCGGTACTTCCGGGAGCGGCCGTGGCATTGAAACCGAAGACGCTGCTCGGCGAGAGCGGGTTTGTCGAACCGCGATTTGATTCGCTATGTCCCCAGGAACCATGCTGCGTAAAGATCAGATCGTTCTTGATGCTCCAGGTGTGGCTGACCAAGGCATGGTAGCCGGGAATGCGATCATTTGAGTACGTCGGCTCCTGAAAGTTGCCCAGGCCGCCCGGGCCATAGTCGTTGGGATTGATGATGTAGTTGCTGAAGCGGTCGAAGTGGCCGAAGATGCTGTGCTTCGCATTGAACTGGTGATCCACGCGAAAGTCGATGCTGTTGTCGGTATCGCCTTCTGTTGCGTTGGAGAAGTAGTTGGCCGCTCCACTGGACGCGGCAAAATATCCCGGCGTCGGAGAAGGAAACATCGAGAGCAGCTTTTGACCGACGGGGTCGATTCTGCCTGCGGGAATCACATTGCACCCCGTGAGCGCAGGCGTAGCCGCGCATTGCGCCGGAGTTACACCACCGGACGTAAATAGCTGACGGCTTCCGGAAACGACGTTGGTCGGGTCGTAGACACCCCATTTCGATAAAGTGGATAGAACCGGGTAGTTGGCGCTGTTGGTCGCGTACGAGAAGTCGCCTCCAGGCAATCCGTTGCGCCCAATCATCGCGTCTGTCGGCACAAACGCGGAAAAGCCGCCCGCCGGCTCATAGGTATCGCGCAGTCCTTCGTATGAGAAGAAGAAGAAGGTCTTGTCGCGTCCGTGGTAGAGCTTGGGGATGATGATGGGGCCGCCGGCATTGAAGCCGAACTGGTTTCTGGTCAATGGCGGGCGCGCTTCATGCGCGGCATTGGCGTTGTAGCCGTTGGCGTCCATCGCGTCGTCGCGGAAGTACTCCCAGGCGCCGCCATGCAGTTGGTTGGTGCCGGATTTGATCGACATATTGACAATGCCGCCGCTGGTATAGCCGTACTCGGGCGCATAGGCCGTGGTCAGCACGCGGAACTCCGAGGTTGCATCCACGCCGGGGATGCCTGCGGCCTGACTGTTGTAGGCCACCATGTTCGCGCCGCCATCGATCAGCAGATCGGTGGTCGCGTACTTGGCGCCGTTGATGCGGAAGGTGTTTGTGGTGCTCTCCGTAGTGTTGTTCGTGCCTGCGGTCCCCGCGTCGTTATTCGTAACCCCAACGGTTGCGGCAATCAGTTGCAGCGGGTTGCGAGGATCAAGCGGCAGGTTGGCGACAAAGCTGGGCTCCAGAAGCGTGCTGCGGTCGGCATTTTCAGTCTGCAGCTCGGCCGGCGCATCGCTCACGGTCACGGTCTGATTGAGCATCCCGACGTGAAGTATCGCGGCCACGTCTTTGTCCTCGCCAATTTCCAGTGTGATTTCAGTGTCCACCCAGGGTTCAAAGCCCGCGGCTGTCACCACAACCTTATAATGACCAGGCTTTACAGGTGGCAGTATAAAGCTGCCAGTGGCGCCGCTGATCGTAGTCAATTCCACCTGCGTATCTGTGTTGAGAAGAGAGACCGTCGCGTCCTTGACGGCAGCCCCGGTGGTGTCAATAACCTGGCCGCTGACGGTTGCACTCTGTGCAAAGAGCTGCGCACCGGAGGAAGCGGTCAACAAGAACACACCTACGTAAAGGTAAGTTCGCATCTGGCGGAAAAAAGATCGCATTTTTAGTCCCCTTCAAGTCTTTACTGTCGGATAGCGCGATTTCAGCAACGCCTGACCGCGCGGATTTGCTTGCGGATGTTGAAGCCTTCAGACCGGCTAGTCGAACACAGCCTCTCCTCAAGCTCAAATAGCCCATGCTCCTCGACGGGCGTGGACAATTGCAGGTGATATATGCGCAGTGTACGCAACCGAGTGTTGATGAAAGGTCACGATCAGGTGAAATATTCGTATACGAACGATTAAGAAAACATTCGCTGGATTTCTCTGTATCTCTGATATACTCCATATTTACGCACTTGAGCGCCGCGTCAATCGGCTTTCAAATGACGTATCGGCAAGCACTTGCAGCAAGGTTGGCCGACGGCTTGGCTGCCGCTCGGCCAACGCCATGGCAGATCGAGAAGCTTCGTCAGCCTGCAAGGTATTTCACACACGATTTTTCCACAACGCCCTTCAGCCGGAAACAGGCCGTCGAGGAACGGACGGAATGCAATGCCACTGATTGAAGAACAGATCGCTTCGGATGCAACACTCCCGGCGCAACCTTTGCAGGGAAGCTCCATGTATATCGTCCGCAGGATGCGCAGAGCTTTTCTCTCCATCTGCCGCTGTGGCGATGTCATCTTCAGCCCCTACCGGCTAACCACCGAGCAGTATGCTCTGATGCGTGCGGTGCATAGGAATCCGGGCATCCGCCAGGCCGACGTGACGAACGAAATTTTCGCCGAGCCCAATACCGTGACGGCCATGGTGACACTGCTGGAAAAGCGTGGAATTCTGCGGCGCAAATCCTGCCCCAGCGACGGGCGTGTGCGTCTTCTCTCTCTCACCGCGCATGGGCAAACTGTCATGCAGAAGCTTTCATCCGACTGGAGTCCCATGCGCAACGAGCTGCAGCAGTGCTTCTCCGGCGAAGAGGGAAGACAGGCGCTGGATATACTCGACCGGGTTTTCACGCAGATGCAGCGCGAAAGGGAGACTCTGCTTCAGAAATCGAATCCGGAGTTCCGCATGAGGCCGGGTCGTGAAGCGGCGATGGCCGAGACAAAGGTTGCGCAACTGCTTCCGCACGTCGCTCCTGAAAGAATCACGCGCGCAATCAAGCTGGCAGTTCGCTCTCCGAGAAGAAAGAAAATTCAGACTGAAACCAAGCCAAAGGCAGGATAATTCCGCCGATCATGCGTAGACGAAGAATATCTCGTTGGGTCCGATTGATTTTTATCCTGGTTTGACACTTCGGCCCGCCAGTTCGATTATCGTTCGGCTAAGGGGCGGCTGAAGATGACACAGATAGAAGCTCTGCGCGTGATGACGTTCAACGTGTTGCAAATGGATGTCGAGGACGAAGCTCATGCCTGGGAACGGCGCAGGGATTTACTGGTCGAAACGATTCTGATGCACTCGCCGGCCCTGCTCGGCACCCAAGAGATCCACGCCGAGCAGACGGCCTTCATCCTCGACCGGATTCCCGCATTCGGTTGCTTTGGCCGAGGCCGCTTCGGAGACGAATGCGACAAACACAACAAGATTTTCTTTGACCGGCGCAGGCTCTTGCTTATCGAATGCGGCGATCTCTGGTTTTCTGAAACACCGGAGATCCCCGGCTCCAGCGACTGGGGGATTCCCCGGCCGCGCATGGTCACCTGGGGCAAGCTGCGGGCAACCTCCGGCCACGAGATTCTGATCATGAATACTCATCTTCCCTACGGACGGAACGCGGACGAAGCACGCCGTCAATCGACGCAAGTGCTGTTGCGGAAGATTCAGGAACTGCCGCAACACCTGCCGCTCTTTCTCACCGGCGACTTCAACGCGCCCGAGGGGGGTGAAGTCTACAGAATGCTGACAGAGACGCTCGCCGATGCTTGGATCACCGCGAATGAGAGGGTTGGTCCCGAAGGCACATTCCATGGCTTTGGAAAATTCAAGGGCACGAGAAGACTCGATTGGATTCTGCATCGCAATGCAGGACAAACGCTTACTGCTGAAACCGTCGCGCACACCGCCAATGGACTCTATCCTTCCGATCACTACCCTGTCTGCGCGACGTTTCTCCTTTATCCATTCGACCCAGCGGAGATGAGCTGAAATACAATGCTGCTTGCTCTCGATGTTGGCAATACAAATACGAAACTGGGCCTCTACCGGTTGGATGGAAAACAGCCTGAGTTAGCGGCGCATTGGCGCCTTACCACGCACCACGCCCAGACAGTGGACGAGTACGGCGCTCTCTTCGTGAATCTCTTTGCGATGAACGGCATGGCCCCCAGTCAAGTGAGGCACATCATCATCGCCTCGGTGGTGCCGCCCGTGGAAACCACATTGCGTCAGCTCTGCGAAAAGTGCTTTCACATTACACCGCTGTTTGTTGAGCCGGGAATCGAAACCGGAATGCCGTTGCTGGTGGATAACCCCGCCGAGTTGGGCGCGGACCGGCTGGCTGACTCGATAGCAGCATTTGAACGCTATGGTGGCCCATGTATCGTGGTCAACTTCGGGACGGCGACCAAGTTTGAGGTTATCTCGGCGCGCGGCGAGTATCTCGGCGGGGCCATTGCGCCGGGGCTTGGCATCAGCGCCGACGCGCTTTTCTCGCGCGCGGCGCGGCTTACCCGCGTGGATATCAAACGGCCGGCCAAGGTGATCGGCACCAATACCCTCGCGCACCTGCAAAGCGGCCTCTATTTCGGCTACATTGGCCTGGTGGATGGCATTCTGGAGCGCATTCTGTCCGAGTTGGGGGCCGAACTGGGCGAGCAGCCGCGGGTCATCGCCACCGGCGGCCTTGCCCGCATGATCGCCGAGGATTCCCGCTATATCGCCGCAATCGACGATATGCTCACGCTCGATGGGCTGCGCATCCTGTTCGAGCGCAACCGTTCAGCCTAGCGCGATGACCACGGCCCCGGCGGTGATGAGCAGGCCGCCCAACAGAGCCGGAGCGGTGAGCTTCTCACCCAGCAGCAACCATGCAAAAACCATGACCAAGGGGACACTCAGCTTGTCGAGCGGGGCCACGCGCGAGGCCGGTCCCAACTGGAGGGCGCGGAAATAGCAGATCCAGGACAAGCCGGTGGCCAACCCGGAGAGCGTAAGAAAGAGCAAGGTACGGCGATCAAGCGAACCGAGTTCCCCGTGCTTGCCCAGAGCGAGAGCGATGCCCCAGGCAAAGACCACCACCACGCTGGTGCGCAGCGCCATGGCCAGGTTCGAGTCCACGTGGGCCACGCCCACCTTGGCCAGCAGGGCCGTGGCTGCGGCAAAGACTGCGGAGAGCAAGGCCCATACAATCCAGTTCATAGCAGCCATTGTACGGTTGCCGCGATCAGCGGGTATGAATTTACGGTAACATTCATCGGATCGACACGGTGTTCCGATCCAGCGGCGAATATCCTATCTCTTGTCATCAAATCTCAGGAGTCATCTTATTATTCAATGGCTTTCAAATAACTGCTGTTAGCTTTCTTAGCTTTGCCTGGCAGGAGGAATCAACCGATGCCGCCCCAGATTGTCGTCGAAGACCTGGTCAAGAGTTATCGCATCGCCGAGCGCGCGCCGGGATTATGGGGCGGTGTGCGCGGACTGGTTCATCGGCGGTACCGTGAGCTGCGGGCTCTCGACGGGGTCAGCTTTTCGATCGACGCGGGCGAACTGGTCGGATATATCGGACCCAACGGCGCAGGCAAGAGCACCACGGTCAAGACGCTCTCCGGAATCCTGGTACCTGACTCCGGCCGGTGCGAAGTGCGCGGACGTGTGCCCTGGCGGCAGCGTGTCGAGCACGTTGCGGAGATTGGCGTGGTCTTCGGCCAGCGCACTCAGCTTTGGTGGGACTTGCCCGTCATCGAGTCCTTCGAGTTGCTGCGCTTTGCTGTATGTCAGGATCGCATCGGCCAGGGACTTGAACTTGACCCCGGCACTCTTCATATTGTCAGGCAGCTTTACCCCCGCCCGAATATCCGCCTTACGCTTTTGGTAGAGATCGATCGCATCGCCCTTGCGGCCAACTTTCTCTCGCTTGAGCCTCCCATCGACCCTGTACCTGATCCACCACACTCCACTACCGGGAATCTTCTCCCAAACGCCGGTTGCTTTTGCTTGCACTTTCCGAGGCATTTTTACTCCCAGGTATCACCTGGAACCAAATATCCCCTTATGTATCACCAGCGTCAAGTCGCACCGCTCCGCATCCCTTAACCGCATCTAAAATGCTGTTTGCAATTCGGTAATAAGTTATTAATTTATCAACCATATACGCTGAATAATTATTTGGTGCCCAGAGGGGGACTTGAACCCCCACGGCCTTGCGGCCTGCGGATTTTAAGTCCGCCACGCCTCTGCGTGATCGAAATATTTCCGAAAGCACAAAATTATTCATTCTCGGAAGTACTTAATAATACTATGAGATATGGCCAAAAAGTGGCCCCAGAATTCACCCGAAATTGCGCTCAGTATCCCTTCAGATTCCAGTCCGAATCAATGCCGAAGTCATCGCGGGATGCACGGTGAAAATGCCTGCCAGCCTGCCTGCGGCGCTGATGCATCTCTATTATCACGCACGCAAATAGGAACGCGCTCTATTTTCGTTTATCGTGTATAACGCTAATAGAGGCAGGACGCTATTAGCGCCTGTGAAACCAATGAGCCAACGCAAAGCGATACCGGGGCAGAAGGTCTCCCAAGGCACCTACAGCGCATTTATCCCTGCGACCTTGCCTCCAGAGTTCGATTGGACGCCTCGGCTGATCCGCTCGCTCTCTGATGCGGATCGCCTCATCGGGAGACTTGCTGGAGAAGGCGGACGGCTGCCCAACCCTCATATTCTCATTCGCCCCTTCATACGCCGTGAAGCCGTTCTGTCGAGCCGGATCGAAGGCACGCAGGCCACCTTGGGCGAACTGCTGGCTGCGGAAGCCGGGGCTGTCGTTGATCGCAGCCCGGAAGATTTGCGCGAAGTCGGAAACTATATCGTTGCCCTGGAGCATGGAATCGCCCAGCTTCACAAGCTCCCTCTATGCGTCCGGCTCATCCGCGAGCTGCACAGCAAGCTCATGGCGGACGTGAGAGGAGACCAGGCAACTCCGGGCGAATTCCGCAGATCGCAGAATTGGATTGGCAAGCCCGGGAGCACATTGGCGACGGCCTCTTTCATTCCGCCGCCGCCTGGTGAGATTGAGCCGTGTCTCGCGGCCTGGGAGAAATTTCTCTACGCTTCCGAACTGCCGCCGCTGGTGA
>PLPA01000279.1 GCA_003159355.1 Acidobacteriaceae bacterium | reverse complement strand
CAAGCGCATCGAAACCTGGGAAGAAAAGGTCTTTCTCTATGGAAAGGTCCTCTATCGGGATTTGATTTCACCCGCCGACAGCCAGGCCCATGAAACCAACTGGTGCTGCTGGTATATTCACGGACGGCAGAACAGCGGCCTGGTCATAGCCGGNNCTACAGGCGCCTGATCCGCGGGGGTCAGGCCGTTTCTTCGTGCAGGTTCTGCTCAAAGACCGCATCGGGCTCGGCCAGACGGATCAAGCGATGCAAATAAGCACGGGAGATGCACAGGCTGCGGGCAGCCAGCGTCTTATTGCCGTTGTTCTCTCGAACGGCGGTTACAGCGAGTTTGATCTTATAGTCGCGAAGCTGGCGTTCAAAGGAGCCGGCGGGATGGTAATCGCCAATATCGACAACGTCGCCGATGTCGCCCAGCTCGCTTTCCACTTCGTCGATGCTGATGCTCAAATCTTCCGTGCGAACGGTCTTTCCCGCAGAGAGGATGATGGCCCGCTGCATCACGTTTTCCAGCTCGCGCACATTTCCGGGCCAGCGGTAATGCTGTAGCAGGGAGAGCGCATCGGGCTCAATATCGTCCATCGGCTTCTGGAACATCTGCCCATACTGGCGCAGGAAGTGCCGGGCGATGCGAGGAATGTCCTCCGGATGCTCCTGGAGCGCTGGGGATTCAATCCGCATGACATTGATGCGGTAGAAAAGATCCTGGCGAAATTTCCCTTCGGCCACCAACTTGGACAGATCCTGGTGCGTGGCGAAGACCAGCCGCGCCCGCAAGGGAATAAGCCGGTTGCTGCCCAGGCGGCTGAATTCCATCTGCTGCAAGACGCGCAGCAGCTTGACCTGGGTGAAGAGGCTCAGGTCGCCAATCTCGTCCAGGAAGAGCGTGCCGTCCGCCGCCTGCTCGAAGTAGCCTTCGCGCGCCCCGACGGTGCCGGTGAAGGCGCCTTTTTCATGCCCGAAGAGCTCNNCAGCACCGCGGCATTGAGATTGGTGACGCGATGCACCAGTTGATACACCCGCTGCATCTGCGGGCTCGATCCGATCAGCTTGTCGCAACTGGCGGGCACGCCCAGTTGCTGCTGCACGGTCTCCAGTTGCTGCCGCAGCGTGGAGTTCTCGAACGCCCGGCTGAGCATGGTCTTGAGATCGCGAATCGAGGGCGGACGGCGGCAGTATCCAAAAGCGCCTGTGCGAACCAGTTCAAAGGCGGTCGAACGCAGGCCATCGTCGGCCATGACCACGGCGGGAACCTGGGTCGCAATCAAACGCTGGGTACAGCCTATGCGCTCCTGCAATGAATCATGATTCGAATGCAGATCCAGAATCATGACATCGCAATCTCCGGCGGCGCGCAGAACTCGCATCCCGTCTTCATCCAGCTCCTGAAGGATCTCGAATTCCTTCCCCAGAGCGGACGCGAGCAGCGTGTGGAGCGTTCGATCTTCCGAATACAGCCCGACTTTGATCATCGATGGACCCGCACTCAAACTAAACGCTTCTCAACCGCCTTCGGAGCAAAAGTGGAGAAGCGGCAATCTTCCTGAATCCGCGCATAAACCGCCAACGACTGCATTGCGCAAGGAGAATGTGCCCTCCCGCCAACAGCAATGCCTGGTTGGCTTATCGGCCATACTCGACTCAGACCATCAATTTTAAGGCTGGATGAAGGCACTGTCGAGAAAACTTTGGTAACTATAATTCAAAAATTCAAATACGAAATTGTTTACCCCGGCGGGCCAAAAGAAAAAACGGCAGGAGGATGAACTGTCCGTCCACCCCATCCGCCCTATCCGCCCGCACTGATATGTAAATAACTCATATAGAATCTGTTACATATTCAACATAACACCGCTGGCGCGAAGGCGAAACGAGGAAGACGCACAAGGCTGGACAATTCGGATGGAATCAATTTTGACCCTCCGTTCATGCACAGAAAGTGAATATAGTAACCATTCGCCAGGGTACTTATCATTTAGGCACCCCGCTAGGCACCCTGCGAGGATGTGGCAAAATCTCCCTGACTTCATCGCGGATTTGCTCTGCTTTAGCCGCACACATGGATGAAAAATGCGACCGGTTTGCTCCCGGAGGGTGTATACCCCCCGCTTCACTCCAGAGCGCCGCCTCCGTAAACATCTGTGTACACCCGCGGGGGCAGAATGCCGCCCACCATTCTGAATTCGGTCACTTTTGGCCTGAATCCGGGCATTTTGGGCTTTAGGCACTTTGGTCAGGGAATTGCAATAACAACGGAACAAGCGTCATAGCGTAGCTCTCCCGGAACGCCGGGAGGGGGAAGGAGCGCAGGGTATGCAGCACTGGTTAGCTTGGTGGCCGACACTGATCGTACTCGCCGTGGCAACATTCACGGACCTGCGCAGCCGCCGCATACCCAATTGGCTGGTGCTTCCTTTTCTTATGGCGGGGATCGTGGTTTCTCCCTGGCGCAACGACTGGGACGGCCTCGGCCGGGGCGTCTGGCCGGGAACCGGCCACGGCTTCGGATGGCATGGCCTGGGGCAAAGCTGCGCCGGCATGGGGCTTGGCGTTCTGCTGTACGGTTTACTTTTCTGGATGGGCGGCATGGGCGCGGGGGACTTGAAGCTGTGCGCCGCGATCGGGGCCTGGATTGGCCCCATGCAGTTATTCATAGCTCTGGTCATCACCAGCTTGGCCGGGGGAATCATGGTTCTCGCCTGGCTTGCCTGGCGCGGTTTTTTACGTAAGATGTTTTTGAGCGCGGGCGATCTGGTATGCGGCAGGCAGCGGCGCGGAATACAATCCGATCCGGAGCCTTCACTGGCTGAATTACTGAAGCGCAAGATGCCTTACGCTCCAGCCATCGCAATTGGTACGTTCATGTCCTTTTTTGCTGGTTGAGAATTTGGAGCAGGTACCATGTCCGACTCACCGTCGACCTATCGGTTTTTGGATAACCCGCAAGGTAAGTATCGCGCGTCAGGGGGTAGCAATCCCGTGAATTCAGACACTTCGCAGTTTCTCGATGATCAGTATCCGGACTCGCTCGGCAGCGACGTTTTGACGATCGCGCTGATTGGCCCGGATGAGGGGCGCCGCAAGGCGGCAGCCAGCGCATTAGCCGGAGCTCAGGGTGGAGATATCCGCGAGTTTTCCACCTATCCGCCCAGCCTGGACGATGTGCCCAAACTGCTGGAGCAGCGTTACGACGTCATCATCATCGATCTGGACAGCCATCCGGAATACGCCTTGGAGCTGGTGGAGAGCATCTGCGCCAACGGCACGGCGACGGTGATGGTCTATTCGGTGAAGGCCGATTCGGAGCTGCTGGTGCGCTGCATGCGCGCCGGAGCTCGCGAGTTTCTTACCTTGCCCTTCACGCAAAGCACCGTGGCCGAGGCTCTGGTGCGGGCATCGGCTCGCCGGCCTACGGCGCGCCCCGCGAAGAAGACGGGCGGTCGGCTGATGGCGTTTCTCGGCGCCAAGGGTGGCGACGGCGTCACCACGCTGGCCTGCAATTTTGCGGTTTCCATGGCCCAGGAGTCCAGCCAGAGCACGCTGCTGATCGATCTGGATCTTCCGCTGGGCGACGCCGCGCTCAACCTGGGCGTGGCCGCCGAGTACTCGACCATCAATGCTCTTCAGAATGCCGCCCGGCTGGATTCGAGCTTTCTCTCCAAGCTGCTGGTCAAGCA
>PLPA01000047.1 GCA_003159355.1 Acidobacteriaceae bacterium | reverse complement strand
CGGAGTGGCTCAATGTGGGCAACACCGCCGCGCTGCTGGCTGGCCGTGCCGGCGAGATTGCCTCGCTCGCCGCGCGCCACGGCATGAAGGCGATGCTGCGGCCGGGCCTGGCGCTCTACGGCCTGATCCCGCGCTTCGATCCAAACTTCGATTCGTCCAAGTCTCCGGAACCTCCGTCGATGGCGGCAGCGCGCGCCCAACTGCAGCCAGTGTTGCAATGGAAGACCCGCGTGGTGGGTGTGCGCTCGATTCCCGCTGGCGCAGTCGTGGGCTACAACGGAACCTTTCTCGCCACCGAGCCGATGCGGCTGGCGCTCCTGGCCGTGGGCTACGCCGACGGTCTCGACCGCCGCCTCGGCAACCGCTTCAGCCTGCTGGTTCGCGGCGAACGCGCGCCTCTTGTGGGCCGCATCAGCATGGACCAGGCAGTCGTGGACGTGACGGAAATTCCCGGAGTCGAAGCGGGCGACGAGGTGGTCATTCTGGGCGCGCAGGGCGATGAAACCATCACCGCCTTCGACCACGCCGAAGTTTCAGGCACGATTCCCTGGGAGGTCTTCACCCGCATCGGCCCCCGCGTGCAGCGCGTCGCGGTCTAAAAGCCTCCCACCCATGCGATTGAAGCAAATCGCAAAGATGGGGCACGGCACTGGCATTCAAGATCATTTGGCGCATCAAGGCCACCAGGCGCGGAAGGGAACTCCTTCCGCGCCTGGTGTCTACAGTTACATCCGTTACAACACTTATTGCGTTACCGGCTGTGCGGGCAGCGCCTTGGACGGCTTCAGGTGGGGCGCATTCTGCGCAGCTGGAGCTTTGGGCGAGGCGGGCGCGGCGTTCGGAGCGGACGGGAAGGCCGCGCCTCTCTTGATGTTCACGTCGCCCACGTCGGTGACTAGCGTGATCTTCGCTCCGCCGGAGCCGATCTTGCCGCTGACCGTCTTGCTCTCATCGCCTTTGACGGTCAGGCCAAACTCCGTCATGATTTCGCCGTTGCGGGTGCGCGCGTCCACCGTGGCGGAGGCGTTGGGCGGCAGTGTTACCTCGATGTCGCCCTTGCTGTTCTTCGCGTCCACCGCGTAGTTGCCGGCCGGCTCAACCGCAATGCGCCCGTCGCGGTCTTCCACGGCGCTGTCGCCGTAGATCTGGCTCAGGTCGATGTCCTTGGCGTGCGTCGTCACGCGCACCGGTCCCTTGGCTTGGTTGACGTGCAGGTCATCGGAGTTGAGCGTCAGGTCGCCGGGCAACTCCGCCACTTGCAGATCGGTCACCGAGGTGTGCAGGTGGATCGCGCCGGAGATGTTTTCCATGTGAACGTCGCCGAGAATCTCGCCGCTCTGTGTGACCTTGCCCTTGATCTCCGAGAAGGTGACGTCGTCCACATTCCCGTCAACAGTCAGGTCGCCCTGGAGGTCGTGGGCGGAAAAGTCGTGCTTGCCGTCCGGGAAACGCGCCTGCACCGAGCCGGCAATCTCGCTCAGATGAACATCGCCATGGGCGGTGACGTTGATGCCGGCGCCCAGGCCGGAAGCGGTCACGTCGCCCTTGCCGGAGTTGATGGTGACGCGAGCGTTCTTGGGAACGGTCACCGTGAGGTTGAGCCGCCCGCTGGAATTTCCATCCGCCTTGACCAGCACGGCGCTGCCGTTGACCGTCAGATGCGCGGCTTCGGCATCGAATATCTTCTTGGCCTCCGCGTCCGAGCCGACGTAGGCCATTTCGTGCGCCATCACTTCGATCGTCGAGCCGTCGCCCGCCGTGATGCTCACGTCGCCGCGAGGATTCTGAATCTCGACATTGGCATTGGCGGGAATCTGCGCATTCAGCGCTGGCGCGTCAAAGTCGTGTTCGGGCAGGCCGAAGGTGTTGAAGAAATCGTTATTGAGGCCGAAATTAACACCTTCACCGTTCAACCACGGCCGCGCATGATTCCATCCTGCGGCGGCAAATCCTAGGATAGCCAGCAAGATGAGCAGGCCGACAAAGCTGCCGCCGCGGCGCACCGGAACCGCGCGGCGCAGATCCAGCATCCACTCGCCTAGCAGCAGCAGGCCGGCGCCGATCAACAGCATCGGCCACCAGTGGCCGTACCAGGCCCAGAACTCGACAGCGGCGATGTGGCCGGTCACCAGCATCAGCGCAATCACGCCGATGCCGATCAGAAGGATGGGGCCGACGAACGAAGGTACCCGCGGGGCGTAAGGACCCACGTAGTTGGCCTTCATGGTCTGGCGCTGGGCCTTCCAGGCCTCGCGCTGCGCGCGCCATGCGGCCTTTTGCTGCTCCCGGTAGACCCGCCACTGGGTCTTGGGATCATAGGGCGGAAACGGAGGCGGCGCGCCGCCCCCAGGAGGTGTGTTGGGTGGCATATTCGGCGGTGTGCTGCTCATGATTGTCCTCCCTCGGAATCCTTGTCGGACTCCGCTTGATGCGCCGGAGGAACATGAGGCTCCGGCTGGCCAGGATACGTTGGAATGTTGGCTGCCGCTCTGTAATCAGGCGCGCCGGAATAGGGTGAGCCAGGATAGGGCGGATAGCCTCCCTCGGAGGCCATCGCCGCGCGTTCGGCCAGCTTCAGCAAGCCAGCCAGGATCAGGAAGAACGGCCAGCTCTTGCCCCAGGTAAGAATGTCAGCCTGGTTAAGCAGAGCAAGTGCGCCAACCAGCAAAATAAAAGCGGGGCCGCGCAGGCGGCGAATCATAATGTAACGGCTCATTTGGGTCCTCCATGTGACTCTTCGATACGGCGTACGATCAGCCAGACGCCCAGTGCAATCAGCATCAGCGGCCAGGCAAATTCCATGAAACGGCCGTGAAAGACGTCCAACTGCCCCAGCAGAAACAACATTCCCAGGGCAATCAGCACAATGGCGCCGACCGGTGCCCTGTTTCCCCAGCAAGTCGGCGGGGGCATCGGCTGAAACGGGGCCTGATACGGTCCTTGGTAAGGCACTTGATTCGGCGGTTGAGGCTCTCCCGCAACCGGAGGCTGATAGCCCGCCGGAGCCGGTCCGGCTGGACCCTGTTCGGTGCCGGGCTGGCCCGGAGTCCGCAGCCTTGTGCCCATATTCAGCCAGTTGCCCACCTCGTTCAATCCGAAGGGATCGGGAGGAGGCTGGCCGTCGCGCAGCGCCCTGGCAGTGTGGTAAGCCTCAAACGACTGGTAAAGGATCCAGGCTGCAATGAACAGGCCAAAGATCGGGTAGTGGTCGGTAATGCTGATCAGCACCGCGAAGACCACCACGTGAATGAATCCTTTGAAGAACTGGCCGTTGTACATCGCGCCCACGCCGGGAATCACTCCCAGTATGGCGGCCGCCGCTGGATTGGGCCCGCTGGGCGGCGCGGCATAGGGCGCGACAAACGGCGGCTGCACCGGCGATTGATAGTGTTGCTGCCAGGCCGTGACACACTCCTTGCAGAGGATCTGCTTCTGGGAGCCATGGCCCAGCGCACCGGAGACAATGCATTCCAGGCAGAGCGGCTTGCCGCAGTTCTGGCAATAATAGACCGCAACTTTACCACTGTGATTTACGCAGTCCATACTGTGCTCCTTTCCCGTATTTCCTTAGAAGAGCCGCCGGAGAGCGCGGGCTGTTGCTGAAACGTCAGTGAACTTTCCATAAAATCAGAATCGTTGAGAGTTGGGCTGACCGCCGGCTCAAAAACCGGCGTGCCCGACTGTTGCGGAGGGTCAAGCCGGGAGCCGCCGTCCTTGTGCCGTGGAGTCTGTTGCGACTCGCCGGGCGCGGCGTCTTGCGGCTTCTGCCGGTTCTCTTCGCCCTCGCCCTGCACTCCGCCCTCGGTCGTCCGGCGCAGCTCCCGCATCCGCGTCTGCAC
>PLPA01000125.1 GCA_003159355.1 Acidobacteriaceae bacterium | reverse complement strand
TTCCCGCAGCCCTCCTGGATTTTGAGGTTGGGCCGGGTCTGCGCGCCGGGCACGACCTGCGCGGCTTCGATAAAGGAGTGGGCAAACCGGTCGTCCGCCCAGACCACCTGCGCCACCTGCGGTGGGGCCAACTGCTCGCTTATCGCTCGATCGAGGTTTGTTGCCGCTTGGACTTGTATCAGTCCGTTGCTTTCGCGTGGCTCCGCGCGCCCCAACAGCCCCAAGACAATCTCCGGCGCAAGGGCCTTGTGGCTGTTGCCCACCACAGCGGCCACGCCAGTCAACCCCGCCAGCTCCTCCGGCGCGCGCTGCGCGTAGCAGCCGGTCACCACGATTCTTGCCTCCGGATTCAGCCGGTGCGCCCGGCGGATGAAGGCACGGGCTGCCCGGTCTGCCTCTGCCGTCACGCTGCACGTATTGACGATGACCACATCGGCTTCCGCGGGCTGCCGCACGCAGTGCCCCGCGGCGCGCAGACGCTCGCTGACCGCTTCGCCATCCGCCCGCGCGGCCCTGCAACCGAAATGCTCCACGTAAAAGCTGCCTGCCATGCTTTCAGTCTAAGACCTCTCATTCGCTCCGCGCCGCTCGATAACACCACCTCCGTTATAATGGACTTGATCGCACCTAATCGCAGGTTGACTTCTACCGCATGCCATCTTCCCTCGCCGCTAGTCTTCCAACCACGTCCACCGCTGCCTCGAACGGCGGCACGCGGCACCTCATCGGCTTCGTTTATTTCACCTTTGTCGTCTATCTTTCCATCGGCTTGCCCCTGGCCGTGCTGCCGCCTTACGTCCATCTGCGCATGGGCTACAGCGCTGCGCTGGCCGGCCTGGCCATCAGCATCCAGTACGTGGCCACGCTGGTCAGCCGCCCCTGGGCCGGCCGCATCAGTGACCGCGCCGGCGCCAAGCTCTCCGTCCTCTGGGGCATGGGCTTCTGCTCGTTGAGCGGCGCGGTACTGATTGCCGCCGCCGCGCTGCACTCGATCCCCTGGCTCAGCCTGGCTGTGCTGCTGCTCAGCCGTCTGCTGCTCGGCTTTGGCGAGAGCCTTGGGTCAACCGGCTCGACGCTCTGGGGCATCACCAGCGCCGGCGCCGAGCACACCGCCAAGGTCATCTCCTTCAACGGCATCAGCACCTATGGCGCCATGGCGCTAGGCGCTCCACTGGGCGTGGTTCTTGATCAACAATGGGGCCTGGCCTCGATCGGCTTGCTTATCATGCTGATCGGCGCATTCAGCCTGGCCTTGGCCAGCCGCAAGAGCCCGGTTGCCGTCACCCCCGGCGAGCATCTTCCCTTCCGCGACGTGATGTTCCGCGTGGCCCCGCACGGCTTCGGCCTGGCCCTGGGCGGGGTCGGCTACAGCGTGCTGGCCACCTTCGTCACACTCTTCTACCTCAGCCGCCACTGGACGGGCGCGGCGCTCTGCCTAACGGCTTTTGGATTGGCGTTTATCGCGGCGCGCCTGCTATTCATCCATACCATCAACCGCTTTGGCGGATTCCCGGTGGCCATCGCCTGCCTCTCGGTCGAGTCGCTGGGGCTGCTTCTGCTGTGGCGCGCCAGCTCGCCCTGGATGGCGCTGGGAGCCGCGGCGATCACCGGCTTCGGCTTCTCGCTGGTCTTTCCCGCCATTGGCGTGGAGGCCGTCAAGCGCGTCCCGGAGCACAGCCGCGGCACTGCACTGGGCGTCTACACCGCTTTCTCCGATGTCTCCTTCTTCCTGGTTGGCCCCGTCGCCGGCGCAGTCATCGGCGGCTTCGGATACTCCAGCGTCTTCCTCTTCGCGTTCGTCTGCGTTCTCACGGCGCTGGGAATCGTAATCGTGCTGCGCCAGATGCACCAGAAGAACCTCGCCGCCGTGATCGCGCAGGCGGAAGACCTTGGTCCGTCCTAAGATTTCATCCATAAAAAAAGCGGACCGGCCGACGCTTCCGCGCCCAGCCAGCCCCATTTTCTGGTCATCAATCCGGTTGAAACTCAGGCCGCCAGCTTGCGCTGGATGAGTCCCGCCAGCCCCGCCAGCCCGCTGCCCAGCAGCAGGAAGCTGGACGGCTCTGGCGTTGTAGTCGTCGGAGGTGCATCCTCTGTACCCAGCATCTGCAGGCCATACGGACCGCTCGACGAGCTATTGATCGACTCCCACGATGCACCATACCCACTGATAGCGCCGTACAGTTGGAGATCGTATGTGCCAGCGCTGAGTTGCAGACAGGGAATGCTGAAGCTCTCCTGATAAGCTGCCTCAGTATCCGTACTGGCTACTTCCGTGGTGGAAAAACTGGATGCATTTCCGGAAGCCAGAATGCCGGAAGATGAATCAGTGATCGTCCAATCCACTAAAGTCACCATCTCGGGTAACTCTATAGGTGGCATCGGAGTACACGTCTCACCGTCGCCGAACGGTGACGGAAAGCACATTGGAAGCTGGGGGATCGACAAATCCACCGTCACAGCGCTGAAATTCACGCCGGTGACCGTGGAATCCTGCGTGATCGTGAAGCTTTGTACGGTCATGCCGGGTGAGATCGAATTTCCCATCATGCTATTGCTTGAAAAATCCGTATTGCTGTAAAGGGTGTCGGCAGAGGCCGGAAAACCGCCAGCAAAAAAACAAATCCAAAAAGTAAAGTAGCACCTTGCTTGAATCTTTTCATGAGTATCCTCATCCATGGCAGAGTTTGCCGTTCTTGTAGCACGTAGCACGCAAGCCGCCAATGAATGTGATATTTGAACACTTCGATGTGATAGGAATTTACCCGCATGGATATTGATAAGAAAGGGCAAAGTCGCGCGAAGGAAATCACGCCTTGCTCGTCACTGTCTTATCACATGTGCAGGGAATTTCATTTTGGAGTGAAATGGATTGCTTTTGAAGTGGCTTGCGTCAAAAAAGCAGAACGGCCACCCCGAAGGATGGCCGCTGCTTTCCAGGTTGATGGAAAAACGTCTTACCGCTCGCTCTTCCAGTTGATGAGATCGCCGAGTGTAGTGGTGGAACTGGAGACGGGAGCCTTGTGGCTCTCCTTCTTGTAGCTCTCNNGCCCACCTTCTTCTCTTCCACGTTGATCTTGATGATCTTGAACTCGTGCTCCAGGCCGGTTTCCAGCTTGGAAGGTCCGCCGCCCTCGTCTCCGGCCTCGGAGATGTGGCACAATCCCTCCACGCCCTCCGCGATCTCGACAAACGCGCCGAACTGCGCCGTCCTGAGCACCTTGCCATGAACCTGGTCGCCGACGCGATGCGTGGCGAAGAAGCTCTCCCAGACGTCGGGCTGCAACTGCTTGATGCCCAGCGAGAGGCGGCGGTTCTGCGGCTCAACGCCGAGAACGACTGCCTTCACCTTTTCGCCCTTCTTCACAATCTCAGAAGGATGCTTGACGCGCTTGGTCCAGCTCAAGTTCGAGACGTGCACCAAGCCGTCGATTCCGTCCTCGATTTCGATGAAAGCGCCGAAGTCTGTCAGGTTGCGCACCCGGCCCTCGACGATGGTCCCAGCCGGATACTTCTCCGTCAGATTCTCCCAGGGATTCTCGAGCAACTGCTTCATGCCCAGCGAAATGCGGCGGTCGGCGGGATTGACGCTCAAAACAACCGTCTCGACTTCGTCGGCCGGCTTGACCAGCTTGGACGGATGCTTCAATCGCTTCGACCAGGTCATCTCGGAGAGGTGAACCAAGCCTTCGATGCCTTGCTCCAGCTCGACAAACGCGCCGTAGTCGGTGACCGAAAGCACGCGGCCATGCACATGCGCGCCCACCGGGTAGCGCTCGGTCGCGTCCAGCCATGGGTCGGGCGTCAACTGCTTGAAGCCCAGCGAAACCCGCTGCTTGTCCTTGTCGAATTTGAGTACCTTGACTTGGATCTCGTCGCCCACATTCACCAGATCGCGGGGATGCGTGAGGCGGCCCCAGCTCATGTCGGTAATGTGCAGCAAACCGTCAATCCCGCCCAGGTCAACAAACGCGCCGTAATCGGTCAGGTTCTTCACCGTGCCAGTGAGCACCGCGCCCTCGCCCAACTGTTCGAGCGTTCCGGAGCGCTTGGCGTTCTGCTCTTCTTCCAGAATCTCCTTGCGGCTGACCACCACATTGCCGCGCTTCTTGTTCAGCTTGATGACGCGGACTTCAATCTGCTGGCCAATATAGCCATCGAGGTTGCGGACGGGGCGAATCTCCAGTTGCGAGCCGGGCAAAAATGCCTTCAGCCCGATGTCCACCGTCACGCCGCCCTTGACGCGGCTGACCACCGTGCCCATCATCGGCGTCTTGTCGGCAGCGGCTTTCTCAATCGCATCCCAGACGCGCAGACGCTGCGCCCGCTCGTAGCTGGCCAGGTAGCCGCCCTCCGGCTCCTCGCGTTCGATCACCACGTCAATCACGTCGCCGGGCTGAAACTTCACCGCTCCGGTGTGATCCAGAACCTGTTCCAGCGGCACCAGCCCCTCGGATTTCAGGCCCACATCAATGACCAAGTGCTTGTCGGTCGCCTTGATCACCGTGCCGGAGACAATCTTGTCGCCAAAGGCTTCCACGGCGGCGGCCTCGGCGGCCTGCTCGCGTTCAAAGGCCTCCAGGGCTGCGGAGAAGTCGTCCATGGAATCCAGGCTGTGATCCGCGCGCGCGGCCTTGGCAGGCGCCGGCGCCGCGGCAACCGGTTCAGCCGCTTGCGGTTGAGGCGCGGCCGCAGGCTGCTCGGCTTCGGGAGCTGCTTCAATTACGGGGGCCGCTTCGACGACGGGAGTTGCTTCGACGACAGGAGCAGCTTCAGCTTTGGCTCGGTGAGTTTTTGCTTTGGCATGCGGCGCCGCTTCGACAACGGGCGTCTCAATCACGGCTGCGGACTCTGCTTGCGCGGGGATTTCCGTTGCAACTGGAGCGGTTTCAGCCTCTGCCGCGGCTTCCACCACGGGCACGGCCTCGGCTACAGGCTCGGTTGGGGCATCGGCGTCCAGCGCGGAAATGTCTACTGCTTCGGCGGTCTCAGGGTTGGACGTGGATTCGGGCAACGGCTGTTCTTGCTCCGTCGCAGGTTCGAGTGTTGGGATTTCCAATGCAGTGTTCAGGGTTGTACTCTCGGTTTCGGGATTGAGGGGTTTTGCCATCACGTGCCAGCTCCGGGATTCCTTGCTCCCGCGACGCAAACATTCCTGCCGCTGGGGGTGGTACTTGGTTGCGATTGCCGACAACCAAGAAGCCGGAGGCCATCTCCCGGCGCGTAAACGCGTGTCTGTGATTGGATGGTCATCACAAGGGACACTTCCCCCAGCCAATCAGGCTAGAGTGGAAGGCGTCTGGTCTCCTTGGGATACACCCGGCAGGCATCGGCATGCTGGAGAGTGGCCGCAACTCGCTGCTGGAATCCGCGCAGCAAGCTACGCTTATCAGTGTAGCAACCGCAGCTTTAGACCGTCAATGCAACAAATTGGCACAAGCCGCCTTATCAACAAAAATTCACACACGCCGCGAGCGAAACAATGGAGTTGCGGGCAGCCGGGTGCCCCACCCTCGCGGCGTCTTTGTTTTTGCCGCTACAGCATTTTCGATTCTGGTGCTTACAGAATCCATGCAGCAAAGTGGCTTTTCCGTCAAGAAAAAGCCACCTTCGACGCACTCGTAATGTCAACAAATGAAGCGAAAATGCTCTAGGGTGGGATTCAGTGCACCTCCCGCGCAATCACCCTCTATACTGATGCAGACGGAACTCCACCCATGGACCAACTCTTCACGCCTTGGCGCTATGCCTACATCACCTCAGCCGACAGCGCGGCCCGCCCCGGCGTACCGGCGAGCCTTGCGGCCTGGTCCGGCGACCACCACTGCGTCTTCTGCAACCTGATCGCCTGCATCGATTTTGCGATTGCTCAGGGCATGGACGCGGAAGAGGCCGAAGCTGCCGGCGGGCTTGTCTATCGCGGCGAGCATTGCTTTGTCTGCCTGAACGCCTACCCCTACACCTCCGGCCACGTGATGGCGATGCCCTACGCGCATCTGGACCGGCTGGCGCAACTTCCCGCTGCGGCTGCCCACGAACTGATGGATCTAGCGCAGCGGACCGAGCAGGTGCTGGAAGGGCTTTACCATCCGCAGGGCTTCAACTTCGGATTCAATCTGGGGCGAGCCGGCGGCGCGGGGGTGGCCGGCCATCTGCATCTGCACGCCATGCCGCGCTGGCTGGGTGACACGAACTTCATGACGACGATAGCCGAGACGCGCATCCTGCCAGAAGATTTGCAGACGACCTGGAAGCGGATGCGGGGGGCGTTTGCGGAGTAGAGAGATACCGTCGGATCAAAGGTGGGGTGCCTGTCTCGTGTACTCCTCCAGGGCTCTCCGCAACGTCTCGTCATCGCCTCGCTCGAATGCGGCGTTTGCTTCCTTCGTCAACTGCTCCCGCAAGGCTCGGTCAGCTTCATTCGAAGCGTGGTCTGGATGAATCTGCTTGATCACGTCGAGATAGAGCTCTCGCAGTCCATACGAAGCCGCGAAATACTCGTCCCTCGCAGCTTTGCCATTGGCGGCAGCGTTGGACTCCTCTGGCCTTTCGCTCTCGCCGGGCAGCCCGCTAAACCCTGAGCCGAAATCTATCTCTCCTGGGTAGATTACTGTTCTCTTGGCATCTACAAATACCCCGCCATTTCCTTTGTTCTTCATAACCGCAAGCACCGCCAAAAAACAAGAGGCAGGTTGATAAGTAATGCAATACCTATCAACAGCTTCGCGTCTTGATAGTAGCGCTCGCTCGTCGCGCTGAATTCTATCAAGCTATTCATCGATGGATTGGCCGGATTGTAATAAACAGTCACATTTGGTATCAGCAAAACCTGATCAGTATCCGATAACTTTCCTTTGATCGAATCCTCCGACCCCCGCTGTGGACAATCCTCATGCCCGCTGTAGCCGCTGTACGATACGCTGTCAACAGTAAAGCTGTAGCTGCAAGAATAGTATTTGAATACTTTGAAGGAAAAGATGGTTTGATGATGCAAATGCATAGATACGCCGTGAGCAGTCGTTGTTCTCTCGGTTGGCGCGGCGCTAGCGTACTGCATTGCCGAGTGGATACTCAAACCGCCAACAACGAAGCCAAGTACCGATAGGAGCAACCAACTACCGGCGGATAGGGGCTGCCGTATTGCTTTCATTCATAATCCTTTTCTCTTCTGGCGGCATTGAGGCATAGTGTAATCTCCTGCGCCACGCATTTGCTGCGCTGGTATACAGATGGGTGGGCAGCCGTAGACCTTCACCGGCGGGTTTTCTCAACTCTGCTCTGCCTCACCGCTCTCCTCAGCCTCCGCAGCCAGCGCAAGCCCTGACTGCGACCATTCCGGCGACTCCATCTCGCGCAGATCGGGTTGCAGCTTTCTAACTTCGGCTAACTCGCCGTCGGAGTGGGCCAGCTCGCCTAACTGCCTGCCGTAAGAGAAGACTCCACCGTTGCCTTCGACCGTGCCGAGAAACTTGTTGTAATACTCCACGCTGCTGCCTAGAGCATTGCCGAGCCTTGTAACATGACCTTGCGCTACGACCAGCTTGTCATATATCTTTTTGCCCATCTCATGAATGGCTTTGGCGTTTTGCGTAATCTCCGATTGCTGCCAACCAAACTCGACCGCGCGCAGCAGCGCGATCAGCGTTGTCGGCGTCGCCATCACCACATGATTCTTTGCGCTGACCTCAATCAGCGACGGATCGGCTTCCAGCGCCGCGCTGAACAAAGCTTCACTGGGCAGAAAGCAAACAACAAAATCGGGAGCCTTCTCGAATTGCTTCCAATAAGCTTTGCCGGATAACTCCTTCAAGTGCGCCTTGACGCGCGCCGCATGAGCCGCAAAGCGAAGCGTTTGCGCGGCTGGGTCTGTTGAGCCGCTGGCGTCCAGAAAAGCATCCAGCGGCGTCTTGGCATCGACGACGATCTCGCGGCCATTGGGCAGTTGAATGGTCATATCCGGGCGCAGCATCCTGTCGTCTTCGTCGCGCGCGGTCACCTGCTCACTGAAGGAGCAATACTGCACCATTCCGGCATACTCGACGCAGCGCTTCAATTGCAGTTCGCCCCAGTTGCCGCGTGTCTTGGGCGCACGCAGCGCCGTGATCAATTGCGCGGTCTCACTGGTCAAAGCGGCGAGCGAGGCGGGAATCGATTTTTGCATTTGCTCGACGAGGGTCTTGACCTCGGAGTATGCGCCCGAACGGGTGTTCTCCATCTCGCGCGCTTGCGCATCCAGGCTCTTGAGAGCCTTTTCCATGGGGTCAAGCATTCCCTTGATCGCCAGTTCCTTGGCTTCCAGGGTCAGCTTGGCCTCGTTGGTTTGCCCGCCAAGCTGCTGTTTGGCAAGCGCCAGGAAGGACTCCGTGTTGGAGCGAAGGGCGTCGGCGGCGGCTGCCTTGAAAGCGGAGTCGAGATCGGCCTTCATCTGCGCGTACTTGGCTTCTTCGTTTCTGAGCCGCTCCTGGACACGCGTCAGTTCTTCCGCCTTGGGCCGCAGTTCCGCGGCCTGGGCACGCGCGGCTTCGAGTTGTTCGCGCAGTCCGGCCTCACGCGTCTCGGCCAGCAGATGTTCGCTGGCCAAAGCCTGATCGAGCTGTTTCTGAGCGGCGGAACGGCCCTTGCGGCTTCCGATCCATAGGCCAAGGAGAAGGAAGGCAACGGCAATCAGAGCAAACAAAATGGCGGAGTTTTCCACGTAAAATATCCTCTTCGCCTAATGTACGCCTATTTTGCAGGCTTTCGGCCAAAAATCAGCAAGTTTTCTGTTCCCTGTTCCCTGATCCCTGTTCCCTGCTTTACACACCCCGGCGCGCCCGATAGACTTGGAATTCGGGGAGCCGCGCGGTTTTTTGGACGGGGCAGTTGTGTTCCTGTGCCTTGAGCCGGTATGGTAAACAAGCGGCGCCTGAAAAGGCGAGCCCCGGAGAGATTCCGAATTCAAGAGGAGAATCACGCATGGCTGTTGCAGACAAGATCAAACAGATTATCGTCGAGCAGTTGCAGGTCGACGAGGCCGAAGTCACCCCCGGAGCCAGCTTTCAGGAAGACCTGGGCGCGGATTCGCTGGACGTAGTCGAGCTGGTAATGCAGTTCGAAGAGGCCTTCGACATTGAGATTCCCGACGAGAGCGCCGAGAAGATCAAGACCGTCAAGGACGCCATTGACTACATCGAAAAGAACGCGAAAGGCGGCAAGTAGCCCTTGAGCCGCCGAGTCGTCATCACCGGCCTGGGGCTGCTCTGCGGTGTGGGCAACACCGCGCCCCAGGTCTGGCAGCAACTTATGGCCGGCGCCAGCGGCATGGGACCCATCACGGGCTTCGATACCACTGGCTTCACGACCACCTTCGCCGCCGAGGTCAAGAACTTTGACCCGCTCGAGTTTGTGGACAAAAAAGAGGCGCGCAAGATGGCGCGCTTCATCCACTATGCCTTGGCCGCCACCCAGGAAGCCATGGCTCAATCAGGTCTCCAAATCACCCCGGAGATTGCCGAACGGGTGGGCGTCTTCATCGGCTCGGGCATCGGCGGCTTTGAAATCATTGAGCGCGAGCACACCAACCTGATGCAGGGCGGTCCGCGCAAGATCTCACCTTTCTTCATTCCCTCCGCCATCGTCAACATGGCAGCCGGCCAGGTGAGCATCCGCTATGGCGCGACGGGGCCGATCTCGGCCACCGCGACGGCCTGCGCCTCGTCTGCCAACGCCATTGGCGACTCGGCGCGCATGATTCTGCACGGTGACGTAGATGTGATGATCGCCGGCGGCGCGGAGGCTGCGGTCACGCAGTTGTCTGTGGGCGGCTTCGCATCGATGCGCGCGCTCTCCACGCGCAACGACGAACCCACTCGCGCCAGCCGCCCCTTTGACAAGGACCGCGACGGCTTCGTGATCGGCGAGGGCTCAGGCATTCTCATTCTCGAGGAGCTGGAGTTCGCCAAGGCGCGCGGCGCCAAGATTCTGGCCGAGATCATCGGCTACGGCATGAGCTCCGACGCCTACCACATCACCGGCATCGCCCCCGAAGGCATGGGAGCGCAACGCAGCATGAGGGCCGCGCTCAAGGACGCCGGCATTCAGCCGGAGGCGGTGGGCTACGTGAACGCCCACGCCACCTCGACCCCTGCGGGCGACGGCAATGAATCGCAAGCCATCGAGGCGGTTTTTGGCGAGCACGCTCTGAGCCACAAGCTCAAGGTAAGCGGGACCAAATCGATGCATGGGCATCTGCTGGGCGGCGCGGGCGGACTGGAAGCCGGCATCACCGTGCTGGCGCTGATCAACCAGATGCTTCCGCCGACCATCAATCTGGAGAACGTCGATCCCGAGTGCCATCTGGACTATGTGCCCAACAAGGCCATCGCCCACAGCTTCGACATCGGCCTGTCGAACTCCTTCGGCTTTGGCGGCATCAACGCCTCGCTGATCATGCGGCGCTGGACGGAGTAAAAACAGCTAACAGCTTTCCAACGTGTAAACGCCAACAGCGCGAATCCTGTCCGGGTTCGCGCTGTTGGCGTTTGTGAGAGGCATATCGATTCCAGGTGAGATGTAAACTATCCTATCTGTGCTATACTCCCTTACATGACCGCTGCGCGAAGGCCGGTCCAGAAACCCGTCAAGGTTACCGATGAAGCTGCGCTCATTCGCTGTACCGCTGGAGACGGGTTGATTCGTGAGGAAGTCTGGAAAGATGCCGAAGGCAAAGTCATTCGCTTCAATTTGGCTTTCATCAACTTTCATCTGTTTTCTGGAGATAATGGGCGGGTTCTTGGCTACGATTCGGCGCACGGACAGCCGCACCGGCACTTTGCAGGAGGGGTTGAGGTGATTGAGCCGGTTCCTTACGGTGTGCTCTTTGACCGCTTTCTTGCGGAAATTGAATTGTTGAAAAGTCGGAGCTGCTTATGAAAACAAAAATCTACACGGACGGTTTTGAGGGATGGGCAAAACGCGCCAAAGAGCGCGCCAAGGCCATTACGGCAGGCCGGCCATTTCCTCCCTCTCGCGGCATCACCTTCGAGAGTGCTGCGGAGATGGTCCGGCTGCTCACTCCATCCCGGCTTGATCTCTTCATGACGGTGAAGAATCAGACGGTTTCCATCAAGGATCTCGCTCAGTCGCTGGGCCGGGATGTGAGCGCGGTGCGCCGCGATGTGGCTGCGCTAGAGAAATTCGGAATCGTGTCTTCTGAGCAGGTTGTGAATCCCGGGCACGGACGGGCGCGGATGGTCTCGGCTCCGGCCAGCATTTCCATCTCGGCTGAATTATAGGGCTGCCCCCGCGCGGGGCGTCCCGGGCCTCGATTCCGAGGCCTGGAAGTTGCGAACAAAAACTACCGCATTGCTTCAGCCAGTGATGGCCGCGATCCCCACGCCGAAGAGTACAAAGATCACCCACCATCCGAAGACCGCTATGTAACCGGAGTTGCGCTTGACGCCCGCCACCATCGCCGTCCCGATCCCCAATAGCACAAGGGTCCAGATGGTCACCCCATCCAGCGAATTCGCCAAGGCATAAAGGACTTTATTGGCTTCCGCCGGATTGGGAAAGAGAAGGGCTGCCAAGTTCGTAGGTGCAAAGTTCTTGATGTTGAATGACTCTGGCGCAATGAAGAAAATTACCACAGTCCCAAGCAGTGTTTTGATGACTGATGGCAGACTCGCATACATCCATACAGCAAAGATGCTGCCATAGGTGGCCTTACCACCGAAGACGAAGTTGATTGTGCCCCATAGACCGAGTGACAAGAGTGCAACACCCGCCAGGACAAGAACCGGATTGGCGATAAAGATGCCCTTAGTAATGTATGTAGCGATCTTGACGCCCATTTCGCGCTGCTCTGGCGGCGCTTGCGCCATCTTTTCTTCTTGAGTCGGGTTGAGATGAATCTGGTTCTCCGCGACCTGCTGTATGCCAATCTTGTACGCAACAACCGCAAAAAAGACGTAGCCAAGAACTACAAAGATGATGAACGGCATCCACCAACTGCGGTTGCCGCGTTTGATGTCTGCAAAGGTCTTCGACGGCGCGGAGAAGGTATTCGCAACGCGCTGCCACTGGGAAAGGCCGGGGGCTTCCCCGGCCGCAGGTTGAACATTCATATCGCTCATGATTCCGCCTCGCTTAGACCTTTGGGCCTTGGCCGCGATTGTAACCTTGGAGGGTATGCTTGGCGCAATAGAAATCTGATTTAGCCGGGATTAAAGCCCTGACCTGCCTGCTTTGGCCGGCGCTGCCGCAGCCTGCGTCGCCGGCTTGCGCGCCGGTTTGGGCGGCGCGTAGCTCTTGTAAACGGTGATGTGGAAGCAGGACTGGCGGAACTCCTCCTCCACGTCGATCTTGCCGGCCGTTTCCAAAGGCAGCAGCCAGGCGCGCATCCATCCGATCTCCTGGCGGGTGAGGCCTTGCTTGGCAATGTCGATGCTTGCGCCGGTTAGATGCGGGCTGGCGACGTCGCCCTCGGCAGCCGTGGCGTTGCCGTTCACCTTCATCAGCTGCTTTTGATAGGCGACGGTGCGCACTGCCGAGCTGACTTCAAGGGGATGGTGAAATTCAGTCGCATGGGCGCGTGCGAGGTCGGAGAGAAAGCTGGCCGTCCAGGGTCGGCAGTAGCGGCGGTTCTCCGGCAGGTTGCCATTTATATTGAGCGCCGCGGAGACCGGAACCGGCACCAGCATCTTGCGGGCGATGCGATCGGCCAGATCGTCATCGTCCTCGATGCGCTCCAGGCCGTCGTCCTCGGTCTTCTCGTTCTGCCTGACCAGAGACTCATACGAGCCGCGCAGGGGGAGCGGCATCACCATCCGCGTGGTTGGCAGAGATACATCTTCGACGGCGGGCGGCTGATTGACGAATTCGCTTCCGGCGGCTTCGGTCTCGACGCGCGGCCGCGCGCGGCGATACCGCATCAGCACGACCGAACGCAGACGCGCAACGGCACTGCGGCTTTTGGACCGCGCTTTGAACTTCGGTTCAGCGGGCTGTTTTTTGTTGTGGGAAGTGCGAAGGTGCTCTGGGGACGAGACTCGCCCGCGCGTCCGGACCGCATGAGCAGACGGAACGCCGAGGGAGGCCGCGAAGAACACGGCTAACACGAGAAGGATGAAGGAGGTTCGGCGCATGGTGAGCGCGCGAAAAATCCAGAGCAACTTCAGTGTAAGCCCCTTTGCTTGTAATTCCGAGTACCCGCGAAGGTGCGGCTTTGTCTGATAACGCTCTGCCCGGTTGTCAAGCCTGATTCGGAGAGCGCGCAGGGCGGGTGGCGGCCCAGGCAATCAGCAGGATGCCCGCAAGGACCGAGGCGGCGCTGGCCAGTTGGGCGTTCGACAGTCCCCAGAGGATTTTGGGGTTGCGGCGAAGAAACTCGACCAGGAAGCGGGCTGCTCCAGTGAGCAGCAGATACTGGCCGACGATGGCGCCGGTGGGTTGCGGCTTGCCGGCTCTCCACCACAGCCACCCGCCGATGAGCAGCCCAGCGGCCAGCTCGTAGAGCGGCGTGGGATAGACGGGAACGAAGACCGGCTCGATGCCGTGGGGAAAGGCCATGCCCCAGGGCGTAAAGGTAAAGGAGAGGAGATGCACCGGCTGGATGGCGATGCCGTAGCAGCCGTCGCCGGAGAGGAAGCAGCCGATGCGGCCGATGCCATAGCCGATGGCGGCGGCAGGCGCGGCCAGGTCGAGAGTGCGCAGAGCGCCGATCTTCGCCCACCAGCCCTGAAATAGCAGCGCGGAGATGCCGAAGACCAGGCCGCCGAACCAGGCGAAGCCGGCCGTATCCCAGAGCACGCTCCAACCCATGTAGCGAAACTCCATGGGCGTGTCGATGATGTGCCACAGCTTGGCGCCGACGATGCCGGCCACCAGGGCAATGGCCACCATGCTCATCGCATCGGCCCCCTGATCCTTTACCGTGATGTGGGCACGGCGGAAGCTGCGGTCCATGACAAACGCGGCGGCCACGGCGGCCAGCCACATCATCAATCCGAAGGTATGAATAGTTAAGAACCCAAGATGAAGATTCGGCTGCATATTGCTCAAGTATAGCTGCGCGGGCCACTCGGAGGGTGACGCGGGAGTTGAAACCCTCGCCTCCTTCCGGACAGGCCATTTCCGCAGCCTGTGCAGCCGTTTATCAGGATTCATTTCCTCCAGCTCTCCGGTATTTTTTATCGAAGCCCGCCACGAGTTCCATTTCAGGACAGTTCCGCTTCCTGCTGTCCGCAATTGCTTCATTCATGGATTATTTCTGTTCACTTCTCACGGATTTCGCCGAATACGCGATGGAATAGAGATAGACGCCCCCAGAGCGCTCCATAGGGTTCGTCTGCGCGGCTTGCGGTAGTTCGAGGGTTTATGGCTCTTCGAGATTGCCTGGCGCATCGGGGTCAAGGGAAAGACGGGAATCAGTCCGGCCGCGTAAGGGCTGTGCGGACAGGGGGAGATGCGGTGATCCGGCAGGCTATATCGTGCGACATCTGCGGAACGGAGAAGAAGCAGACGAACCACTGGTTTGTGGCCTATGACCAGGGAGAGGAGCTGCGGGTGAGCGGCTGGAACACGCGCAACCGGCTGCGCCCGGGGTTTAAGCATCTGTGCGGGCAAACCTGCGTGCACAAGCTGGTGGACGACTTCATGGCCCGGGCCTTGACGGCGCGTGTGCCGCAAACAGCCCAAATCGATGTCGATGACGAATACATGGAACAGTCCATGGGCGCTGACATCAGCCTTGCCTCGGACGCAGCCTACAAGGAAGTCGAGTCTACCGCACGGCTGATCGCCATGCCAAGGCCGGCTGCTTCCGCGGGACGATAACCGCGCCCGCACCGGTTGCGCCGGCGCGGCCGGGCCCCACCGCATAAGTTGATTGTAAGCAGTGTTAGCGTTGTAATCTATGTAATCTTTGTCAGCGATATAATTGGTGTTAGTCTGGCGCACTCGCCGTCTCGCTAACTTCGCAGGAAAGTGAGTTTGCCCCCATGTGGCTGGATTTATTGCTGATTCTTTTGGCCATCTCTCCCTTGATGCGCACCACCAGGTTTCTTGTGCGCAACTCCGCATCCCTGTATGCGCGCGGGGATGAGGGGATTACCGCGTTGCCGACGCGCCTGCAAGCAGCGCCAGCAGGCCAGCCTCATCCAGCACCTGAAGCTTGAGTTCGCGCGCCTTGTCCAGCTTGGAGCCGGCCTCTTCGCCGGCCACCACGTAGCTGGTNNGTGAGCGTGGGCAGCGTGCCGGTGAGTACGAACGTCATTCCCGCCAACTGCGTTGAGCGCTGCTTCTTCTCCGCCGTCATCTCCACCCCCGCAGCGATGAGAGTTTCGATGAGGCCCTGATTTGCCGGCTGCGCAAAAAACTCGCGGATCGCCTGCGAGATGCGCGGACCTACCTCTTCGACGCGCTCCAGTTCCTCGGCGGTGGCAGCTCTGAGCGCGTCGATGGAGCCGAACTCCTCCGCCAGCAACTCCGCCGTGCGCTCGCCGACGAAGCGAATGCCCAGGCCCATCAGCACGCGAGCCAGACCTGCCTTTTTGGAGCGTTCTATCTCTTCGAGAAGCGCGCGCGCGGACTTCTCCGCAAAGCGGTCGAGGCTGGTCAACTGCTCCGCAGTGAGGGAGTAAAGATCGGCGACGCTGCGCACCAAGTTACGATCCAACAACTGCTGCACCACCGCCTCGCCCAGCCCCTCAATGTTCATCACTCCGCGCGAGGCAAAGTGCAGCAGGCTCTCGCGCAGCTTGGCGGGGCAGTCTGCGTTGACGCAGCGATAGTCCACCTCGCCCTCGGCGCGAACGACGGCGGAGTGGCACTGTGGACAATTCGATGGAAAAACAAAAGGCTGCCCCACGCAGTGGTGATCGGCGTCTTCGATCACTTCGACGACCTTGGGGATCACATCGCCGCCGCGCTCGACCTTGACCGTATCGCCCAGCTTCAGGCCCAGCCGCTCGATGAAGTCGGCATTGTGCAGCGTGGCGCGGCTCACCGTGGTGCCGCCGATGAAGACCGGCGTCAGCTCGGCCACCGGGGTCAGCTTGCCGGTGCGGCCCACCTGCACGGTGATGGCGTTGACCTGCGTGATGCCCGAGCGGGCGGTGAACTTGTAAGCGATGGCCCAGCGCGGCGCGCGACCCGTAGACCCGAGGCGCTGCTGCGTGGCGTGCACGTCCACTTTGAAGACGACGCCGTCGATCTCGTAGCCGAGAGTGGAGCGCTCGGCCTCGGCAGCGTCGATGAAGCGGGTCATCTGATCGACCGATGCGACCAGCTTGCGATGAGAATTGACGCGGAAGCCGAGGGCGGCCAATGTGTCGAGAGTGGTGCGCTGGCCCTGTGGCCAGTACTCGCCCTCGATTAAAAGGAAGTAGGCGTAGAAGTCCAGGCGGCGATTGGCGACGATGCTCGGCTCCAGCGTGCGCAGCGTTCCGGCGGCGGCATTGCGAGGATTGACGGCTGGGGCCTGTCCCTGCTGCTCACGTTCCTCGTTCAAGCGCAGGAAGGCGGCTTCGGGCATCACCGCCTCGCCGCGCACTTCAAAGGCTGGCGGCAGGCCGGCGACTTTCAGTTTTTCGGCGGAGATCGTGAGCGGCACGCTGCGGATGGTGCGGATGTTGGAGGTCACGTCTTCGCCGGTCTGGCCGTCGCCGCGTGTGATGCCGGTCGTCAGCCGCGATCCGCCGTCAATCGTTGGCTCGTAACGCAGCGCCACGCTCAGGCCATCCATCTTGAGTTCGGCCATGTATTCGACGGTGAGCAGGTCGGCCAGTTCGCGACAGCGGGCCTCCCAGGCGGCCAGCTCTTCGGCGGAGTAGACGTTGTCCAGGCTGAGCATGGGGCGCGAGTGCGCGACCTTGCGGAAGCCCTCGGCTGGCTTGCCACCCACGCGCTGGGTGGGCGAGTCGGGCGTGAGCAGCTCTGGGTGCTCGGCTTCGATGCGCTTCAGTTCGTTCATCAGCGCGTCGTAAGCGGCGTCGCTGATCTCCGGCGTGTCAAGAACGTAATACAAGTGCTCGTGGCGGCGCAGTTCGGCGCGCAACTCGGCGGCTCGCTTTGCAGAAACGGAGTCTGGGTTGTCTTGTTCGCCCATGAGGTGAATTATAGGAGGCCGCGGGGCAGGATAGTATGGTTGGCAGAGCGCTATGGAACCCATCACACACTTTCTTACCGGAGCCTGCATCGGCCGGGCGGGGTTGAACCGCAAGACGGCCTACGCCACGCTGGCTGCCGTGCTGGCCGCCGAGGCCGCCGACATCGACATTCTGTGGTCGTTTGCCGGGCCGGTCGAGGAGCTGAAGCACCATCGCGGAAT